>CAVAID010000065.1:0-11359 GCA_963588685.1 bacterium
GCACTCCAGTGCCGTCCGAATACACATGCGAGCAGTCATTCACCGTCCTGCTCCTTTGCCGGCTCTCTCCCGGCTGACAATAAGACTCGTTCTTCATAGAAGAAGTTTTTATAGTTAAACAATAATGTGCTCCCGGGCGACTTGGCCCGGCAATGCGCTCTCATCTCAGCTCGCCCGGTTGGTCCGGAGCAGTTCGCCTGACGGGAGTTCTGCAAATATCGAAAAAGAATCCTTGCAAGTCAAGGGAGCGAAGGGGAATTTTTCTGTTTCGCCGAAATTTCACTCTCTCTCTGTCGACTTCCCCCGGCTACGCCGAAACTTACGAATAGACGACATGCTAAAATGCATTGTAGGGGGCTGTGGCGGGGGTAGTCGTGCGTTGCCCTCGTTTTAAAATGGGGTAGTGCAGAGCTTGACCGCCTGCAGGGGCGTGGGAGGGTGCCAGCTATGTCATCTCTTCGTGAAAGCTGGGCGGGCGGCCCCTCGATGCATTGCCCCCTCGACAAGCTCGGGGACTGCGACCTGCTGCCCTGGGCCTGTAGAGGGGCCGCAACAATCCGGCAAGAGCCGCTCCCTACCCGCGGATGTAGTGCGGCATGCCGTCGGGGGTGATGATGGAGATTTCGCAGAGGCCCGCGACCTTGCCGTCAACTGTCCAGGCGCTCTGGAAGATGAGTTTGTGAACTCCCTGCTTCTCAATGGTATAGCAGTTCGAGCCGCCGTTCTCCAACAGATTGCGGATAATGCCGGCGGAGCGCTCGCTGTGGCAGGCGAAAAGATTCTTCCCGATCAGGTTGCCGTGTTTGCGGTACTGCTCCACGGCCTTGTCGTTCATATAAATTATAACTCCCTCCCTGTCGCAGACGGTAATGGAGCAGTCGAGCCCGCGGGCCCAGTCAGGCACGCGAAAACCTTCCGGCGCAGCAGCACTTTCAGGCACGCGAAAATCTTCCGGCGCAGCAGAGCAACCAGGCGCCAAATTGCCGTCTGCCTTCATAGTCCCGCCGCCGCTTCCAGATACTTCCCGATGGTGGTCTCCAGCCCCATATAAAGGGCATCGCAGATCAGCGCGTGGCCGATGCTGACCTCGTCGGTCCATGGAATCGTGTTGATGAAATATGAGAGATTCTCCAGCGAAAGGTCGTGCCCCGCGTTGAGTCCGAGGCCCAGTTCGCGTACCTTCTCCGCCGTCCTCAGATACGGCTCGATGGCCTTCTCCCTGTCGGCGGCATAGCCTGCGGCGTAGTCGGCGGTATAGAGCTCCACCCTGTCGGCCCCGCAGCGCTTCGCCCCCTCCGCCATCGCCGGGTCGGGGTCGATGAAAATGGAGGTACGGATGCCGCGCGACTTGAACGAAGCGCAGACCCGGGTGAGGAAGGCGTAGTTGCGCACCGTGTCCCAGCCCGCGTTGGAAGTCAGCGCGTCCGGGGCGTCAGGCACGAGCGTCACCTGATGGGGCACCACCTCGCAGACCAGCGCGCTGAAGCTGCCGGTCGGGTTGCCTTCAATGTTGAATTCAGTCTTGACCGCCGGGCGCAGAATCCGTACATCAGAATATCTGATGTGCCTCTCGTCCGGGCGCGGGTGCACCGTGATGCCCTCGGCTCCGAAGCGTTCGCAGTCGAGCGCCGCCTTGAGCACATCGGGCATATTGCCGCCGCGCGCATTGCGCAGCAGGGCGATTTTGTTGATATTTACGCTGAGTCTTGCCATATCACAAGTTTGATACAAAAGTAGCAATAATTATAAAAATGTGCTAAATTTGGCATCCGATATGCGTCTCGCCTATTACATAAAGAAAAAAGGACTCGCTGGCGACCCCCGGCTGGAGAAGATGATCTCCGCGCTGGAGGCAGACGGCTGCGAGGTCTATCAGGTGCCCGGACCCTCAGGGGTCAGGCCGGAGACCGACGCCCTGCTGAGCCTCGGCGGCGACGGGACGCTGCTCTCCGCCGCCAGGATTGCCGTGGCCGCCGACGTGCCGGTGCTCGGAGTCAACTTCGGCAGGCTCGGATTCCTTTCCGAATGCAGGCCCGAAGACCTCCCGGAAGCCCTTCGCAAAGGGGAGCTCCGCGTCGAGGAGAGGGACCTGCTGCAGGTCAGGGCGAGCACGCCGCTGCCTCAGGGATTCTGGCCCCTCGCGCTCAACGAGACCAGCGTTTCGAGGGTGAGCGCATCGATGCTCGGAGTCGAGCTGGAGATAGACGGCGAGAAGCTGCCGACCTGGTGGGCCGACGGACTGCTCGTCGCAACGAGCACAGGCTCAACGGCTTACTCCCTCAGCGTCGGAGGCCCGGTCTGCACTCCGGGCGCCAAGGTGTTCATAGTCGCCCCGATTTCCCCGCACAACCTCAACGTGCGTCCGCTCGTGGTGCCGGACACTTCCAGGATTGCCATCACCCTGCGTTCGCGCGACGACAGCGCGGTATTCACGGTGGACAACTGCAACTGCCGCATCCCGGCCTCTACCCGCATCGAGGTATGCGCCGCGCAGCAGAGCCTGAAGCGGCTGTGCCTGGGCAAATCCAACTTTATCGACGCGCTGCGCAGCCGGCTGCTCTGGGGTGAAGATGTCCGCAACGCCGGCCCGGAAGCGGATGCCAAATGAAATTCTGAAAAATGATTGACAAAGACAGACTGCCCGTGCACGTCTCGCTGATAATGGACGGCAACGGAAGATGGGCGAAACAGCGTGGCAAGGCAAGGATTTACGGGCACTACGAGGGCGTGGAGAGCGTCCGTGCCGTGATGGAGGCCGCAGTGGAGTGGGGGATTAAGTACATCTCCTTCTTCGCCTTCTCCGAGGAGAACTGGGACCGCCCTTCCGACGAGGTCACTTCGCTGATGGAGCTGATGGGCACGGCTATGGCGAGGGAGCTCCCCACATTTCTCGACAACAATATCCGCTTCGTGGTGCTCGGCAACCGCGAGCGCCTCTCCGACCAGCTCAAGTCAAAGATAGACAGTATGATGGAGGCCACGAAGGGCGGCACCGCGATGACGATGATACTCTTCCTGAGCTACAGCGGCCGCTGGGATATACTCCAGGCCGCCGAGAGGATGGCACACGATTTGATGAATCACCCCGGTCAGCCGGTCGGGACGGAGGATTTCAGCCGTTATCTCGTCACCGGCGGCATTCCGGACCCGGATCTGCTGATCCGCACTTCCGGAGAGAAGAGGATAAGCAATTATTTGCTCTGGCAGACAGCCTACACCGAATTCGTGTTCACCGACACCCTATGGCCGGACTTCCGCAGGGAGCAGTTCCGCGCCGCGCTCGAGGAGTACGCATCCCGTGACAGGCGGTTCGGAAAAGTCAAATAATTGGAGTATATTTGCGAATTATTATTGAAGATGAAGATAGGACGGATAATTATCGCTTTGGCCCTCGCCCTCGTGCCGGTTCTCGCAGCCGCGCAGGAGTCCGGGGTCGAGGTCGATTACAATCATCCCCGCACCTACAAGGTGGGAGGCATAAAGGTTGAGGGCAATACCTACTACCGCGACCAGCAGATAATCTCCCACACGGGACTCCAGAAGGGTATGGAGGTCACGGTGCCGGGCGAGGACATGTCCAACATAGTAAGGCGCCTGTGGCTGCAGCGCTACTTCGAGGATGTCGCCATCCGCATCGACTCCCTCAGCGCTGAGCGGGACTCCGCCTTCTTCACCATCAGTGTCAAGGAGCGCCCGAGGGTATCCAGCTGGACATTCTCCGGCGTCAAGTCCGGAGAGAGGAAGGACATCCAGGAGAGGGTCAACCTCCGCCGCGGCGGAGAGTTCTCCGAATATGTTGAGAAGACCACCTCCGACATCATCAAGCGCTACTTCGCCGAGAAGGGCTTCCTGCTCTGCGAGGTCAAGGCCGAGGTCGTCAAGGATACGATAATCCGCAACGCCATCAGGGTCAACTTCGCCGTCAACAAGGGCCAGAAGATCAAGGTGCGTGACATCAACTTCATCGGCAACGAGCATGTCAAGGACTTCAAGCTCGCCCGCTCGATGAAGAAGACCAAGTCCAACAAATTCTACAACTTCTTCAACAGCAAGAAGTTCAACGAGAAGGAATACATCAGCGACAAGAAGAACGTCATCAGCGCCTTCAACGAAGCGGGCTACCGCGACGCGAGGCTGGTGCGCGACTCCGTATATTATGTGGCCCCCAACCGCCTCGGCATCGACCTGGTATTCGACGAGGGCGACAAATACTACTTCCGCGACATTACCTGGACCGGCAACTCCGTCTATTCGTCCGACGCCCTCAACCAGGTGCTCGCCATCAACAAGGGCGACGTCTATGACCGCGTGACGATGGAGAAGCGCCTCTACGGCGGCGGCAAGCAGACAGACTACGACGTCTCCAAACTCTACCGCGACAACGGCTACCTCTTCTTCCAGATCAACCCTGTCGAGACCAACATCCAGAACGACTCCGTCGATGTGGAGATGCGCATCTCCGAGGGCAAGCAGGCCACCATCAACAACGTGATAATCAACGGCAACGACCTTACCAACGAGAAGGTTGTGCGCCGCCAGCTCTTCACCCGTCCGGGCTACCTCTTCAGCCAGAGCGACTTCGAGCGTTCAATACGAGAAATCGCATCCCTGGGCCAGTTCGACGCCGAGGCCATCATGGACCCGGCCAAGGGCTACTCCATCATACCTAACCAGCTCAACAACACGGTTGACCTCACCTACAACGTGACCGAGAAGCCGTCATCCCAGCTGGAAGTCTCCGGAGGCTGGGGCGGCAAGACCTTCGTCGCCACCGTCGGCGTCAGCTTCAACAACTTCTCCACCCACCGCTTCCTCGACAAGAGCGCGTGGAGGCCGGTACCTCTCGGCGACGCGCAGAACCTCTCGTTCCGCTTCCAGACCAACGGTACCTATTATACCGCACTCTCCGCAAGCTTCACCGAGCCTTGGCTCTTCGGCAAGAAGCCGACTTCGCTCAACCTCGGCGCCTACTATACCCGTCAGACCAACTCTTACCTCGCGCTCAACATCCTGAGCCACGACCGCGAGATGGAGGTCTTCGGATTCTCCGCTTCCCTCGGTACCCGTCTGAAGTGGCCTGACAGCTATTTCGTGCTCTACAACGGACTCAACTGGCAGTCCTACAGGCTGACCAACTGGTACTCCGGCTACTTCATCTTCGATAACGGTATCGCCCACAATATCAACTACTCGCTGAGCCTCGTGCGCAACTCCACCGACCAGCAGATATACCCGCGTACCGGTTCGGACTTCTCCTTCTCGCTGCAGCTCACTCCGCCGTTCTCGCTCTTCCGCAAGTACGACTACGACAGCGACGGCAACAAGGTCGCGGTGGCGAGCTACAAGGATGTCAACTACGACAACTGGTCTTCCGAGAAGCGCTACAAGTGGATAGAATATCATAAGTGGAAGCTGTCCGGCGCCACCTACACCAAGCTCGTAGGCGACCTCGTCCTGATGACCCGCGCGCAGTTCGGCTACCTCGGATACTACAACCGCAACTGGGGCTACTCTCCGTTCGAGGGCTTCCTGCTCGGCGGCGACGGCATGTCCGGCTACAGCACCTACGGCTCCGAAGTCATCGCGCTCCGCGGCTACGAGAACTACTCTCTGACCCCGTACGAGCCGTCCACCTACAACTCCAACGGCTACGCCTACGCCGGCAACGTCTATGACAAGTTCACCGTCGAGCTCCGTTACCCTGTAATCCTCCAGCCGACCTCCACCATCTTCGTGCTCACCTTCCTCGAGGGCGGAAACGCTTGGTCCGACATCAGAAAGTTCAATCCTTTCCAGATCAAACGCAGCGCCGGAGTCGGTGTTCGCATCTATCTTCCGATGGTTGGTCTGCTCGGAGTTGACTGGGGCTACGGATTCGACAATACCGACTCAAGCCAGAGGAGCCAGTTCCACTTCGTGATCGGACAACAGTTTTAATTAGAACAATAAATTTTAATGAATATTTACAACATGAAAAAGGTTCTTTTGATTACCGCTACGGTACTCTTTACCCTCTCAGCAGCGGCTCAGCCAAAATTTGCGCACGTCAACTTCTCCGAACTCGTACAGCTCAGCCCGGAGGCTGACCAGGCCCGCACGACTATGGCCGCTTCAGAAAAGGAAGCCAACGAGACCTATCAGGCAATGGTCGAGGAGTTCAACACCAAATACAACACCTACAGCTCCAAGGCCAGCACCTGGACCACCGCCATCCGCGAGAGCAAGGAGAAGGAGCTCACCGAGATCCAGCAGCGCATCCAGGAGTTCAGCCAGTCAGTGCAGAGCGAGCTCCAGCAGCAGCAGCAGTCTCTGATGGCGCCTATCTACCAGAAGGCACAGGAGACCGTCAAGGACCTCGCCAAGCAGGGAGGATATGTATATGTGTTTGACGTCAGCAGCCTCCTCTACTACGACGACACCCAGAGCACCGACCTCACCCCTGCAGCGCGCAAGGCCCTCGGCATCGCCGAAGACCGCACCATCGAGTCTCTCCAGGCAGAGCTCCAGGCCCAGCAGCAGGCTGCCCAGTCCGCTCAATAGTCAGACATATACTGTAAAGCCCTGCTCCAATCCGGCAGGGCTTTCAGTCTATTCTGCAAAACACTACTGAAACTATACCAACTACACATTGCAATGCAACATAAAATCATTGACGCCAAGGATGTGGTGATCAGATTTGCTGGAGATTCGGGTGATGGGATGCAACTCACCGGGTCTCTTTTTGCGGATATGTCAGCCATCTACGGCAACGGACTTTCGACTTTCCCGGACTACCCGGCAGAGATTCGCGCCCCTCACGGCACCGTCTCAGGCGTGTCCGGCTTCCAGATCCATATCGGCAACGAGAAGGTCTCCACCCCGGGCGACTTCTGCGACCTGCTGGTTGCGATGAACCCTGCCGCCCTCAAGACCAACGCCAAGTGGTGCAAGCGCCACGCGATGATCCTGGTGGACCAGGACGCGTTCGACGAGGCGGGCATGACAAAGGCCGGATTCAAGACCGATGACCCGTTCCGCGAGCTCGGAGTTGACGACAGGACGCTCATCGTAGCCCCTATCACCACCCTGACCCACGAGAGCCTCAAGGACAGCGGAATGGACAACAAGGCCATCCTCAAGTGCAAGAACATGTTCACCCTCGGAATGGCCTGCTACATCTACAACCGCCCGCTCGACTACATCTTCGGCTACCTCGAGAAGAAGTTCGCAAAGAAGCATCCTGAGGTCATCGAGCCTAACAAGAAGGTGCTCAAGGACGGATTCAACTACGCCGCCAACCTGCAGATGATAGCCAACACCTACACCGTCGAGCCTGTCAAGGACCTCAAGAAGGGCACCTACCGCAACATCACCGGCAACCAGGCCACGGCCTGGGGCCTGCTTGCGGCTTCCGAGAAATCCGGACTTCCGCTCTTCTGCGGCTCCTACCCGATCACGCCGGCGACGGCCATCCTCGAGGAGCTCGCAATCCACAAGAGCCTCGGCGCCAAGACCCTGCAGGCCGAGGATGAAATTGCGGGCATCTGCACCGCTATCGGCGCATCCTTCGCCGGCAACCTCGCCGTGACGACCACCTCCGGCCCGGGCCTCTCCCTGAAGTCCGAGGCTATGGGACTCGCGGTAATGGCGGAGCTTCCGCTCGTCGTAGTTGACGTGCAGCGCGGCGGCCCTTCCACCGGCCTCCCTACCAAGACCGAGCAGTCCGACCTCAACCAGGCGCTCTACGGACGCAACGGCGAGTGCCCTATGGCTGTCATAGCCGCACATTCCCCGGCGCACTGCTTCGACGCGGCATTCAACGCGGCCAAGATCGCGCTTGAGCATATGACCCCTGTCATCCTCCTCTCCGAGGGCTTCCTCGGCAACGGTTCAGAGCCGTGGAGGATACCCGAGATGAAGGATTATCCTGAGATCAAACCTCCGTTCGTGCAGGGCGTCCTCAAGGAAGGCGAGAAATTCAAGCCTTTCCAGCGTGACCCCGAGACCCTCGTTCGCAGCTGGGCAATCCCTGGCCAGAAGGGCTTCGAACACCGCGTCGGCGGACTTGAGAAGACCCACGAGGGAGTTCTCTCCACCGACCCTGCCAACCACGCGTTGATGGTATCGGAGCGTGCCGAGAAGGTGGCCCGCATCGCCCGCGACATCCCTCAGCTGGAGATGATTCACGGCGCGGAGAGCGGCAAGCTGCTCGTAGTCGGCTGGGGCGGCACCTACGGCCACATTTACGCCGCGGTCAGCGAGATGGACGATGTCTCATATGTACACTTCGACTACATCAACCCGCTTCCGTCCAATACCGAGAAGATACTCTCATCATTTGAGAAGATACTTGTGTGCGAGCTCAACAGCGGCCAGTTCGCCGACTACCTCCGCGCCAAGTTCCCTCACCTCGAGATACTCAAGTACAACAAGATTCAGGGTCAGCCGTTCCTCGTGAGCGAGCTGCAGGAAGCAATAAGAAAGGAGTTATAGACTATGGCAACATTGACATTCAAGGACTTCAAGAGCGACCAGGAAGTAAGATGGTGCCCGGGCTGCGGCGACCACGCCGTGCTCGCTGCGCTGCAGAGGGCTCTGCCTAAGGTGAGCCAGGCTCTGAACTACGACAAGGAGCGCTATGTGGTGGTATCCGGCATCGGATGCTCCTCCCGCCTCCCTTATTATATGGACACCTACGGTTTCCACAGCATCCACGGGCGTGCAACCGCCATCTCCACCGGCATCAAGGTGGCGAACCCATGGCTTACCGTCTGGCAGGCCTGCGGTGACGGCGACGCTCTGGCGATCGGCGGCAACCATTTCATCCACGCCATCAGGCGCAATATCGACATCAACATCATCCTCTTCAACAACCAGATCTACGGTCTGACGAAGGGCCAGTATTCCCCGACTTCCAAGTTCGGCGCGATCACCAAGACCTCGCCTTACGGCACCGTGGAGCATCCGTTCAACCCGGGCGCGCTGGTGCTCGGAGCCAAGGGCACCTTCTTCGCCCGTTCTCTGGACGTGGAGCTCAAGCTCAACGAGGACATCATGACCGCGGCGGCCCTGCACGACGGCTGCTCGGTGATGGAGATGCTCACCAACTGCGTCATATTCAATGACGGGGCCCACAAGGACCTCTCCGACCCTGCGGTCAAGGCCGACCACACCATCGTTCTCCGCCACGGCGAGAAGATGATTTTCGGCAAGGACCACGACAAGGGCCTCATCTATGACGGCAAGAAAATCAGGGTTGTGCATATCGGCGAGGGCGGATTCACTGAGGATGACATCCTCGTGCACGATGCCCACACCGACAATATCGGCATCCATATGGCTCTCGCGGAGATGAAGGGCCCGGACTATCCGGTGGCTCTCGGCGTGATCCGCGACGTCAAGGACATCACCTACGACGACGGTGTTCGCGACCAGGTCAAGGAAGTAATGATGAAATCAAAGATACACTGTGTAGATGACCTCCTGCACAGCGGTTCAACCTGGGAGGTCAAATAACCACATTTAATATGAAGACAAAGGACATAATGGCCCGTCTCCAGGCCAAGTACCCGGGGGAGAATGAGTATCTCCAGGCGGTACAGGAGGTGTTGGAATCCATTGAGGATGTGTACAATCAGCATCCTGAATTCGAGAAGGCCAAGATTGTTGAGAGGATGGTGGAGCCTGACAGGATCTTCACTTTCCGCGTTACCTGGGTCGATGACCGCGGCGAGGTGCAGACCAATACCGGCTACAGAATCCAGTTCAACAGCGCTATCGGTCCATATAAGGGAGGCCTCCGCTTCCACAAGGCGGTTTCCCCGTCCATGCTGAAGTTCCTCGGTTTCGAGCAGACTTTCAAGAACGCTCTTACTACCCTGCCTATGGGCGGCGCGAAGGGCGGCTCGGACTTCGACCCGACCGGCAAGTCGAACGACGAGATTATGCGTTTCTGCCAGGCGTTCATGCTTGAGCTCTGGAACTGCATCGGCCCTGACCAGGATATCCCTGCAGGCGACGTGGGAGTGGGCGGACGCGAGATCGGCTACCTCTACGGAATGTACAAGAAGCTGGCACGCCAGTACAATACCGGCGTCCTGACCGGCAAGGGAGCCACCTGGGGAGGATCCATCCTCCGTCCTGAGGCTACCGGCTACGGCGCCCTCTACTTCACCCACTACCTTCTCGAGAAGGCCGGCAAGGAGCTGAAGGGCTGCAGGATTGCGGTTTCAGGCTTCGGCAATGTGGCTTGGGGCGCCTGCAAGAAGGCTACCGAGCTCGGAGCTAAGGTCATCGCGATTTCAGGTCCAGACGGAGTCTGCGAGATTCCTGACGGCATTACCCCGGAGATGATCGACTATATGCTCGTCATGCGCGCTTCCAACCGCAATATGGTCGAGGATATGGCTACCAAGTTCCCTGAGAAGGCACACTTCACCGCCGGCAAGAAGGCGTGGAGCGTGAAGTGCGACATCGCTCTGCCTTGCGCGTTCCAGAACGAGCTTTCCGAGGACGATGCCAAGGAGCTTATAGCCAACGGTACCTGGTGCTGCTGCGAGGTTTCAAATATGGGATGCCAGCCTGGCGCCATCCACTATTTCCAGAAGCACGGTGTGCTCTTTGCCCCTGGCAAGGCCGTCAATGCGGGCGGCGTGGCCACTTCCGGCCTGGAGATGACCCAGAACGCTTCCCACATCAGCTGGAGCGGCGAGGAAGTGGATGCGAAGCTTCACTACATCATGAAGTCCATCCACGAGGCTTGCGTGAAGTACGGTACCCAGCCTGACGGCAGCGTGGACTACGTCAAGGGCGCCAACATCGCCGGCTTCATGAAGGTCGCCACGGCAATGCTCGAGCAAGGCACGATTTAATTTAAAACTATATATTTATGATCACGGTGAAGGTCTCGGCCTTCACCGTTTTTCGTTTGTCACATCGCGGCGGAACCTAGACGCGGCGGGCATTTCGACAAGCCCAATGACCGCCGGCAGCCCGAGCCTCCGGTTGCTGAGCCTGTCGAAGCATCGAGGAACGCCACAAGTGCAACGCGTAAATTTCGGGCTAAATCGAAGAAAAAATCGTCGATTCAGCCCAATTTCTTCACTTTTGCTTATATTTGCCGAAAAAGAATGACAATGGAACTTATAGGACGGCACAACGACATCAGGATGCTAGATATGTATATGGAATCCGACAAGGCGGAATTCATCGCTGTCTATGGACGGCGTCGTGTCGGGAAAACATATCTTATTGACAGATACTTCAACACTGAATACGCATTCTCTGCGACTGGAATAATCGGAGGCACAAGGAAGGAGGAACTGGGTGTATTCCATGAATCCCTTAAACGTTACGGCTACAAGGGAAACAAGCCAAAGAA
>CAVAID010000066.1:0-10715 GCA_963588685.1 bacterium
CTTCGTCTCCGTGGCTTCAATCTCGTCTGCGGTCGTGGAGTTCCCTCCGTGCCACGTCCTCCAGCCCGGCGGCAAACCGGGGTTTCTGGAAGGCAAATAATCGTAAAGGGTTCTATCCCGGCGACCGTCGCTTCGCTCCCCCTCCCACTTCGTGGGCCCCTCCCGCTACCAAAGCGCGGGTGCTTAGGGTCGCCGGCACAGAACCCTTTACTGAAATGCCTGTGGTCATTGAACTTGTCGAAATGCCGGCAGCTATGCGGTCGCGCCAGGTTGGGAATTTTTTGGCTGATTTTATTCCCTACCTGGACGCTGCAAGGTTCCTGCAATCCACCCGGCAATTTCGTCAAGGACCTCCGGGGAGAAGGTCTCTTCGATGGCCTTGTACTCTGCGGCTTCGCCGGTCCGGCAGTGCTGGAAGAGGTGGTTGAGGCCCGCTTTCTCCTCGATGACATTGCAGCTCCCGCCCCGGAGTCCGGCCCGGAGCGCGCCAAGGTTGCGCGTGGATTCCACCTGGGTGTCGCGGCTGCCGTTCAGCGCCATCACCGGGACTTTGATATTGCCCAGGACGCTGCTGACATTCAGCGCCAGGAAGTACTTCAGGTACGGAGTGTTGAGCTGCGCCGATGTCGCCATATAGTTCTGCTTCAGGTTGTCGGGCAGGCCGTATTTGTCCGCGGACGGCAGCGGCAGTCCGTTTATTGCAGCTTCGTAAGCCTCGCTTAGCAGGCGGCAGTAGGAGTCGGTGTCAGACTTGCCGATGCCGGCATTCTCCAGCGCGCGGCGGTTCTGCCAGAGCAGGGTTTCAGCTCCGGAAACTATCATCCCCGCGAGGCTAACGGCGAAGTCCGTCTTGCCTTCCGCGGCCAGCATCAGGGCAATGCTTCCGCCCTCGCTGTGGCCGAGCACGCCGACCTTGCTGAATCTCTGACGCAGGAGTTCAATCCCCGCCAGCGCATCGTTTTTTAAGTCCTCCGTCGTGCAGTTGACCACATCTCCGGTAGATTCGCCGAAACCGCGGTCATCGTATCGCAAAGTGGCGATGCCGGCCCGGGAGAGCGCATCAGCTATGACCGCGAAGGGCTTGTGAGAGAAGATTTCCTCGTCCCGGTTCTGCAGCCCGCTGCCTGTGACCATTATCAGTGCCGGAGTCTGCTCCGTATAGCCTTCCGGCAGGGTAAGGGTGCCGCGGAGGGTCGCTCCGCCGTTGGTAAATGAGACTTCCTCGCTGCTGTACGGGAACGGCCCCGCAGGGGTTTGCGGCCGGTTAAGGACAGGCGCGCCGGGCTTGAGGCTGAGCGGCAGGGTAGTGCCCAACTGGGTGAAGTTGCCGATGATGCTCTTCCCGGTCCACATGCCCTTAAACGATGCCCCGATGCTGGGAATGTCCAGGGTGATGCCGCCTATGGCAGTGCGGGTGACTGTGACGGGTATGTCGCTTGCGCCCTGGTCGGGGACGTCGAGGGTGGCGTCACTGTCTTCGCTGAGGTTGAATATAAGTGTGAGTTCCATCCCGGAGACGTTGAGGCTGCCGTTCCAGGTCCCGGTCTGCGCCGAGGCTGCCGCTGCCGTCAGCAGGATGGCTGCCGTGGCGGGGAGGATATGTCTGATGGGTTTCATCGCTGTCGTTTTTCTGTGAGACAAAGATATAGGTTTTTGCACAAAAAAAAGAGATTGCTTTCGCAATCTCTTTGTGGGAGCTGAGGGAGTCGAACCCCCGACCCTCTGCTTGTAAGGCAGACGCTCTGAACCAACTGAGCTAAGCTCCCGAGCGATTATGTAGCCCCGTTTCGTTTGGGCAGCACAAAGGTACTACAAATATTTTATTCGCCAAATTTTTTTTAACTTTTTTGCAATAATTTCGGCCTTCCCTGCATCTATACAAAGCATTCGGAAATGCCGGCGCGAGCCCTTTCCGGTGCTAAGTAAGTGAATGATGAAGATTTGGAGAATATTGATGCCGATTCTGCTGCCGCTGCTGGCGCTTTCGTGCTCCAAGGATGGCCCCCGTCAGGATGTCACCCGCTACGAGCCTGACTGGGCTGCGGCGTATGAATACCCCCTGAACGGCTTGCAGTACAGGGGCGTCGGGCTGATGCTCGTGCAGGGAAGGATGGATGACGATCTCAACCTGAGTTCTTCCGGAGTCGTGGCTTCGCTGGTGGTGTATGCCCCCGCCGGCGGCACCGAGCTGCTTCCGGCCGGCACCTACGACCTGGCCGCCGGGGACGACAGTCCGCTGATGATGATGGGCTCCCGGGACGCCTCCGGCAATCTGGTCGGCTCCTTCATCGCAGAGAGGCTGCCTGAGCGCGATGTGACCAAGTTCTACATTCTCAAGCAGGGGAGTGTCAGCATCGCAGCTGAAGGGGACGGGTTCCATATCCGCGCGACTCTTGTGGCCGACGGACGCTCGTTCGAGCTCGAATACCGCGGCGAAGTGCAGGACCTCGGCGGCGACGCCTTCTCGGGGCTGAACTGAAACGGTCCGAACTCGGGGACCGCAAAAATTTTCGCTCCGATTCTTGCATTTCCGAAAATTATCCGTAAATTGCAGCCCGAAATTTTTAAAGATTACTACAGTGCTTTACACGACACCATTGAACGCGCAGCAGCAGTTCCAGCAGCAGCAGGCCCAGTCACAGGTTCTGCCTATTTCCGTGTGTGCCGCTGTCCGGCCGTAAGGCACATTTGGGAAGACAAGTTTTTTACAGAGATAATTAAGTATTAAACAGGAGGCCGGACCGGGGGGTTCGGCTTCTTTTATTATTGGGACATTAACAGTTATTAACCTTATAGAATCATGAGTATTGACAGATTTGACCTCGTAAAGGAGTCATTCGAAAAGAAGGCGGTAGAAGTGGAAGTGCCATCGGGCAAGACTTCCGACTACTACGGAGAGCTCGTCTTCGACCGCAGCAAGATGCACAAGTATCTCGACGCGGACACCCTCAAGGCCCTCCTGGAGTGCATCGACAAGGGCGTCGCCCTCGACCGCAAGACCGCTGACGGAGTGGCCCGCGGGATGAAGGAATGGGCGATGGAGCACAAGGTCACCCACATCACCCACTGGTTCCAGCCTCTCACCGAAGGCACGGCCGAGAAGCACGACTCGCTCATCGACTATGACGGCAAGGGCGGCGTGATCGAGACCTTTGACGGCAAATCCCTCGCCCAGCAGGAGCCTGACGCATCTTCATTCCCAAGCGGCGGCATCCGCGCCACCTTCGAGGCCAGGGGCTACACGGCCTGGGACCCGACTTCCCCGGTATTCATCCAGGGCGATACTCTCTGCATCCCTACAGTTTTCATTTCCTACACCGGAGAGGCCCTGGACTACAAAACCCCGCTCAAGCGCGCGCTGAAGGCCGTTTCAGACGCCGCCGTGCCGGTCTGCAGGCTCTTCGACCCGTCCGTCAGCAAGGTTTACTCCTACCTCGGATGGGAGCAGGAATACTTCCTCGTTGACGAGTCCCTCTATTCAGCCCGCCCGGACCTGATGATTACCGGCCGCACGCTGATGGGACACAATTCCTCCAAGAACCAGCAGCTCGACGACCATTATTTCGGGGCCATCCCGAGCCGCGTCGCAGCGTTCATGCGCGACCTCGAGATCGAGGGACACAAGCTCGGCATTCCTCTAAAAACCCGCCACAACGAGGTCGCACCTAACCAGTTCGAGCTCGCTCCGATATTCGGTGAGACCAATCTCTCCAACGACCAGAACCAGATCGTCATGAACCTGATGCACAAAATCGCCCGCAGGCACGGTTTCGTCGTTCTCTTCCACGAGAAGCCGTTCGACGGGGTCAACGGTTCCGGCAAGCACAACAACTGGTCGCTCGGCACCGATACCGGCACAATGCTCTTCGCGCCTGGCAAGGATGCCAACGGCAACCTGCAGTTCGTAACCTTCTTCGTCAATGTGCTCGCCGCAGTGCAGAAGCACAACGCTCTGCTCAAGGCTTCCATCGCCTCCGCGACCAACGCCCACAGGCTCGGCGCCAACGAGGCACCTCCTGCAATCGTCAGCGCGTTCCTCGGCACCACGATGACCAATGTCCTGCACAAGCTCCTTGAGGTACCGTCAGATACGCCTATCGAAATCGCCGGCAAGAAAGGCAAGAGCGTCGGCCTGGTCGAGATCCCGGAGATATTCGTGGACAACACCGACCGCAACCGCACCTCGCCGTTCGCCTTCACCGGCAACCGCTTCGAGTTCCGCGCCGTCGGCTCATCGGCCAACTGCGCCGGAGCGATGACCACCCTCAATGCCGCTGTGGCAGAGCAGCTTACCATATTCAAGAAGGATGTGGACAAGGAGCTCGCCAAGGGCAAGACCGTGAATGTGGCAGTGATGGACACCCTCAAGCCGATAATCGCATCAGTGCTCGGAGTCGTTTGCTTCGACGGCAACGGTTATACCGAGGAATGGAAGCAGGAGGCAATCAGGCGCGGCCTCGATGTGGAGACCAGCGTGCCTGAGATGATCAAGGTTTTCACCCGTCCGGAGTCCGTCAAGATGTTTACCAAGACGGGAATCTATACCGAGAAGGAGCTCGAAGCCCGCAACGAAGTGAAGTGGGAGACCTATTCCAAGAAGGTGCAGATCGAGTCCAGGGTGCTCGTGAGAATGGCGACGAACCACATCATCCCTGCCGTGCTGGACTACAAGTCCTCCCTGCTCAAGGAAGTGGCGCTCTGCAAGGAAGTCTTCGGAAGCACCGACAACTGCGCGACCGAGCTGGAGCTTATCAGCAAGATTTCCGCTTACGTGGAGGACATCCGCGTGAAGTGCGCGGCGATGAAGGAGGCCCGCAAGGAGGCCAATGCCATCACCGACGAATACAAAAAGGCTGTTGCCTACCACAAGATCGCCGACGACCTCTACGAGCTCCGCAAGCCTATCGACAACCTTGAAGAGATTGTGGACAACCGCACCTGGCCTCTGCCTAAGTACCGCGAGCTGCTCTTCATCAGCTAGCTCAGACTGCATAGTAAAAGCGGCCCCCGGGTTTCGGGGGCCGCTTTTGCGTTATGGTGTCATGTCTTATCTCACACGCGCCTGAATATCCTTGCTCTCGGCGATTACTTCCTTGTCCTGCAAGTACATAGGGTCGTATTTGCCGCGAGGTATGTCGCGGAAGATGAAGTAATTGGCTTTGCGGGCCGCGGCGATATGGTCGGTAGTTGCCGTAGAGATAGCAGAAACGGCAAGGTCAACCAGGGTAGATATCCAGGAGTTCCCTCCTGAGTTCTGCTGGAGGTCGAGATACAGGTCGCAGCTTCGGTCGAAGAGGATTTCGCCGGAGGTCGTGGATTTGATGATGTAGCGGATCTTGGTCTCGATTCCGAAGCCCTTCTTCGCCCAGTCATCTATCTGCGAGAATACCACGGCGTCCGCCCCGAAATAGTCCTTGAACGCCGTAAGCGGCTTGTCTATAAACAGTTCGGCATCATAGGCGCTTTCCGCCTTGAGTATGTCCATCGCCAGCAGCGGCGAGATTACATAATATCCGGCTTCCGCCAGCGGGCGGCTGATGGAGGTGTAAAGCAGGTCCTTCGCCTCCACGTTGGAAGTGTTGTTGATAGGCGGCATGACCAGTATGGTTACCGGCATATCATTGTACATCGCTGCGTACTGGGACTCCCTTGTCACCAGGTTCGCCGTTCCGCAGGAGCATACCATTGCGGCCAGTACGATTATGGGAAATATTCTTTTCATATTACCTCGCAAGTTTCTTGATCAGCGGTTCGATGAATTTGGCGGATTCGGGATAGAACTCTATCTCTTTCTGTAGCATCTCCTTGCCCCTTTCGGTGAAGAGGGCGCTGTAGTCCGTGCTGTCGAACAGCTTCTTCTGGGCGTCGGTGGCGTTGTCCGTGAATGTAGTGGCGGTATCAGGCTGGAGCAGCAGATATCCGTATTCGGCACAGATGCCCGGAGGCGGCACCTGTCTGGTCCCACCCACATTCGTTACCATATTCTCATAGACGGCCACGAGGTCGCAGATGCTCTTGGGGGTCTGCTTGTCATAGGACTGGTAGGCGAGGTTTTCGTATGCCGTGGTCCCGTTCTGCGTGCCGCCCCAATAATAGAGCGAATTGGTCGTAACGCCGCAGGAGGAGAGCAGCGCCACGGCTAGGGCCGCGAGGAGGAGTTTCTTCATAACTCAATGATTTTGTGCTCCTGGGCTGAGATGAACACCTTCTTGGCGTAAATCTCGTTTCCGTCCGCCTTGACTGTGATTTCGTGCGTGCCCGGGGTCATGAAGATGGTATTCTGCGCGGTCTTCTTGATGTCCCTGTCTTTGCGCCATGCCTTGGTCTTTACGGTATAGATGTCGTAGGAATTGTCGTCAACGGTCACCGTGATAGGGGTCTTGGATTCGCTGACAAATGAGATCATCCCTTCGTCTGCATTGCCGGAAGAGATTGAATATGAGCCGACTCCGCAGCTGCAGAGCATCAATGCCCCGAAAAGGGCTATAATCAATTTTTTCATGTTATTTGTCGGAGATATAGTAGTTGCCAAGATTCTCTGTGTCAATATTTTCGCCGCTGTATGAGCAGAAGGAGATCTCCGCCTCGGGGGTGTCGCCGTAAGTGCTCAGGACGCTTACCGTGCCGATATTCTGGCCCGGCAGTTCGATGTTGAGCCCGGTCTGGGGATTCTTGACGGTCTTGCCCTTCTTGTAAACGATGAAGCTGTCGCCGGCTGCAAGTCCCTGGGAAGCGCCGCCGGAGATGATGTATGAGCCGTCCTCGACGGAAAGGATGTAGGACCTCCAAGGCTTGTCCATGCACTTGTTGATTATGTTCTCGACAAGTTGTCCGAGAGCTGCAGAAATGGCTTTGTCACTGAGGGTTGCGTCATATCCTGCCGTACCGCCTACGCCCATAGTCTGCTTGGTGGTGGTCTCGGCATAGCCCTTGGCCTCGTCGGAGTAGATTATAAGTCCGGTAGCGGCTTCGACCAGGCGGATGCTGACTCCGGCTTCGACTGTCTGGGTCTTGGTGGAGGAGAATATTTTCTGCTGGCCTTCGGCTTTGCGGCCGAATTCGGTGATGGAGCCGAGGATGATGTAGTCGGCGCCGATTTTGTTCATGCCTTCCCCGGCTTCGGCTACAAGCACATCGAGGTCGTCCCTCTCAAGAAGGATGAATTTCTCGCTTGCCGCCAGTTTGGAAGAGAGGATGTCGAGTGCCTGCTTGCGCATAGGGTCGTTTTCCTTGTCGTAGAAAAGTCCCTTGGCGTACTGGGTCTCGTTGGTGAAACGCCCGATGGCCACTTTTCTCTTGATGGTCTTGTCCTGCGCGGAAGTCTGGATTGGCGCGGCCAGTACCAGCGCGGCGCACAGCAGGATGGAAAGTCTGGTTAAAGTCTTCATAAATAATTAGTTAAAACTTATATTCAAATATTGTCGCCGGCGTCTGCGGCGCTTGTCCGGGCCGCCCTGCCGATAACGGGGCAAATTTAGATATTTTTCGGGAATATGCAGGTTTTCGGACAAGGAATCAGCTCCCCGTCAGTGGCGCCATAGAAATAATTTTTATCTTTGTTGTAGAGATAACACCGAAACTGATGAAGATATATTTGCTCGCGATGCTGGCGGGGATGCTGGCGCTTCCTGTTTCCGGGACAGCCCGGACGGCACATAATACGAAGCAGGCCGCTCCGGCGACCTATGTCAACCCGATGGTCGGGACGGACTTCACCGGACATACCTTCCCGGGGGCGGCGTGGCCGTTCGGGATGGTGCAGCTCAGCCCTGACACGCGCCCGCGCAGCGGCGACTGGGACGGCTGCTCCGGCTACCACTACTCCGATTCGCTCATCTACGGCTTCTCCCACACCCACCTCAGCGGCACCGGCTGCGACGACCTCTGCGACGTGCTGGTGACGCCTGTGAAGAATTACACCGCAGCGGCCCTCGACCGCAATGCCTACGCCTCACCGTTCTCCCACGAGCGCGAGACAGCCCGGGCAGGCTATTATGAAGTTTATCTCGAGCGCCCTGAAGTCACCGCCCGCCTCTCGGTAGGAAGGCGCAGCGGCTACCACGAATATGTCTTCAGCAAGAGTACCAAACCTCAGATAATCATCGACTTGACCCATCGCGACTACCTGCTCGACTCCTATATATCCTTCTATGATGAAAAGGATCGGAGATGCAGCGAGACCGTTATGATTCCCGGCAAGGGCCGCAAGGCCATCTGCGGGCGCCGCCAGTCATCCAGCTGGTCGCAGAACCAGGACCTTTATTTCTATATGGAATTCAGCGCCCCGATAGCGAGCCTTCGCAACTTTGCCGACAGGGGAGCGTTGCTAGAATTCGAGGGCAAAGGGAAAACTATATCAGTCCGCGTCGGAATCTCTTCAGTATCAGTGGAGAACGCCCGCGAAAACCTGCTCTCCGACGGCTACCGCAGCGTGAAGCAGGCGCGCAAGGCCGCCTTCAAAGCCTGGAACGGATACCTCGGCAAAATCGAAGTAACATCCTCCGATCCGGAGCGCCTGCGGACCTTCTACACAGCGATGTATCACAGCGCCATCCACCCGAGCCTCTATTCCGACGCCAACGGCGAATACCGCGGGATGGACCGGGAAGTGCACCGCGCAGATGGCTTCGAGCGCTATCACATATTCTCGCTCTGGGACACCTTCCGTGCCCTCCATCCTCTCTTTACCCTCATCGAGCGGCAACGCACGCAGGACTTCCTCAAGACCTTCCAGAGCATCTGCGACGAGTGCGGCAAACTACCGATCTGGGAGCTCGCCGGCTACGAAACCAATTGTATGATAGGCTACAACAGCGTCTCAGTCATAGCGGACGCACTCGCCAAGGGGATAGAATTCGACGCCGAAAGGATGCTTGACGCGATGGTCGCTTCCGCCAAAAAGCACGAATACGGTCTTGACAGTTTCTACGCCAACGGCGGCATCATCGCCGATGACGAGCACGAGTCGGTGTCCAAGACCCTGGAATACGCCTATGATGCCTGGTGCGTGAGCAGGGTGGCGCAGCTCCTGCTCGAGAAGCATCCGGGCAACGCGAAATACGCCGCCATCGCGGACGAATTCGCCGATTATGCGACCTACTATCTCGGCTGCTTCGACCCTTCGACCGGATTTATGCGCGCAAGGCTCAACGGCCGCTGGCAGACCCCGTTCGAGCCGCGCGAGGTCAACAACCATTTCACTGAGGCCAATTCCTGGCAGTACAGCTTCTTCGTGCCTCAGGACATCTCGGGGCACATCGCCCTGCTCGGCGGCGATGAGGCCTACTGCAGCAAGATAGACGGCCTCTTCTCGGCGCAGGCCCGCACCTCCGGGCGCACCCAGGTGGACATTACCGGCCTAATCGGGCAATACGCCCACGGCAACGAGCCGAGCCACCATGTCGCATACCTCTATTCCTACGCCGGCAAGCCGTGGAAGACCCAGCGTCAGGTCCGCGAAATCCTCACAACTCTCTATGACTCATCGCCTGACGGGCTCTGCGGCAATGACGACTGCGGGCAGATGTCGGCCTGGTATGTGATGAGCGCGGCCGGGCTCTACAGCGTCACCCCGGGCAGCACCGAACTCGTCCTTGGCTCTCCGCTCTTCGAGAGTGTAAAGTTGAATTTCGAGAACGGAAAGAGCTTTGTCATCTCCGCGCAACTCCCTGCCGGCCAAACAATTGAGGCTTGCCCGTACATCGGCGCCGCTACCCTTGACGGGCAGACATATACCCGCTCATACCTGGAATTTGATGACATAATAAAAGGCGGAGAATTGAAACTGCAGATGCAGTCCGAGCCCCAGCCGAAATTCGGCGCAGCACCTTCGGATCGCCCGCATTCGAGCCTTGGCCGCAACGCAGTGGCGAATCCGGCATTCGAGATGGAGAGCGACATGTTCGAGGACAGCATACGCGTTAGCATCACCAACATCCCTGCCGGCAGCCGGGCCTTCTGCCGCATCGGGGAGGGTGAGTACAGGGAATATGAGGAGCCGTTCACCCTGCGCAGCAGCGCGGTGCTGGAGGCATACAACATCGCCGCCGACGGGCGTCAGAGCCATCTCGTGAAGTGCAGCGTGCACAAGCTGGGCAGCGACAGAAAGGTCTATATCTCAGGACATTATAACCCGCAGTACAGCGCCGGGGGCGACGAGGGCCTTATAGACGCGCAGCGTGGCAAGCTCAACTGGCGCACCGGCGGCTGGCAGGGCTATCAGGGCGAGGATTTCGAGGCCACGGTGGACCTGCTCTCCGTGCGCGAGCTGAGCAAGGTGGGTGCCGGATTCTGCCAGGATGCGCGTTCCTGGATATGGATGCCGCGCGATGTGGAGTTCTACCTTTCTGAGGACGGGGAGAATTTTACCCTGCTTCGCAGAATGGATAACGGGGTCGATCCGCGCGACTATGAGGTTCAGATTCAGGACTTTGAGGCGGCCTGCCCGGCAGGTACGCGGGCGCGCTATGTCAAGGTGCGTGCCAGCCAGCTCGGGACCATCCCGGAGTGGCACCCCGGCGCCGGCGGGCAGAGCTTCATCTTCATCGATGAGATCTGGGCGGAATAGTGCCGGCTCCTCGACAGGCTCGGGGCCGAGCCTCAATTATTGGGGTAAACCCCAAACCCCGCGGCGCTCAAGTCGCTTTCCAACTTTTCGCTTGCGCGAAAAGTCACGCGACCGCGCCGGTGCTCTGTTGAGCACTTCTAGGCAAACC
>CAVAID010000067.1:0-10686 GCA_963588685.1 bacterium
ATACCAGGAGCGGGAGTCAATGAAATCCGAGCTCATCACATCCTCCAGCTCCAGCGAAGTCAGCATATAGGCGGCATAGGAATACATCACCGAATCGGCCAGCGGAGCCGCCTGATTGCCCTCCCCGCTCATCCTCAGCGAGTCGCAGTGCGACTTGAAGTACTCGTCGTCAAAGGCGGGAAGCCTCCCCGCGGAGAGATCGTCACCTATAACTTCAAGTATGTCAAGGTTGTATGTATTGCTCATATCGCGGAGACGGTTCGCCACATTGATGCTGCTGATGTCGTCCGCGATGAGGCTGGAGACATAATTGCTCATACTGGAGTACTCCATCACCGATATTATGGACGAGACGAGTAGTATGGCCGCGATGGACAGAAGGCTCAGTATGAGCTTGGATTTCAGCTTCAAACGCACCGAGCGGAGCTTCCTCCACCCGGCCGCGAGCCGGCCCGTTAATTTCTCTGCTGCCATTTTTTAATTTTTTCAAAAATAATTCACAAATATATGAAAAAAATACATATTTTTGCACTGATTAATACACGGCACATGACATCGTCTTTCCTCAGCGACACCACAAGCAAGAACGCCCTCATCAAGAGGGAGATACTTCGCCTGTGCATTACGCACAAGAACTACAGCATAGCCGACTTCAGCCGCGCTCTCGGCATCAGCGTGCCGACCATCACGAAGCTCATCTCCGAGCTCATCGATGAGAACTTCCTTCAGGACGAAGGCAAGGTCGGGACGAGCGGAGGCCGCAGGCCGAGCGTCTATGGCCTCAACCCTGACGCCGGCTACTTCGTGGGCGTGGACATCGCGCGGCACCACTTCCACATCGCCATCAGCAACTTCAAGGGCGAGATAATCAAGTTCATACAGGACATCGAGTTCGTGCTTGAAGCCAACGAGCTCTCCTTCCGCACCATCTGCCGAATGGTCAAGGACGAGGTCACCCGCAGCGGCATCCCATGGATCAAGGTGCTCGGAGTGGGCGTGAGCCTCTCCGGCCGCGTGAACCCCGAGAAGGGATACAGCCTCACCTACTTCGTCAGCGACGACATCCCTCTCAAGAGCATCTTCCAGAAGGAGTTCAACGCTCCCGTGCATATAGAGAACGACTCCCGCGCCATGGCCTACGGCGAATATATGGACCTCGGGCCGAAAGCCGACAGGAATATGATATTCATCAACCTCAGCTGGGGTCTCGGCATGGGCATCATCACCGACGGCAAGCTGTACTACGGCAAATCCGGATATTCCGGAGAAATCGGACACTTCCCCGCCCTCAACAACGACATAATCTGCCGATGCGGTAAGGTGGGCTGCCTCGAGACCGGCGCATCCGGCTCCGCTCTGCACAGGATGATGATCGACGAGCTCAAGAACGGGCACTCATCCTCCCTGCTCAAGCCGTTCAATGAAAGGGGCGACATCGAGCTCGACGAGATCCTCAAGGCAGTGGAAGAGGGCGACGTGCTCGCAATCGAAGGCATAGGCAAGATCGGCGACACCCTCGGACGGGGCATCTCCGGCGTGCTCAACATATTCAACCCTGGCCTCGTGGTAATCGGAGGCCGCCTGATAGTCGGCAAGGACTACCTCCTGCTCCCTATCAAGACCGCCGTCAACCGCCTCTGCCTCAGCAAGGTATCCTCCGACACCTCCATCGTACTCTCCAGACTCGACCGCCGCGCGGCCTCAGTGGGCGACTGCCTGCTCTCCCGCGACATGGTGCTGGGACTGCGCTAATACCCTATGGCAAGTTATCTCCAGATTGAGAACATCTCCAAGTCCTACGGACAGAAGGTGCTCTTCGAGCATATAGGCTTCAATGTCAACGAGGGCGACAAAATCGCGCTCATAGCTCCCAACGGCAGCGGCAAGACCACCCTGCTCCGCATCCTCGCAGGCAGGGACAGTTCCGACTCCGGCGGCAGGATCATCTTCCTCAAGGACATACGCATCGCCTTCCTCGAGCAGGAATACGACTTCGACCCGGCCCTCAGCATACGTGAGCAGCTGCTCCGCCACAGCGAACGCATGCGCGCGGACTTCCACCAGGAGAGCCAGGAGCTCTTCGAGCGCAGAGCAGTGGAGTTCCTGACCAATTTCCGGATCGCTGACCCGGGCAAGAAGATGGGCGAACTCTCCGGCGGCGAAGTCAAGAGGGTGGCACTCAGCGAGATGCTTGCCATGGAAGCGGACTTCCTCATAATGGACGAGCCCACCAACCACCTCGACATCGAGGCGGTGGAATACCTCGAGGGCTACCTCAAGCGCAGCCGCTGCACCCTGCTGATGGTGACCCACGACCGCTACTTCCTCGACCGCGTGTGCAACATAGTGATGGAGCTCGACAAGGGCGCCGTCTATACCTACCGCGGCGATTATCAGAACTATCTGGAGAAGCGTTCCGAAAGGATAGCCTCCTACAACGCCGAGACCGACAAGGTGCGCAACCTGCTCCGCCGCGAGCTGGAGTGGATACACGCCACCCCCTGCGCCCGCTCCGGCAAGGCCAAATACCGCATAGGCGCCTTCCACGAGCTCTCCGACAGGGCCTCGCAGGTCTATACCAGCAAGAGCGTCAGCCTCGAGGGAGTGGGCGAAAGCTCCCGCCTCGGCAACAAGATAATCAACTGCAAGGCAGTGGATTACATCTGGGAGGGCAAATATCTGCTGCGCGACTTCAGTTACAATTTCCAGCGCTGCGACAGGATAGGCATCGTGGGGCGCAACGGCATAGGCAAATCCACCTTCCTTGAGCTGCTCACCGGCGGCATCCAGCCAAGCGGCGGCATCATCGAGAGGGGCGACTCGCTAGTGGTAGGCTACTACCGGCAGGAAGGCATCAGCTTCGAAGGCGACGACACGGTACTCGACATCGTAGGCGACACCCGCCTGCTGGGGCATTTCCTCTTCCCGCACGACATGCTCACCACGCGCGTCTCCCGGCTCTCCGGAGGCGAGAAGCGCAGGCTCTACCTGCTCACCATACTGATGCGCAACCCAAACCTGCTCATCCTCGACGAGCCGACCAATGACCTGGACATCGTAACCCTCAACATCCTGGAAGAATATCTGCGCGACTACAAGGGCAGCCTGCTCGTGGTCAGCCACGACCGCCACTTCCTCGACAGGGTCGTGGACCATCTGCTCGTATTCTGCGGCGACGGAGTGGTCAAGGACTTCATCGGCAGCTTCAGCGAATACCGCTCCTATATTCGGGACTACGAGGCGGAGAAGCGCAATTCAGAGGCCGCCCAGAAGCCGAAACCCGCCACCGGGAAGAAGCCCGCGGCACCCGCTCCCGGCAAGCCGAAGAAGCTCAGCTTCAAGGAGATGCAGGAACTCAAAGGAATAGAAGAACGGCTTCCTCAGCTCGAGGAGGAGAAGTCCCGGCTCGAAGCCGACATGAGCTCCGGCGCACTCGGGTACGAGCAATTGCAAAAAAGCTCCTCGCGTCTGGAGGAGCTTATCGCTGAAATCGACAGTCTGGAAACCCGCTGGCTGGAGCTCCAGCCGTAGGGCTTTGCCTCCCGGACAAGGCTTGCCGGGCGGCGCTTTTCCGGACTATTCCGGTTTGTATGAATCCTTGAGGGTGACGGTCCTGTTGAATATAGGCTCGTCCTCCGTGGAATCCTTGTCCTTGACATAGTAACCTGTGCGCTCGAACTGCACGGCGATGCCGGACTTGTCTTCGAGAAGCGCAGGCTCGGCAAGGCCCGTTCCGAGGGTGAGGGACTCCGGATTGAGGAAATCCTTATAGTCCTTGTCCTCAGGCACCTGGCTCATATCGGCAAGGGTGAAGAGGCGGTCGTAGTTGCGCAGGGTGATTTTCCTGGCGTAGTCGCAGGAAACCCAGTGGATGGTGCCCTTGACGCTTCTCCATTCTCCTCCGCCCGGCTTGGTGGTCGGGTCATATGTGCACTCAAGTTCGGTCACATTGCCATCGGCGTCCTTGATGACCTTGTTGCACTTGATGATGTAGGTGTATTTGAGGCGGACTTCCCCGTCAGGCTTTAGTCTGAAGAACTTGTGCGGTGCGTCTTCCATGAAGTCGGCCCTGTCGATCCAGAGCTCGCCGGTGAAAGGCACCTTGCGGCTCGCGCCCTCCGGCTCGGCCGGGTTGAGCGGGCAGTCGAACCACTCCACCTGTCCCGCAGGCCAGTTGGTAATTTTCACCTTAACCGGGTCCTGTACCACCATATAGCGGTTGGAGCGGGCATTGAGGTCCTGGCGCACGCACCATTCCAGCAGCTGGATATCCATCAGCTGGTCGCGCTTGGACACGCCTATCTTCTCGCAGAACATCTTGAGCGCCTCGGCCGTGTAGCCCCTGCGCCTTACGCCGCAGAGCGTCGGCATGCGGGGGTCGTCCCAGCCTGCCACGAGGCCCTTCTGCACGAGCTCGAGGAGCTTGCGCTTGGACATCAGGGTGTAGGTGAGGTTGAGTCTCGCGAACTCGTACTGGTGTGAAGGATAGATTCCGAGAGTATTGATAAACCAGTCATACAGAGGACGGTGCACATCGAACTCGAGGGTGCAGATGGAGTGCGTGATGCCCTCGATGGAGTCGCACTGTCCGTGGGTGAAGTCGTACATCGGGTAGATGCACCACTTGTCGCCGGTGCGGTGGTGGCTGGCGTGCTTGATGCGGTACATCAGAGGGTCGCGCATCATCATATTCGGGTGCGCCATATCGATCTTGGCGCGGAGCACCTTCTCGCCGTCGGCGTATTTGCCGTCCCTCATTTCGCGGAAGAGTTTGAGGTTCTCCTCGACGGAGCGGTTGCGCCAAGGGCTCTCCTTGCCCGGAGTGTCCACGGTGCCGCGGCCCTTGGAGATTTCCTCCTGGCTCTGGTCATCGACATACGCGAGGCCCCTGCGTATCATGTCCTCGGCCCACTCGTAGAGCTGGTCGAAGTAGTCGGAGGCGTAGCATTCCTTCTCCCACTGGAAGCCGAGCCACTTGATGTCCTCCTTGATGGAGTCCACATATTCGGTATCCTCCTTGACAGGGTTGGTGTCGTCGTAGCGGAGGTTGGTCTTGCCGCCGTACTTCTGTGCAAGTCCGAAATTGATGCACAGCGACTTGGCGTGGCCGAGATGGAGATATCCGTTAGGCTCCGGAGGGAAACGGGTCAGTATGCTCTTGACCTTGCCGGATTTGAGGTCGTCCTCGATGATCTCCTCAAGAAAGTTCAGCTTCTTTTCTTCTTCCATTTTGCGTAGATATTTACAAATCGCAAATTTAATAATTTTAATAATTATTTCACGGTTTGCCGCCCTTTTTGCCCCAAACTTCTTCGCGGCGCGGCGGGGAGGGCGCTAATTAGCTGTAAAATTCGTATCTTTGGGGAAGTTTCGCACCGTGCGGAACCTTCATATCATTTGAAAATTTTATGGCAATAGCAATCAAGCTGCACGCGACAGAGATGAACCTTTTCTGCTCGAGCAAATGGTGGGGCAACCCCGACCTCCCGCCCGGAGCTGCATACCCGATGATGAAGATAACGGAAGACGGGAGGGAGGAGGAATACCCCCTGACCTTCATCTGCCAGATAGACTGCGAGGACATCGCCCCGCTCGACCCGGAGGGCAGACTCCCCCACGAAGGGATGCTCTACTTCTTCGCCGCCATCGACGATTTCACGGGCTACGAGTCCCCGGAGCACTTCCCGCTCGGGCGCTGGCCGGCCAAGGCGGTCAAGGTCAAATACGCCAAGGCAATCAATATGGAGACCTTCAACAGCTGCATACTCGTTGACGATGAGGACAATGAGCTCGCGGAGGAGCCGCTCGCGATGGAGTTCTCCAGCTGCGATGACGCCGCGGACGGGCTCAAGCTGCTCGGCACGCCGTTCTTCGGGGAGGTGCGCGGGGAGCATCCGGATTGCGTCAATCTGCTCCAGATCGACTCCGAGGAGGAGGCGGGGCTCAATTTCTGCGACTGCGGGATGCTCAACATTCTCCTCAAGGACAGCGAGCTGGGCTACGGCAGGTGGGACAGGGCATTCGGATTTTTGCACGGCAAGTAGATTCAGGCCGGATTCCGGCAAGTTGGTTTAGATTCCGGCAAGTTCGGGTCAGTTTGTTTTTCTGAAAGATGAGTTTTAATCTGTTTTTGATAATAATGTCCGCCCTGGCACTGGTGGTCTTTGTGGCTCTGTATCACATAGATGCAGGTTATGGCAAATTCTACGACAGCAAATGGGGCCCGTCGGTGGGCAACCGGCTCGGCTGGTTTCTGATGGAGACTCCGGTCTTCGTCGCGATGCTGCTGCTCTGGTACTTCTCCGAGCGGCGGGCGGATGTCGTGCGGCTGGTGTTCCTCCTGGTATTCGAACTTCACTACTTCCAGCGTTCGTTCATATTCCCCCTCCTCATCAAGGGCAGGAGCCGTATGCCGCTGAGCATCATACTGATGGGCGTGATTTTCAACACACTCAACGCGCTGATGCAGGGAGGCTGGATATTCTATGTTTCGCCTGCGGAGATGTACCCGACCGGCTGGCTTCTCGACCCGCGATTCATCGGGGGGCTGCTGATTTTCGCCGCCGGGATGTTCATCAACCTACAGTCCGACAATATAATACGCCACCTGCGCAAGCCGGGCGACACGCGGCACTATCTTCCTCAGGGCGGGATGTTCCGCTATGTGACTTCGGCCAACTACCTGGGCGAATTCATGGAGTGGGTGGGCTTCGCCGTGCTGACCTGGTCGTGGTCGGGGGCCGTGTTCGCGCTCTGGACCTTCGCCAACCTCTGCCCGCGCGCCGCGAGGATTTATGAGAGGTACAAACAGGAGTTCGGCGAGGCGCTGGACTGCTCCAAAGTCAAGAGAATCATACCATTTATCTATTAAGTCATGATAGAATCCAAGATATTTACCCCCTGTCAGATAGGGCCGGTAACGCTGCGCAACCGCATAATCCGCTCGGCGGCATTCGAGAATATGGCATACAACAACAGCCCGTCCGAGGACCTCTTCAACTACCATGTAGCTGTCTCCCGCGGCGGGGTCGGAATGACCACCGTGGCCTACACCGCCGTGTCGCAGTCGGGCCTGTCCTTCAACGGGCAGCTCTGGATGCGCGAGGAAATCGTGCCTGAGCTCAAGCGGCTCACCGACGCGGTGCACGCAGAAGGGGCCAAGGCCTCCATCCAGCTCGGGCACTGCGGCAACATGACGCACCGCTACACCTGCGGATGCACGCCTGTGGGGGCTTCCAGCGGCTTCAACCTCTACTCCCCTACCTTCGTGAGGGGGCTGCGCAAGGATGAGATTCTCTCCATAGTGGAGGACTTCGGGCACGCCGTGCAGCTCGCCCGGGAAGCCGGCTTCGACTGCGTGGAGATTCACGCCGGGCACGGCTATCTCATCAGCCAGTTCCTCTCGCCGTACACCAACCGCAGGCATGACGAATTCGGAGGCTCGCTCGACAACAGGATGCGCTTCATGCGCCTGGTAATCAAGAAGGTGCTCGAGGTTGCAGGGGATGACCTCGGAGTCATAGTCAAGGTCAATATGCACGACGGCTTCAAGGGCGGAATGCAGACCGACGAGTGCATCGAGGTGGCGCGTGAGCTCGAGAGACTCGGGGTGCACGCGCTCGTGCTCAGCGCAGGCTTCGTCAGCAAGGCGCCGATGGAGGTTATGCGCGGAGCGATGCCGCTCAAGACCCTCGCGCACTATATGGACCCGTGGAAGTTCTGGTGGCTCAAGGCCGGACTCGCCATCGCGGGCCGCAAGATGATACCTACGGTGCCGTATAAGGAGGGCTATTTCCTCGAGGACGCCAAGAAGTTCCGCGCGGCGCTGAAATTGCCTCTGATTTACGTGGGAGGCATCAATTCCCGCAGCAAGATGGAGGAAGTTCTGGACGAAGGCTTCGTGGCGATGCAGGTCGCGCGCGCTCTGGTCCGCGACACCGACTTCGTCAATAAAATCCACAGCGGCGAGATCGAGTGCGGCGGCTGCGGCCACTCCAACTACTGCATCGGCCGCATGTACACCCTCGAGATGAAGTGCCACAGCTGCGTGGAGAATCTGCCGCGCAAGCTGGAGAAGGAAGTCGAGGACGCCGAAAAAGCCATACGGGGATGACGGAGGGCAGCATAATCATCACCGGGGCGAGCGGGGGTATGGGCTCCGCCGCCACCAGGGCGCTGGCAGCCAAGGGCTTTAGGATAATCATGGCCTGCAAGGACCTAGACAAGGCTTCCCGGGTGCGGGACAGCATCATCAGGGAGATTCCGGGGGCCGAGCTGGAGCTTCGCGAAATTCATCTGGATTCCTTCGCGTCAATCCGGGAGTTCGCCGCAGGGATGGAGAGCGTGCAGCTTGCGGGCCTCTTCAACAACGCCGGCACCCTCCCCCGCCGCTATTCGCTGAGCGAAGACGGCTACGAGATGACCCTGGCAGTCAATTACATAGGGCCTTATCTGCTGACCCGGCTGCTGCTGCCGAAACTGTCTGACGGTGCCGCCGTGGTCAATATGGTGTCGCTCTCCGCGAAATATGTACGCTTCAGCAGGGACATCCTGCGCCCCGCGGAGAAGGATTTCGGCCAGCTGGGGGCCTACGCGACCTCCAAGCTCGCACTGATTTATTTCACAGCGGCGCTCGCGGCCCGCTGCCCGGCCCTGAGGGTCAATGCCGCCGACCCCGGCATTGTCAATACCGATATAATCCGCCTGGACCGCTGGTTCGACCCGCTGACCGACATTATCTTCCGGCCGTTCTGCAAGAGTCCGGAGCACGGCGCCGCCCCGGCGGTAAGTGCGCTGCAGTCCGATGTAAGCGGCAAATATTTCTCCGGAAAGCGTTTCCGGGACATCCCTTCCCACTACGCCTCCCGCACGGAGGACATCGCCTGGCTCTGGGATGCGACAGCCAGGGAAGTCGGGCTTTGATTTGACAGGAAAATTCAGGTTTATGAAAATTTATTCAGCTCTGATTTGCGCGGCGTTGTTGTGCCTGGCCGCCCCTGCCCTCGATGCGCAGGAAATTCTCGGCACTTATACCCTTTCGCGCGATGCGGACGGCTGGTATTGCCACAATGTCGTCCTCACGCATTTCAAGGGGAAATTTTACGCCCAGTGGCAGTGCTCGGACAGGGATGAGGATGCCCCCGACACGAGGATTTATTACTGCACTTCCCGCAACGGGCAGCGCTGGAGCAGGCCCAGGCAGCTGGATGTGGCTCTCCGGGACAGCGTGAAATTCATCTCGAACGGCGGCTGGTGGGCGTACGGCGATTCGCTGACCTGCTTTGTCAATGTGACTGCGCTCGACGGGAGCCGGAGCTGCCTCTATATGAAGTCGCGCGACGGCCGGCGCTGGACTTCCCCGCGTCCGGTAACGGGCGCTGACGGCGCTCCGGTGCAGGGCATAATAGAGCAGGACCTCAAGTGCCTGCCGGACGGGCGGGTGCTGACGGCGTTCCATATGGGGAGCGGTCTGGTCTGCACGCCCTATTATACCGATGACCCTGAAGCAATTAGCGGCTGGACGGCGGGTTCTATGCCGCACCACCCATATCCGGGCAAGGGGACGAGCCGTGAGATCGAGCCGTCATGGTTTATCGACAGCGACGGGAGCATAGTGATGATTTTCCGCGACCAGGCGAGCAGCCACCGCAAGCTCTTTTCGCGCAGCCGCGACAGGGGCGAGACCTGGACTCTGCCGGAGATCAGCGGCATCGAAGATTCGCGTTCCAAGCAGTCGGCAGGCAATCTGCCTGACGGAAGGGCGTTTATGGTCTGGAATCCTTCACAGTCCAAGGAGCGGATGCCGCTGGCACTTGCCATCTCCAACGGCGGTGACAGCAGCACGAACGACAGCTGGGACAGGTACATTATCCGCACCGAGGAGGAGCTCCCCGAGAGGCGCCACGACGGCCTCTACAAACGCCGCGGCTACAGCTATCCCAAGACCTTCGTCTGGGGCGACACCCTCCTGGTGGGCTACGCCGTCAACAAAGAGGACGCCGTCGTCACTTTGGTAAGGGTTCGGTAGGGACGGCGGTCCCGAGCCTGTCGAGGGGCAGGCGGTCGCCGAGCCTGTCGAAGCGCCGCCAGGACCTAGAACTCCTCGCCGATGAATTCGAGCTCGAGGTCGTTGATGAGGTCCTCAATCTCTGAGGAGTTCTCTATCCAGTTTTTGATTTCCTTTGACATATCCGTAACTTTTTTGATGATGCAAAGGTACATCCCCAAATTGCCAACTTTTGACAAAAATTATTTTTCTCGAGAAATTTTCACCGCCGCGGGACGGCCCCCGAGCCTGTCGAGGAGACGGGTTCTATAGCACAAAATTACTATAAAACTGACAATCAACCCTTAGACATATTACTGATTTAAGTACACATATTACGGGTATGGCGCAGAGTGGGAATGCAGACTTTCCTTACTCCCGTCAGAACGTCAGGGCTAGGGCCCTTGCGAGGGTCTCGGTGTCGCCGAGCTTCTTCTCCAGCTCGTCCCCATGGAGGTAGTCAAGGTTCCACGCCGCCACGGTGATGACCTCGCCGAGGCCCCAGAGGCTGGACAGCGCGCCGATGTAGGAGCTGCCCTGGTCGCAGGCCGAGCCGGTCTCTATATCCATCCCTCTCGTCGTGATATACATCACCCTACGGCACCTGCAAAGCCCCTCGCAGGTCCTGCCGTTGTCCGTGA
>CAVAID010000068.1:0-10673 GCA_963588685.1 bacterium
AGTCGATGTTGATCTTGCAGACAGCGCTCTTGGCAGCCTTGCGGAGCTGCTCCTCAGGGATGCCGACAGCATCAGGAAGCTTGCCGCCGTACTGGTTGACCATATCCACATATTCCTGTGGAACTGAAGATGACCCGTGGAGAACGATAGGGAATCCAGGGAGCTTCTTCTCGATGGCCTTGAGCACGTCGAATGCGAGCGGCGGCGGTACGAGACGGCCGGTCTTAGGGTCACGGGTGCACTGCTCAGGCTTGAACTTGTATGCGCCGTGAGAGGTGCCGATGGAGATGGCGAGGGAGTCGCAGCCGGTCTTCTTGACGAAGTCGATTACCTCCTCAGGCTTGGTGTAGTGTGACTCTTCGGCAGCAACCTCGTCCTCTACTCCTGCGAGTACTCCGAGCTCGGCCTCGACGGTCACGTCATACTTGTGGGCGTACTTGACGACCTTCTTGGTGAGGGCAACGTTCTCGTCGTAAGGGAGAGAAGAGCCGTCAATCATCACTGAAGAGAAGCCGAAGTCAACGCAGCTCTTGCAGAGCTCGTAGCTGTCGCCGTGGTCAAGATGGAGCACAATCTGAGGCTTTTTCCAGCCGAGCTCCTTGGCATACTCAACAGCTCCCTGGGCCATATAGCGGAGGAGAGTCTGGTTGGCGTAGTTGCGAGCGCCCTTGGATACCTGGAGAATCACCGGAGACTTGGTCTCGGCAGAGGCCTGGATGATGGCCTGGAGCTGCTCCATGTTGTTGAAGTTGAATGCAGGAACGGCATAGCCGCCCTTTACGGCCTTGGCGAACATCTCACGGGTGTTCACAAGTCCAAGTTCCTTAAAAGAAACCTTCATAAGACAATAAAATTATATTAACAATAACCAGTTTTTCAAAAATCGCGTAAATTTAGTTATTTTTGTGCAAATTCACACAAAAATGACGGGGAAAGTCCTCATATTTTCAGCACCTTCAGGCGCAGGCAAGAGCACGGTGGTAGGCCATCTGCTCGGGCTGCATCCCGAATTCGAATTCTCGATATCCGCCACCTCGCGCCCTCCGCGCGGAACTGAGCGCGACGGAGTCGAATATTACTTCATCTCTGCGGAGAAGTTCCGCGAACTCATCGCGCAGGACGCCTTCGTGGAGCACGAGGAAGTCTATCACGACCGCTTCTACGGCACGCTGAAAAGCGAGGTCGAGCGCATCTGGGCCAAGGGTCATGTAATCCTCTTCGACGTGGACGTCAAGGGCGGCGCCAACCTCAAGCGCTATTTCGGCGACGCGGCGCTCTCCGTTCTCATCCTGCCTCCGAGCATGGAGGAGCTGGAGCGCAGGCTCCGCGGGCGCGGCACCGACAGCGAGGAAGCGATACGCGAGCGCCTGGGCAAGGCCGGCTCTGAAATCGAGTTTGCGCGCGGCAAATTCGACCGCGAGATAGTCAACGACGTGCTCGAGGACACCTTTGCCGAAGCAGAAAAAATCGTAAACGGATTCCTATGCGCATAGCCGTCTATTCCGGTTCCTTCGATCCCCTGCATATCGGACATCAGGCCATAATGGAATACCTGACCAATGTCCGGGACTTCGACTGGGTCTATCTGGTCATCTCCCCGCAGAACCCTTTCAAGGACCCGGAGAAGGCGCTCAACGCGGAGCAGCGCTACCGCGCGGCAGTACAGGCCGTGCTGCGGCACCCCGAACTGCACGTCTGGGTGGACAACATCGAGCTTCAGATGCCCGCCCCGCACTATACCATCAGGACCCTCGACGCCCTCAAGAAGCGCGAGCCGGAGAACGACTTCACCCTCGTGATCGGCGCCGACAACCTGCAGGACATACACAAATGGCGGGACGCGCCGCGGCTGCTGAGCGAATACGGAGTCACGGTCTATCCCCGCAAGGGCTACGATGTGCACAAAATCAGGGAGATGCTCCTTGAAGAATGCAAGCACTTCCCGGCCCCGTATGTGCTGGACTCCTGGACGACGCCCGACACCGCCAGCCTGGAGCAGCTTGACCGCCTCTACAACATCCGCATCATCGACGCGCCGATAGTGGACATCTCCTCGACGGAGATCCGCGAGCGCGAAGCCGAGGGGGCGGATATGTCAGAATACCTTATGTAACAAATAATTATGACCGCTAAAACCATCTTTGCACTGCTGCCTCTCGCAATGGCCGTCGCAGCGTGCGGCAATTCAGTAGAATGCTTCCCTGAGAAGGGAGCGCGCAATGTCAACCCCGACACCCATCTGGTGCTGAACTTCAGCCAGGCCCCGACTGTCGGGGAGGCGGGATTCGTCCGCATCTGGGACGCGGCGAGCGGCGAGTGCATCGACAGCCTCGACCTCAGCATCCCTGCAGGCCTCACCGAGAGCAGGACCTACGCCCCGGACTGCGACTACACCAAAGTCCCTTATGACTACAGCCGCGACTTCGTCGCCACCAACCGCAACACCGTCCCGGGCACCCCTTCCGGCACGGCCGAGCCTACCCCGCGCGACATGCAGCTGACCATCATCGGCGGCTTTACCGACGGCTTCCGCTTCCACCCGATCATCGTCCGGGACAACACCGCCACCATCTACCCGCACAACAATATGCTGGAATACGGGCACACCTATTATGTAACCATCGACGAGGGCGTGCTGGTCTGCGAGGGCTTCAAGGGCGTGAAGAAGGGACAGTGGAAGTTCTCCACCAAGGCTTCCGGACCCGCCGATCCTCACCACCTTACGGTAAACCGGGACGGCAGCGCCGACTTCAATACGGTGCAGGGCGCGCTGGACGCGGTGCCTGACTTCAGCGCCGACACCACCCTCATCGAAATAGCCGCCGGCGACTACGAGGAGATAGTCTATGCACGCAACAAGACCAATGTTATAATCCGCGGCGCCGGAATGGACAATACCAAGGTCCACTACGCCAACAACGAGGTCTTCAACCCTCATCCGCTGACCGTCAAGACCAACGAGTGGCCGGGCACCTTCCCGTCCAGGCGTGCGGCGTTTATGCTTGACAACTGCAGCGACATCACCGTCGAGGACGCGACCATCGCGACCGACCTCACCGGCCAGGCCGAGGGCCTGCTGCTCAACGGCGAGCGCATAGCCCTCTACAATGTGCGCATCATCGGCTCCGGCGACGCCCTTCAGGCCAACGGAACCATCTATATGCAGGATTGCGAGCTTATCGGCGACGGTGACACCATCCTCGGGCGCGGCAGCCTCTTCGCCTACCACAGCCGCTTCTACAACCACGGCGGCCCGTTCTCATGGGTGCGCAATGTGGATCCGGCACACGGCGACGTGTTCGTGGAGTGCCACTTCGAAGGTCTCCCTGACCGTCCTGCCGACTACGGCCGCACCAAGACCAACCACGGCACGGGTTACCCGGATGCCGAGTTCGTGGTCATCAACTGCACCACGCGCTACTTCAACCCTCTGGGATGGAGCAGCATAGGATGCAAGAGCGCAAGGATGTACGAGTTCCAGACCCGCGATGCCGACAGCGGCAAGCTGGCCAATGTCTCCGGCAGGCACGAATGGTCCCGCCAGCTCGACCCGGTCAAGGACTCCGCCCTCATCGCCAGCTACAGCGACCCCGCCTTTGTCCTCAACGGCTGGCGCCCGCAGGTAAGGTAGACGCTGCGCGTCTCGGCGTCTCGCTAGCTCCTCATCAATAAGTTCGGGGGAGATGTTTCGGAAGCAAAAAAATCCTCCCGAAACATTCTCCCCCGAACTTTCCCCCAACGGCCCGAGCCTGTCGAGGGGCCGGACCGTTAAAGCAGGAAGCTGACTCCGATTCCGATAAGGATCACGCCGCCGATGATTTCGGCCCACTTGCCGAAGCGGCTGCCAATCCGGTGCCCGCCGCAGATGCCGGCGACCACGGAGATGGCGGTCACGATGAAGACGGAGATGGCGAGCGGCCAGATGGACCTGTCGGCGGACCGCTCCATCGACTGGGCGACCCCGACGGTCAGCGCGTCGATGCTCGTGGCGACTCCGCCGATCACTATGTTCTTGAATCCGTTGAGGTTGCGCGCCTCGCCCCCGTCCTTGACACCCTCGACGACCATCGAGCCGCCGACATAAGCCAGCAGCACGCAGCCGATGATGTGCGAGATTTTATAGACGAGGTCCACGAAGAGCCCTCCGAGGAACCAGCCTATGAGCAGCAGTCCCGCCTGGATCACGGCGAATGACAGTGCAACGGTGCTGACGCTCCTGAATTCTGCCTTCTTGAGCGTTACGCTCGAGCACACGGCTACTGCAAAACAGTCGGCGCATAGCGACACGGCTGTGAGGATCGGTTCCAAAAGATTCATTTTGCCGAAAAGTTAGGTCCGCAAAGATAATCATTTCCGGGAAATAATTTCTATCTTTGCAGACTTGCTTCTCCGTATGCAAGTGCCAGGATCCATTTAAAGCTTGGGCTTATGATAAAGATTTTCTACAGGCGGGGCGCTGAGATAGTATTCGCCCAGTCTGAAACGGAGTTTGCTGCTATCAGCAAGGAAAACGTCCTCTGGATAGACCTCCTGCAGCCGTCGGGAGAGCAGAAGAGGGCTGTGGAAGCATATCTGGGCACTGAGATTCAGAGCCGAGCCGAAGCCGAGGAGATCGAGAGTTCGTCCCGTTTCTCCGAGGAGGACGGAGTCATCTTCGCCAACACCAACTTCCTCTCGCCGGCCGACGACGAGATGCTTATGGATCCGGTATCGTTCATCATCGCAAGCGGGATACTCACCACCGTCAGGGAGATGCCCCTCCGCTCTCTGGACACCCTCCAGCTCAAGATTCAGGCCCTGCCGGAACAGTTCCCGGACGGGTTCTCCATCTTCCTTTCCATCATGGACAAGCGTGTCGACCGAGATGCCGATATCGTCGAGCTGATCGCCAAGGACGTGTCCCAGTTCAGCAAGCGCATCAACCAGATGGAGGACATAAACGTCAAGTTCCTCCTGGACATCAACCAGCTGCAGCAGAACGCGATGAATGTCCGCGAGAACATAGTGGACAAGCAGCGGCTCATCTCCAACGTGCTCAAGAGCCGCCTCTGCCCCAAGGACGCGGACTTCCGCCAGGATATGGGCATCATCCTCCAGGATATAGCCTCCCTCATCAACCACATCACCTTCACCTTCGAGAGGCTCGAATACATGCAGGACACCGTGGTCGGCATCATCAACCTCGACCAGAACAGGATAATGAAGATATTTACCTTCGTCTCCCTGCTCCTCATGCCTGCCACGCTGGTGGCCAGCTTCTACGGCATGAACGTCACCCTGCCGTTCGCCGGCAGCCCTCTGGCCTGGGTGTTCATCGTGCTGCTGATGCTCGTGCTGGTGGCCGGCATCTGGTTTATATTCAAACGTAAGAAAATGCTTTGATTGTCAGAATTTTCTTGCTATCTTTGCGCGCTTTTGCTCCGGGACTCCCCGGGCGGCACAATACATAATGTTAAACCAATAGTTTGTTGTTAATTACAAATGGGTAAATTCGAAATCAAGCTGGCGAAGAACGGCCAGTACTATTTCAATCTCAAGGCAGGCAACGGACAGGTGATTCTCTCATCAGAGATGTACACCACCCTGAAGGCTTGCGAGAACGGAGTAGCATCAGTAAAGAAAAACGCGGGCGAAGAGTCCCGCTACGAGCTCAGTCAGTCTGAGAGCGGAAAGTATCATTTCAACCTCAAGGCCGCCAACCATCAGGTCATCGGCTCCAGCCAGATGTACGAGTCTGAGGAGAGCGCCAAGGCGGGCATCGCTTCTGTAATCAGCAATGCTCCTGAGGCTGAGGTAGTTTCCGAGGTCGAGGAGAAGGCTGCCGAGGTAGCGGAGGCTGCGCCTGAAGCTATAAAGGAAGAGGCTGCACCTGCAGCCGAGGCCGCTCCTGCCAAGGAAGAGGCTCCTGCAAAGGAGGCCCCTAAGGCAGAGAAGAAGAGCAGCATCCTCAATGCGTCAGTGAAGCCTGAGGACTTCGACTGGGACGCTTTCGAGGGCGGCGACGTCTATGGCGACACCGACCGCAAGGCCATCGAGGAAGCATACGACAAGACTCTCTCCAAGGTTGTGGAGAACGAGGTTGTCGAGGGAGAGGTTACCGCACTCAACAAGCGTGAGGTCGTAGTGACCATCGGCGGCAAGAGCGAGGGTGTCATCCCTGTATCCGAGTTCCGCTACGATCCTGACCTCAAGGTCGGCGACAAGGTTGAGGTATATGTGGAGTCCGCAGAGGACAAGAAGGGCCAGCTCGTGCTCTCACACCGCAAGGCCCGCACCCTCAAGTCCTGGGACAGGGTCAACGAGGCGTTCGAGAACGACGAGATCGTCAAGGGCTTCGTCAAGACCCGCACCAAGGGCGGTATGATCGTCGATGTATTCGGCATCGAGGCCTTCCTCCCTGGCTCACAGATCGACATCAAGCCTATCCGTGACTACGACCAGTTCGTAAACCAGAATATCGACTGCAAGATCGTCAAGATCAACCAGGAGTTCCGCAATGTGGTAGTATCCCACAAGGCTCTCCTTGAGGCCGAGCAGGAGCAGAAGAGGGCTGAGCTCATCAGCAAGCTCGAGAAGGGCCAGATCCTCGAGGGCGTCGTCAAGAACATCACCAACTACGGAGTATTCGTCGATCTCGGCGGTGTGGACGGTCTCATCCATATCACTGACCTCTCATGGGGCCGCGTCAACCATCCTGAGGAAGTCGTTTCCCTCGATGAGAAGATCAAGGTCGTAGTGCTCGACTTCAACGAGCAGCAGAAGAGGATCGCTCTCGGTCTCAAGCAGCTCACTCCGCATCCTTGGGACAACCTCAATCCTGACCTCAAGGTCGGCGACAAGGTTAAGGGCAAGGTCATCCTCATCGCTGACTACGGCGCATTCGTTGAGATTGAGCCGGGCGTAGAGGGCCTCGTACATGTATCAGAGATGTCATGGTCTCCTCGTCTGCACTCAGCTCAGGAGTTCCTCAAGGCCGGCGACGAGGTTGAGGCACAGATCCTCAGCATCGACCGCGAGGCCCGCAAGATCTCCCTCGGTCTGAAGCAGCTCACCCCTAACCCTTGGGAGAACATCCGCGAGAAATATCCAGTCGGAAGCAAGCATAAGGCTGTCGTACGCAACATCACCAACTTCGGCGTATTCGCCGAGCTTGAGGACGGCGTTGAGGGTCTCATCCACATCAGCGACCTCAGCTGGAACAAGATCAAGCATCCTTCAGAGCTCGTAGCTCCTGGCGACAGCATCGACGTCCAGATTCTCGACTTCGACGAGGCCAACCACAAGCTCTCTCTCGGCCTGAAGCAGCTCACCCCTAATCCTTGGGACGAGATCGAGGCCAAGTACCCTGTAGGCTCAACCGTAGAGGGCACCGTAGCTTCCCTGACCGACAAGGGCGCCAACATCACCCTCGAGGGCAACGCGGAAGGCTTCGCATTCAGCCGTGAGCTCGTCAAGGAAGACGGCAAGCAGGCAGTCGCAGGCGACACTCTTCCGTTCAAGGTCATCGAGCTTCGCCGCTCTACCCGCCGCATCCTCCTCTCACACCTCCGCACCTACGCCGAGGTCAAGGAGAAGGCCGCTGCAGCAGAGGCTGAGAACACCAAGAAGGCAGTCAAGAGAGTCAACGCCAATGTCGAGAAGGCAACCCTCGGCGACATCGACGCTCTTGCAGCTCTCAAGGAGAAGCTTGAGAAGGGAGAATAATTCCCTCCTTCAAGTATGAACTTCACTCTAAAGATAATGGGCACAGCTTCGGCTATGCCCATTTCTGATAGAAATCCAAGCGCTCAGGTACTGTCCGTGCACGGGCGCTTGTTTCTTATAGACTGCGGCGAAGGCACCCAGCAGCAGATGCGCCGCCTGCATGTCGGTTTCCTCAAGGTCGAGGCTATATTCATCTCCCATATCCATGGCGACCACCTCTTCGGCCTCTTCGGGCTGCTCAGCTCGATGGCGATGTACGGGCGTACCGGCGACCTCTATATCTATGGTCCGCAGGCCCTCGGCTCCGTGCTGAAGTTCTACGAAACCTTCTTCGGGGAGGGGATGAACTACCGCATAGTGTTCACTGCCGTGAAATGCTCCGGGCTGCAGGTCGTGCACGAATCCAAGGCCGTGAAGGTCAGCGCGTTCCCGCTCAACCACAAGATTGAGTGCTACGGCTACCGCTTCGACGAGGTGCTGACTCCGCGCCGCGCCCTGGCCGCCGCGGAGGACCCGACCATTGTCCCGAAATCCTATGCCTACTGCTCCGACACCGCTCCGATGGAGGGCGTGGCTGATTGGGTGAGGGGAGTGGACTGCCTCTACCACGAGGCGACCTACCAGAACGATATGGCGGAAAAGGCGGCGATGCGCTTCCATTCCACTACAGCCCAGGCTGCCCAATGTGCCCTGGATGCGGGTGCGGGCAGGCTCATCGTGGCGCATTATTCCTCCCGTATCGTGGATTTCGACGCCTACCTCAAGGAGTGCACGGACATTTTCCCGAATACCGTCGCCGCGCAGGATGGCGATGTCTTCGAAATTTAGTATATTAGCGGCTGATGAAACGCTTTGCACTTATTATCCTTGCGGCCTTCCTGGCACTCGCTGCCGGGGACAATCCGCGCCTTGCATATATCGAGAAGTATTCCTCCATCGCGGTCAGCGAGATGGAGAGGACCGGAGTGCCGGCCAGCATCACGCTCGCACAGGGCCTGCTGGAGTCCAACGCCGGGCAGTCCAGGCTCGCCGTCAAGGGCAACAACCACTTCGGCGTGAAGTGCCACAACGACTGGGACGGCAAGAAGATGAAGGAGGACGACAATGCTCCGGGAGAATGTTTCCGTGTGTATTCCAATGCCGAGGCATCGTTCCGCGACCATTCCGACTTCCTGCGCGGGCGCGACCGCTACAAGGGGCTCTTCGAGCTGGAAGTGACTGATTATAAGGGCTGGGCGAAGGGGCTCAAGAAGGCCGGATATGCCACCGACCCCAATTATGCCGACAAGCTTATCACGCTCATCGAGGATTACAGGCTCTATGAATATGACCGCGGAGCGTCCGTCAAAGTGAAGCCGCCGCACGAGGTCGAGGAGCCTAAGGTCGTGCCGCCCGAGGTGGTGGACCGCAAATACAGGGAGGCCGTGCGCTTCCCGCTGAGCCGCAGCGTCTATGAGCAGAACGGCGTGCCTTTCGTCTATTCGATCGAGGGCGAGAGCTACAGCTCCATCGCAGCCGCCAACGGACTCTTCCTGCGAGAGCTGCTCAAGTTCAACGACCTCACGGAGGAGAGCGCTCTGGAGCCGGGCACCGTGGTCTATCTTGCGCGCAAGAAGGCCGAGGCCGCCCCGGGAGTCTATAAATATGTGGTCGAGGGAGAGGGAGAATCCATGCGGGCCATCTCGCAGCGCTTCGGCATCAGGCTGGCCGCCCTGCAGAAGATGAACCCTGCGCTCATCGGCTACCGTCTCGACGAGGGCGACACCGTCAAGCTCCGCAGGAAATAATGAAGAAAGCCGGTGTAATCTCAATACTGGTAGCGCTTTGCGCTATCGGGGCGGGGCTTGCCTATGTATGGTATGCCGACAACCGCAAGCCCAATTTCAGCCGAACGGCGGAAATCTATATCTATCCGGGTACCGGTGCCGATGAAGCTCTGGATCTGATTGCCGATAAGGCCGGGGCGCTGAATAGGCGCAGCCTCGAGCGCAGCTTCAAATCCAAGAAGGTCGCAGAATACATTACCCCCGGGCACTATACCGTCAGCAAATCCAACTCGAGCGTCTATGTGGCGCGTATGCTAAACAACGGCTGGCAGACGCCTGTCCGCCTGACCCTCTCGGGTAACCTGAGGCTTAAGGGAAATATCGCCGCGAAGATAAGCAGCCAGCTGCTGCTTGACTCGGCTTCGGTGCGGGCGGCGCTGGATTCCGACACTCTGCTGGCGCGCTACGGCTTTACGCCGCGCAACGCGTTCTCTCTGCTGATGACGGCAACCTACGATATCTACTGGACGGCGTCCGTGACCGATGTGCTGGACAGGATGAAAGAGGCTTACGATGCGTTCTGGACTCCGGACAACGATGCCAAGGCCGCGGCGCTGAAGCTTTCGCGCAACCAGGTGTCGATACTCGCGTCCATCGTGAAGGCGGAGTCGAACTATGAGCCGGAGATGCCGCTGATTGCGGGGGTCTATCTCAACCGGCTCAAGATCGGTATGCCGCTGCAGGCTGACCCGACTGTGGCGTATTGCTATGACTATAAGCTTAACCGCGTGCTGCGCAAGCATCTGGAGGTGGATTCGCCCTACAATACCTATACGCATCAGGGCCTGCCTCCGGGGCCTATCTGCGTGCCGACCCGCGCAGCGCTGGAGGCTGTGCTGAATCCGGATTTCGGCGGGACCTGGGGGAGCGGCAACCTCTATTTCTGTGCAGACTCGGACTTCTCCGGCAAGCATGTCTTCGCACGCACCCTCTCCGCCCACAACTCCAACGCCGCCGCCTTCCAGGCTGAACTCAACCGCCGCGCCAGGGCGAAGAAGTAATAACGGTCTCTCGAAGAGCGTCGCTTCGACAAGCTCAGCGGCCGCTGCGCGACTCGCTAGCTTCTCTGGACCCCAAAGTTTTATCTAAACCCCTTGCCGATTGTTAAGAAATTGTTAAATTTGCCATCCCCACTAACGGGGG
>CAVAID010000069.1:0-10588 GCA_963588685.1 bacterium
TGACGCTCTCTTCTTTGTAGTGGGTAGGAGAATCGAACTCCTATTGCGAGATTGAGAATCTCGAGTACTAACCGTTATACGAACCCACCGTTTCCGTTTGGGATTGCAAAGGTACGCATAATTTTGGAATACGCAAGAGTCTGCGCAAAAAAACCTCAATTATTTCATCCTGTACGGCACATCCTCATAGAGGACATAGCGCTTGGCCTTGCGGATCCACTTCTGCTCCTCGCCCTTGACATGCTCCTGCACCACATCGAAGGTCAGGTTGCCGCGCAGATATTCCTCGATGACCGGGTCCGCCAGCTTGACGAAGAGCGACGGGTACATCTCGAACTCCGAATGGCGGTCGGCGAAGTGCCGCAGCAGCTGCAGGGTATGCAGCAGCGAATGGTACTGCGCCCCCGGGCGGAGCATTATCTGGTAGCCGAAGCACTGCTCGCCCGCGTAGCGGCCCGCCGCCGGGGTGAATGAGCACGGACGCATCATCACGCCTTCCGGAGAGGGGAGGAAGCGCACATCTTCAGTCTTGATGAACGGCGCCCCGAAATACTCATAGGGGCGCGCCGTGCCGATGGCAGGCGTTATGGAGGTATTGTTCCAGAGGCCGCCTCCCGGGTACATCTCACAGCTGAACATCCCAGGGATGTCGGATGCCGGGGCAATCACCCACGGCAGGAATTCCTTGCCAGCGCGGGAGCAGAACGCCGAGATGACATGGAGCGGGAAACGGGCTCCTATCTCGTTGCAGTAGAGGTTGCAGAGCTCGCCGAGCGTGAGTCCGTGGCGATGCGCGACCTTTGGTGTCCAGATGTCGGACTCGACTGCCGGCATCGTGCCTTCCACGACTCTTCCCGCAGGGTTGATATGGTCAACGATATAGACTGCCGGGCCTTCCTCCCTGCGCGCGCACATCGAGAGCAGGCGCATCACGTCGCGGGTGTAGTTGAAGTAGCGCGTGCCCACATCCTGGATTTCCACGACTATGGCGTCGATTCCCTCCAGGTCCTCGGCGCTGAAGTCGATATGCTTGGTCTCCGGGGAAAGTTCGCTGCCTGTCGGACAGAATACTCTGGCGAGATTGCCCCGCTCGCGGAAGATGTCATAGAGGTAGCGGCTGCCGTAGGGGTCCCAGCAGTTCTGCGTGCAGAAGCAGGCGACCCTGCCCTCCTGCAGGCTGCGGTCGAGCTGCTCCTCTATGGGCGTTGTCCGGAAGGAAAACATTCTACATCAAGTTCTTGGCGATGGCAATCACTTCCTCGCCGAGCTTCTGCGCCTCGGCCTCGGTCGGGGCTTCGGAGTAGATGCGGATGATCGGCTCGGTATTGGAGCGGCGCAGGTGCACCCACTTCCTCTCGGCCTCGAAGTCGATTTTGACTCCGTCGATGGTGTTGATGCGTTCGCCCTTGAAATGCTCCTTTACAGTCTCGAGTATCTTGTCTATCAGGGACTTGTCGCTGAGGTCGATACGGTTCTTCGCTATGTAGTACTGCGGCAGGGTGGCCTTGTAGGCGCTCGCGCTCATCTTCTTGTGGGCTAGCTGGCTCAGGAAGAGGGCCACGCCCACCATCGCGTCGCGTCCGCAGTGGCTGGCAGGGTAGATGACGCCTCCGTTGCCCTCGCCGCCGATCAGCGCCCCGACTTCGTGCATCTTGGTGGTCACGTTGACCTCGCCCACGGCTGCTGCGTAGTAGGTGCCGCCGTGCGCCTCGGTTACGTCGCGCAGTGCCCTGGAAGAGCTGAGGTTGGATACTGTATTGCGCGGGCTAACTCCCTGCATTTCAGCTCTTTCGAGCAGATAGTCGGCTACTGACACGAGCGTGTATTCCTCGACGAATGGCTCGCCGTTCTCGCAGATGAACGCCAGACGGTCCACGTCCGGGTCCACGCTGATGCCGAGGTCTGCGCCTTCCTTCACCACGGTCTCGCTGAGCTCCACGAGGTTCTTCGGGAGCGGCTCCGGGTTGTGGGCGAAGTCGCCGGTCGGCTCGCCGTTGAGCACGGTGCACTTCACGCCCAGCTTCTCGAGCAGGCGCGGCATAATGATGCCTCCAACGGAGTTGATGGAGTCGAGCACCACCTTGAATCCTGCCTTGCGAACTGCCTCTGCGTCAACGGCTTCGAGCGCGAGGACCGAGTCGATGTGCTCGTCGGTAAAGTCGTGCTGCTCTATGTGTCCGAGCTCGTCCACCGGGGCGAAGTCGAATTCTCCGCTGTCGGCGAGGTCGAGTATCGCCTGTCCCTGGGCCGCCGTGAGGAACTCGCCCTGCTCGTTGAGAAGCTTGAGGGCGTTCCACTGGCGCGGGTTGTGGCTGGCTGTGATGATGATGCCGCCGTCTGCTCCGGCGAACCTGACTGCCAGCTCGGTGGTCGGGGTGGAGGCGAATCCGCACTTCACCACATCCACGCCGCAGGCTACAAGGGTGCCGCACACGAGCTGCTCGACCATCTCGCCGCTGATGCGGGCGTCACGGCCGACCACTACCTTATAGCGGCCTCCGCTGTATGGAACGGGCTTGCGCTGCCTGAGGCAGGCGCAGTAGGCGTAGGTAAACTTAACTATGTCGACGGGGGTCAGGCCTTCGCCGCAAGGACCCCCTATGGTTCCGCGTATTCCGGAAATAGATTTAATCAGTGTCATAATGTTTGCAAAATTACGAAAATAATTCTTATCTTTGCGCCCGATTTCAACAAACACTAGTGTAATATGAAAAAAGGAATCCATCCCGAAACCTACCGTCTTGTAGCTTTCAAGGATATGTCAAACGAGGAGGTTTTCATCACCCGCTCCTGCGCTACCAGCAAGGAGAACATCACCATTGACGGTGTTGAGTACCCGCTCGTAAAGCTTGAGATTTCCAACACATCTCACCCTTTCTACACCGGCAAGATGAAAATCGTCGACAGCGCCGGCCGAGTTGATATGTTCTATCAGAGATACAAGTCCCGCAGGAAATAATCTCCTCGCGACAAAAAGGTTGAAAGCGCGTCCCCGGCAGCCGGCGGCGCGCTTTTTCTGTCCACGAGTTTGTCTGGGGGGCGGCATGTGCCCCGCTCATCCATAATTTGGCCTCCAGGATGGATGGGAACGGTTCCAAAGCTTGCCGAAGCATCGACGGGGCCGAAGCGTCGAGGCAGTTCCGGAATTATTATAAATATGAAAAGAATATTACCCATCATCGCGTTTGCGGCCGCTTCCGCAATGAGCGTAACGGCTTGCGGACAGAATGCTTCGCGCAAAGCCGCTGCAGAATCCCCGAAAGTGCTTGTGGCATATTTCTCCGCCACCGGCACTACCAGGGCAGCGGCCGGGAAGATTGCCAAGGCCACAGGCGCCGAACTGTTTGAAATCAAGCCGGTCGAGGCATATTCCGATGCCGACCTTGACTGGACCGATGCCACATCGCGCTGCTGCAGGGAGAATGACGATCCGGCTTCGCGCCCGGCATTCGAGAAGAACCTGGAGTCGCTGGAGGGCTACGACCTCATCTTCCTCGGCTTCCCGAACTGGTGGAACGGAGCGCCCCGCATTATCAACTCCTTTATGGACACATATCAGCTGAAGGGTCAGAGGGTTGTGATGTTCATGACCTCCGGCGGCAGCGGCATCGGGAACTCCGAAAAGATTTTCCGCGAGGCCTATCCCGAGGTGAAATGGGAGGAGGGGAAGCTCCTCAATTCCATGACCTCCGAGGCCATCAGCGACTGGGCCCGGGGGTACTTGAAGTAAGCTGCGGTCCGAGCCTGTCGAGGGGCAGTGCTTCGCACGGGGCGGCGCTTCGACAAGCTCAGACCGCACCGGCCCCCTGGCCTGTCGAGGGGGAGGGGCACAATGTGCGGGGATGTATCTCCACCATATTTTCAAATCGAGGCAACGGCAATATCGCTCTCAGTGCCTTGTGAATGGGTCTCCTGTTGCCTGCCCCAGTCTGGAATCGGGGTAGGCAACAGGTGTCGGCTCTTCAGACATCTCTGCCCGTGCCTCGCGTTCCATCGATTTGAAAAACTCAGAGAAGTCAGGGAGAAGGTGGCTGATGCGAAGAATAAGGCCGGCGGAGCTTGTGCCCCGCCGGCCTTTATTGATTATTTCACAGAACTGTGTCGGTGCTGGAAGTATGACTATTCTTCCACATAGGTTATTCTGAACTGAACCTGAGAATTGTGCTTACTAGTTATCTGATACCAGAAGTATTTGGCATTCTCCGGTAATTCAGTAGAACAATCATATACAGCATCAGCAGTACTTAGTTTTGCCGTATAAGTGTTACTTGCCGTGCTCGAATATTTAGAAATGGATGTTTCACTAAAATTCACGCCAACTTCAACATTGGTAGATGCTCCTTTATTCGAATATATCTCGAATTTCGTAATCTTTCCAGGGATGGCGGTCTTGTTATAGATATAAGCACCTGCCTTGCCAATAAGAATTGTCTTCTCGGCACTGATGTTGTTTGTCGATTCATTGTTAACAGCAAACTGATATGCTCCTTTGCTGAAAACGATATCAACCCCAGAATATGTCTTAGTTACATCAGCGGTAGTCGCTGTTTTAGAAGAAGTATAGTCGGTTAATTGTGACCCATCAATAATCAAGACTTTCGCTTCTGCGGCTCCACTATATGCCTGTACAAGATGAATGGTGGAAGTGAGGGCTGTGTTGTCCTTGTGTGTGATGGTGATGTCCAGAGTCTTGTCGGCGGTTGTGCTGGTATTTTTGGCATTCGGGTAAATGCTCAAGGTACCCTTGCCGTCATCTGAAATGGTCCAGTCATCTCCGGTTGCACTTACCGCATATCCCGTAGCACCATAGTTTAGTGCGACCTTGATGGTCTTTGCATTATCGGCACCATATTCATCGGCTTTCCAGGTAAGCGTTTCTCCGCTTGCAGGGGTGGTTGACAATCCAGAATAAATATTGTCATCCGTCAGGCTGAGCTCGAGGACGGTAGGCTGTGAGCTCTCGAATACCATGTCGGAAGTCGTGGTGAAGGTCTTGGTGATAGTGTGGCCCTCGGTACCTGCAGTGGTTACGGTCTCGATCTTAACGGTAACCGTTGAGCCTTTGGCGATGGTTACAGGAGCAACGCTGAGGAATACATTGTTCAGGCCTGTCTTGCCGATGCTTACAGGCCCCTTGGAGGTGTCGTAAGTGGCGGTTATGGCTGTGGATGTGCTCAGGCTGTTGGTCTTGGAATATTCGCCTGTCTTAGGATTGACAACTATCCGGCCGGCGATGTCTCCCTTGGATGTCTTGATTTCCAAAGACTTGACAACCTCTCCGTAGAACTTGGCGGTACCATCTGCCTTCAGCTCGATTCGGAGCAAAGCTGAGAGGCGGGCAAAGTACATATCGACATCATTGCCTGCGGATTTACTGATAACAGTGCAGGTGGCAGGCTTGGCGATAAGGATATCGGCCTTAGGGTCAAATGAATAGCCAAGCGTGGCATCGTATGTCGGGGTCTGGCTTGACGGGACATCGAGGCCTATCGTGACAACATCGTCATTGACATAATATTTGGCGGCAGATGAAGCCGGATAGAACGAATAGAATGTCACGCCTTCTCCGTCAGCCAAAGTGACATCTCCTTCAAATGCGGCTTTGTCTCCGCTTTCTGCGGTATTCTTGAATGTGGCGGCCGGGGTTAAATCGCCCTTGGCGGCAGGGAGTTCAAAGATGACGCCCAACTCGTCGCCTTTATTCCAATAAGGTTCATAAGCACCATTGTCATACATGATTCCCGTCTTGGTCTCTGGGGCATTGGCGTGAAGAACAAAATGAACTTTCTGGGCACCCTCCGGAGAGGTGGATTCTTTCTGGCATCCGACGGCTGCGAGTACGGCGGCCGAAGCAAGCATTAAGGTTTTAAACAGACTTTTCATACGGCACAATCAATAAGGGTAAGTTCTGCCATATGTCTCGTCGCCGAAAAATCCGGGATCGTTTGCCTTTCCCCAATTGGAGGCCTGGAGCACCGCCTCGTCAAGCAGGATGTCTATGATTTCCATGCTTGGCTGCTGATAAATCTTTTTGTCCATTAGATATTAAGGTTTTGTGTATATCGGCTCGTTAAGTCTCACAAAGTTACGATATTTATTTACAATTTCAAATCGGGTTGGGGGATTTGGTTTTTGTAAAGATTGAGGCCTGCAGAACAACTTATTCGGAATTTATTCGTACCTTTAGCTCGAACAGAGACTTCGCTTGTGTCACGAAAGACCGGCAGCCGAGCCAATTTATAGAATATGGACCAAAACAACGAAATTATGATTAACGAGATAGATGCAGAGCACCTTTCTGCGATGATATACAATCTGCGCGGTGTTCGAGTCATGCTTGATGCCGATTTGGCTGCAATCTACGGATACAGCACCAAGGACTTCAACAGACAAGTGAAGAACAATATCGAAAAGTTTGACCATGACTTCATGTTTCAACTTACCAATGAGGAGCGTGAAATATTGAGGTGCAAAAATTCCACCTCAAGTTGGGGCGGGCGCAGGTATAATCCTTTTGCCTTTACTGAGCAGGGTATCTATATGCTGATGACCGTGCTGAAAGGTCCGCTTGCTACCAAACAGAGCAAAGCCCTCATCCGTATATTCAAGCAAATGAAGGATTATATCGTGGACAACCAAGCCTTGCTCGGCCAGCGTGAATACCTGCAGTTGGCGCTGCAAACAACGCAAAACACTCAGGGTTTGCTGGAACTGCACAATTCGTTGTCCGCAATAGACGATAAAGTGGCAAACATCGTGGACGCTCTTGGCAATATGGTCACTAAGTCAGAACTTGCAAATGTGATGCAAGATTTTGGCGAACCAAGTGTACGGCGGGATTGGCTTATACTGAATGGTCAGCCGGTAGAGTCTGATTTGGCCTATCAGCAAATATATTCTTCTGCGGCAAAGACTATCTTCGTAGTTGACAACTATATCGGACTGAAAACGCTTGTGCTCCTCAAAGGTGTTTCTTCTGATGTCAAAATTACCTTGTTCTCCGATAACCTCGGCGGTCATTTGCACTTGACCGAGTATAATGACTTCATCCGCGAATATCCGGACCTGACTATTTCGATGAAAGCATCTGGCGGCATATTTCATGACCGCTACATCGTTATCGACTACAATACCGACAAAGAACGGATATATCATTGTGGAGCATCATCCAAGGACGGTGGCAACAAGATTACAACCATTACTGCTGTGGCAGATGGCAGCATCTATCATTCTGTGATAGAACGGCTTAAACAAAACCCGGCATTGAGTTTGAGATAGAATACGGCGGACCTGCGACGCTTCGGACCCTCGACAAGCTCGGGGGCCGCGGCTATTGCGGATCGACGTCGGCGAAGCAGGCGTCGGGGAGGGAGGAGAGGAGCGCGGCTTTGCGGGAGGAGAGGGTGGAGTCGCGGCGGAGGAACTCGCGGGAGACGACTTCGCCGCTGCCCTGGCGGCGGACTTCCACGAGGCGGGTATATGGCGGGAAGCCGAACTGCTTCCTCTCGCCGAGCAGCGACTCCGTGGAGCGCTCGGCGGAGAAGCGCTGCGGCACCGCGCTCTGGATAATCAGCCGTGGGGCGAATTCGCGCAGCATCGCCACCATCTGAAGCGCCCTCTCGTCGCTGCGGAAATCGTCCTTGGAGAGCAGCGCATCTGCCTGAAGCACAGCGAGAAGGCCACAGCCGGGCGCCCCGTCGCGCTTGAGCTCCGCAAGGGTCGAGACGCTGACCTCGATGCCCGGGAAAAGAGCCTGCAAATCAGAGAGCTCCTCCGGCTTCTCCCAGCCGCGAATCAGCCGCAGAGGGCCCCCGCAGGCAGCCGCCGTATCCATCAGCTTGCGCGAGAAAACGCCCCGCATGCCGTTCTTGCGGCGCTCCGCGTTGATATCTATGATTTCCACGCTCCCCGATGGCTGCGAGTGAGTCTCGCGGAGAGTGTATTTGCCTGTGCTGCAGTTAAGTAAGCTCTCGAGCGAAGGGCAGGCCGAGCCCAGAATCACCTGCGCCGAATGCAGCCCCGCGAGGTAGATGGCCGTGTCGCGCCCGCTGTACCGCGGCGCCGGTTCGCTCTGCTTGTAGAAGCTGTCCTGCTCCTCATCTATAATCACGAGCGCAAGTCCGTTGTAGGGGAGAAAGACCGCCGAACGGGTGCCGAGTATCAGCGCCGGCTCGCCGCTGCGGAGCCGGTCCGCCGCCTTGCGCCTCTGCACCGGGGTCTTGTCGGAGCTCACCACCGAGAGCGCATCCCCGAACTCCGAGCGGAGCGAGGCCTCAAGCCTGTCGCAGAACGCCTTCTCCGGAGTCAGCAGAAGCACCTGCCCGCCGCGCTCCAGCGCCTCGCGTATATGCTTGATATAGACGGAAGTACGGGAATATCCGCGAAGCAGAACCGGCTTCTCCGGAGCAATAGCAGCCAAAGAACTTGGAGAATAAGACCGAGAAGCCTCGGCCCGGCGGATCTGCGCGAGAAGCTCATCGCGGGAAGCCTCCAGCCTCAGCCGCACCTTCTCGCCGTGCCTGCCCTCGAGCTTAGCCTCCACGCTTGCCAGCCGGCCTCTCAGCCTCTCCAGATTGGACTCCGCGGCCTGCTCGCTCTGAAGCCTGAGGGAGGGGAGAGCGGCCGAGAACACTTCCCCGAGCGTGCAGAGATAATAGTCTGCGACGAATTCCCAGAGCTTCATCTCCTCGGGGCTAAGCGGCGCGAGGCCGTCCTCGACCCCGGAGATGCGCTGGACGCGGTCCACGGTCGGCACGACATCCGTCCTCCAGACTATGCCCGTGTATTTTCGCCTTGAGAATACGACACTTACCGCCTGCCCCTCGAGCAGCGGAATGTCCGAACTGTAGTATGGAATCCACTTCAGCCTGAGCGGCAGCAGAACCTGGAAGTAGCGGAGAGCCATCAGTCGCTGGCGGTCTCGGAGACCGTCTTAGCGAACTCCACGAGGGAGTCAGGGATGTGGCAGTACCCTCCCGGATGCTTCTCCAGATAGTTCTGGTGCTCGCTTTCCGCCCGATAGAAGTTTTTGAGCGGTTTTACCTCGACTGCGAGCGGAGTTTTCAGCTCGCCTGAGATTCTGTCGTAAATCCTCCGGATGGCGGTAAGGTCCTCCGGATCGCTGTAGTATATGCCGGTGCGGTAGCGCGTGCCGGTATCTTCGCCCTGCCTGTTGACGCTGGTAGGGTCGATAGCCTTGAAATACAGCTGGAGTATCCTGTCCAGCCCGATCTCCTCCGTGTCGTAGGTCACATGCACCGTCTCGGCGTAGCCGGTGGCGTCGGTGCTGACCTCGCGGTAGGTCGGGTGGGCTATATTGCCGTTGGCAAATCCCACTTCGGTAGCGATAACTCCGTGAATTGCTTTAAGATAGCGCTCGGCTCCCCAAAAGCAGCCTGCGGCAAGATAAATTTCCTTTTTCATAGTATGTGGGTCTATTTCGAATCCGCCTTGGCCTGGAATGCGGCCTTGTTGATGATGAAGCGTTCGTGCATCCCCTCGCCGATAAGGCCCCGCTCGTCGTAGGCCGCCACCTTGAACACCAGCCGCCTGCGGTCAATCTCCACGAGCTCCGTATCGGCCCAGACCTTCATCCCCAGAGGGGTGGCCGAGCAATGCGTCACATTGATGAGGGTGCCGACAGAATCCTGACCGTCCTCAAGATAGGGGACGACCGAGAGAACCGCTGCTTTTTCGATAAGGGAAATCATCATCGGCGTGGCAAAGACCTTTACCGAACCGCTGCCGACGTTCTTAGCCAGCAAATCTTCCGTAACCGTGGTCTCCTGATGACCTCTGATGCCAATCTGAATCATTTGTGGAGCATAGGAGAATCGAACTCCTGACCTTTTGAATGCCATTCAAACGCTCTACCAACTGAGCTAATACCCCATTGCGAGCACAAAGATAGAGAAAAAAATTTTCCCCCGCAAACGAAATTGCAGTATCTTCGCGATATGAAAGCGAAACTTGTGATATTTGACCTGGACGGCACCCTCATCGACACCATCGACGACCTGGGCGCGGCGGTCAACTATGCCCTGGAGCAGAAAGGCTTGCCCCGGCACGGCAGGGAAGAATATAAGTTCATGGTGGGGAACGGGGTCAGCAAACTGGTCCTGCGCGCGATGCCGGAAGCACTCAGGGAGGACAGAGCCCTGCACGCCGCGCTGCTCTCCGATTTCATGGAATACTATTTCGCGCACATAGATGTACATTCCCGCCCGTACCCCGGGATAAGGGAGCTTCTGGGCGAACTCCAGACGCGTGGAGTCCGGCTCGCCGTGGCATCCAACAAGTTCCAGGCGGGCACGCAGGCGCTTATAAGCAGGTTTTTCCCGGGGATAAAGTTCGCCGCAGTGCTTGGCGGGCGCGAGGGGATGCCGCTGAAACCGGACCCGGAAGTGGTCAGGGAAATTTTGAATGCCGCCCCGGTGGCACCGGAGGACAGCGTGATGGTGGGGGATTCGGCGACCGACACGGCGACAGCGGCGGCAGCGGGGATACGGAGCATCGCGGTTACCTGGGGTTTCCGCCCGGAGGAAGCCGCCGCCAGCGCGGACTTCAAGGCGGACAGCGCCGGGGAGCT
>CAVAID010000070.1:0-10499 GCA_963588685.1 bacterium
GACAACGCCGCGATGAAGTCCTTCCTCGACCGCGTCCGCCGCAACGTCGACTGACCGCCGGTCCCCAAAGCCTGTCAGAGCCGGAGCGCAGGGCACACCCTAACGCAGAACCGCCGGTCCCCGAGCTTGTCGAGGGGCGGTCTGAGAGAGTCGAAGCGACGCCGGTGGCAGGGCCTACAGCGTCTCGTCGAAGAAGGCGACGATCCTCTGCTGCTCGGCTTTGCCGCAGTGGTGCGGGCCGTCGAAGAATTCGGTGCGGAGCTGTCCGTGGGCGCCATTCTCGTCATAGATGGCGTTCATCCGGCGGAAGCTCTCCTCCACGGCATAGACCGGGAAGAGCTTGTCTTTCAGCCCGTTGAGGAAGAAGAACGGCTTGGGAGCGAGCTTCTGCGCAATGTCCGGGAAGTCGTATTTCTCGCGCAGCTCAGGGATGAGCATCGCGTAGTCAGAGGCCTTGTACGGGGTGCGGCAGGTCTCCTTGAGAGTCATCCAGCAGAGCGCCACGCCGGCTTTGATATCGTCGCAATAAGCCCCGAGCAGCCAGCTGCGGTGCGCGCCCATCGACCAGCCGAAGCAGCCTATGCGCTCCGCATCCACGCAGTCCAGGCCCTTGACAATCCCGGCGGCGATGGCATCCTCCGCCAGCGTCTGTTCCGCCCAGACTATGCCCTTGCGCTGCAGACTGTCATAGACCGTCTTCTGACCCTCATATACTTGAGGATTGAGTTCATTGAGGTCGCCCTCCTCGCCGCAGAACTTTACCCGCGACCACTTCTGGCAGAGCTCCGTGCTGCGCGAACCCCAGTAAAGCATATCCGGGGCGATTACCACATAACCCAGCCGCGCGAGGCTGTCGGCGAAGTAAACCCCGTCGAAGCCGCTGTCAATCCACTGCTGCGACGAGAGCCTGACGTTGAGCGGAGCACTCGCGAGCGGGCGCACCAGCTTCTCCTTGCCGATGTCGAAGCGCGCGCCGTGGTCGTGCAGCATTACCAGCGCCGGGCGTTTGTCCCTGGCCGAAGCCCCGTCCGGGACGAGCAGGTAGGACTGCACCCTCTCCTCCGTGGAGACATTGTATTCCACGAGCTTGCAGACATATCCGTCCCGCTGCTCCTCCTCTATTACCGTGAACGCTTCCTGCTTCTTCCCGCAGGAGACCGCTGCCGCCAGCAGCGCGATGAGTAAAATTGATTTGCGCATAGATTATTTATACTTCAATAATTGAAACTTGGGTAATGGTAAAACGCTGATACGAAGCGAGCTAAAAATTGAGGCCCAGGCCGGCGGAGGCATCGAAGCAGCGGAAGGCGGTGGTGGAGATGCCGGCATAGACGGCGAGGCGGCCGAATCTCAGCAGCACTCCGGCATCGGCCGCGAGGCCGCTCAGCGACGCGTCGCTGACCCTGGCCCAGCCGCCGGCGCTGTCCTGCCAGAGCAGCAGCCTCCTGCCGTAACCCGCTCCAGCACAGACATATAGCCATTTTCTGCACTGCACGGCGCCGCCTGCCGTAAGCGAGAATTTCGACACCCTGCTCTCCCCGCCGGTCCATATATAACCGGCAGCAGTCGTGCCGTCAGAGTTGCAGTCGTAGCCGTATGCGGGGGACCGGAAATTGCTCTGAAACCGCACATATCCTCCGAACTTCCTGCACCACAGCGCCATCGCCCCGGCAGACGGGTCGGGGGTGGAAACCGTGGCCAATAAGCTGAACCCCAGAGGTTTCCACTCTTTCTTCACGGTCTCCGCCGGAGCCTGCACATAGACTATCGAATCCCTGACCACCACGGTATTGCGCACCACGGGCTGCGGCGTGATGAGGGTGAGCTCATAGACTGCTGCCGACTCGAGCGGAATGCCGAGATTGTAGTCCCGGATTATCCCGAATTCCTTGTGGCGTATGGTGATTTTGCGGACCTTCTCCGGGACATAGACCCAGATTTCGCCGATTTCCTGCCTGACGGAGACGACTCCCATCACTCCCACATCGAAGTCGAAGTCGCTCACGGGCGTGACCACCTTGATCAGCGCCGCCTTGTGCCCGTTCTGGTCATTGACCGGGTAGTTGCTGCGGGCATCGAGGTCCCAGTCCAGCTTCCTGAACGAAGCCACCCGGAACGCGCTGCTGTCAGAGGAAGCCGAAGCATACTGGCCGGGAAGCGCTGAGGCGGGCCCCGACGCCCCGGTAACCGCCTGCGCCGAGAGCGTCGGCACGGCTAGAAAAACAGCGGCGAACAGACAGAGCAACTTCTTCATATTTTAGAAGTTATAAGGCCCTATGATGCCGAACTCCTTGTCCGGCGCCTCCTGCCAGGTGCGCACATGGATGACAGGCTGGCGGTAGTCGCGCAGGTCCACCAGGATGAAGAGATATCCCGTGTCGGAATAGGTCGCCGAGCAGTATTCCTGCCGTATCTTGATGCCGAAGAGCTGCTCCCCCTTGCCGAGCTTGATTACCTCGCAGTCGGAGAACTGGATATTGATGAACTCCTGGCTCGCGAACACCCGGGCGAGCTGCCTGATATAGCTCTCCTTGCTGTGCCGCGTGAGCGCGACATAGCGGTTGTTGCTGTATTCGTTGGGGCCCTTGACATTCTTGAGCACGCGGCCCGTTATAATCAGCGCATCCTCGTCGAAGATGGAGGAAATGTAGTCGTGGCGCTTGAGCGCATAGGCGGTCTTGTAGTTCTCGAGGAAACCTGTGAGAATTATGCGGGCCTCCTCGGTCCAGTTGTCGTGGGCGACTATGTCCCTGACTACATCCCCGGAGAGGGCGAATGTCAGATTGCAAATCTTGCCTTCCCCGTTGAAAGTGAACACTATATCCTCCACGAAACGCCTTCCGCCGCCCTTGAACGAGAACGCCATCGGCACGCTGCGGCAATACACTTCATCGCCGAGGGCGTAGAATTGGAGCGAATCGAAATTGAGAATCCGGGCGTTGCCGTATGAAATCAGCCGCCTGTATATGTCATAGCCCTCCTCGGTAAAGCAGTCCGCGATGTCGTCGCTGCCGCCTGCGGAAATGCTCCTGCAGATGCGCGCGATGACCTCTTCATAGGCCGCCGTAAATACTACAGGGGTAAGGCTCGCCCGAACTGTGTCCGGGGCGGAGGCGTACTCCTCGCGGGACATGACCGAGAGGACTTTCTTCTTTACTGCGCTGAGGTCAATCTTCTGAGGCTCAGACCTCTGGACTGTCTGTACGGGGCTGCCGCCAGAAGCCTTGAAAGCCTCTTCCACGGCAGTGACTTCGCGGAAGATGTGCTGAAGCCTTGCCGGGGTCACTTCATAGCGGATGCGGTAGTCCTCGATGCGCGAGTCCTCCCTTACCTCGATGAAACCCTTGCCGTCCTTCGCCGAGAGCACCCCGCTCCAGCGCTGCCCGTCGTAAAAACAATAGTCGATATTGCGGACCGGGCGGCCTTTGTATTTGAATGTCAGCTCGACCAGAGTGCGGTCATATTTGTTCTGCCTGTCGAACGAGACGCTAAGCCCGTCCAGCACCGCGTCTCTGCGGCTTTCTGCATCCGCTATGGCCGCGGCGTCAAGCGGCGGGAGGCTTTTCATCAGCGAGGCGGCCCAGGAATAGTAGCGCAGGGCCACATCGGTCTGGCTTTTCTGCTCGGCTCCGTCCGCTATCGTCAGCATCTCCTTGACTTTGTCGCGCCGGCGCCCGAATATGCGCTCCGTGTCGTCCCGGCGGATGTATCGCAGCACGCTGACTCCGTTCCGCCCGCTCGAGGAGAGCATCCCGGACTCCCGGCGGAGGTCTTCGCCGTAGCTGTCCATCAGCGCCTTTCTGACCTCTGCAGAATACGGCAGGTCAAGGCTTTGCGAGAGTTTGTCGCTCAGAGAGAGCAGCGCCAGGCTGTCCGCTTCGCGGGCCGAGCCGGCGGTCTGCTCGGCGTAGATATACGCCTTGTCGCGCTTCACTTCGGAGAAGCTCTGGGCCCGGGCCGCAAGCGTCGCGGCTGCAAGGCAAAGCAGGGTCGCGATTATCCTTTTCATCTCCCCAAAGCTTCAAATCTTGCCTGCTGGTCCTTCTCCATCGGAGCGCTGACGAGGCGCAGCGACGCTCTTATCTCTTCCGCCATCGCCGAAGCCCCGGCTGCCGTGGCGGCTCCGGACCGGCGGTATTCGCTAAGCGCGGAATATTTCTCCAGGATGCTGTCCCACAGCGCCCTGCTTTCCTCCCGTAGCTCGCGGTAGAGGGCGAGCAGCTCCTCGGCGTCCGTGCCGGGAAGGGCCTGCGCCGCCGCGAGTCTGCGCCCCGAACGGTCGAAGAATTCACATTCTCCTCCCGAGAAGGCGGCTGCCAGCTCGTCGGTGAGGTAGTAGAGTTCATCGTAAACGGCGGGCAGAATCTCCCGCCCCGTGCTGTCCGTGAGTCCGTACCTGCCTTCCAGCGACACGACACAGGTGCCGTTGAGGCAGTCCAGGCTGCTGTCGTATTCCTGCACGTTCCGTCCCTCCTGCGCCGGTGTGCAGGAGAGCAGTGCCAGGAGCGGCAGAAGTATGCCCGGGAACATTCTCATCAAAGCAAATTTACCAATTTATCGTGATAATCACTATATTTGGTAGGGATAATTGAATATGGAACAGTCATCGGCATTCTTCACTTCAATTGACGAGCTCGCGCCGTCCGGGCCTGACGGGCTCCGCGAGGTCTATGTGTCGCAGTCCGGCTACACCGTGCTCGGTGCGGGAGTGCTTGACGGCAAACGCGTTGCGTTCAAATCCCTCAAGCCCGCATACATCGGCGACCCTTTCTATGAGGGGATGCTCGAAAAGGAATATGAAATCGGCTGCCGTCTCGACCATCCCAATATCTGCCGGACCCTTGACTTCATCGCGCTGCCGGAGCAGGGCAACTGCATCGTGCTGCAGTGGGTGGAGGGGGAGAGCCTGCAGGCGCTGCTCGACCGGGGCGCGAAACTGCCCGTGCGGAAAATTATAGACCAGCTCTGCGACGCTCTGGAATACATCCACTGCCGGCAGATAATCCACCGCGACCTCAAGCCAAGCAATATCCTCATCACGGCCAATGGCCAGAATGTCAAACTGATAGACTTCGGCCTGTCGGACACCGACGACTACGCGGTGCTCAAGAACCCCGCCGGCACCCTTGACTATGCTTCGCCGGAGCAGAGGCGGGGCGAAACCCTGGACGGCAGGAGCGACATCTATTCTCTGGGGAGAATAATGCAGGCGCTGGGAGCCTGTCCGCGGATTGCCGCCGTCTGCCTGAAGGAGAACAGGGACGAACGCTATGCCGACATCACTGAAGTGTGCGCCGCGCTGGGGCGCAAATACCGCCTGCGCAGGGTGCTGATAGCCGCGGCCCTGGCATTGACGGTAGCTTGCGGGATTGCATTTTACGCCCTGCTTCCGGACATCAGACTCGCACGGGAGCAGCGGGCCGTGGATGCGGCCTATGAGCAGATAACTTCCGAGATAAGGGATGCAGGCTATTGAGCCTCAACTATTTCTATGCTGCTGAGGCCGTTGGCGGCGCCGGCGATATAGGAAGGGGTGTATTCCCCGTCGCGCAGGATCTTGGGGATGAAGAGCGGATAGCCGAGAGCGAAGCCGGTGGCGATGAAACGGTCGCCGGTGAGAAGTTTGGAGTTCTCGGAGGAGGTCACGGTAAAACTGTCCTCGCCCTCATATCTCAGGTGCACGAGACGGTTCGGCGCCCAGCCGATGATGATATTTGTGCCGGGCTTGAGGTCGGAGGATACGACCATCTTGGAGGAGAAGAAGCGGGACTCGTAGAGACCGTTGTCGCGGATTTCCTTGCAGAAAGTGTAGAAGTCCTTCTTGCCGATGTATCTTGAGAGGACATCCAGGGTGGATTGGCGCGGGTTGGGCTTCATCGTCACATATCCCCAGAGACGCTTGAGGGTGGATGACGACAGCAGCTCGCCGGACTCGTGCTCGATGACCACGGACAGGGCTTCGAAGTCTGTCGAAGTGGCCAGGCGCCTGCCATAGTGGTGCTGGACTTCGGAAAGCAGATATGTGAGTTCCGGAATAGATTTCCTCTGATTGTTCTCCATAATTGACAAATATAGGCAAAGCGGGGCGTTACATCAAGTTCACGTTAGTTCATTTGGAGTATTTTCAAAATAGATTGACTAAATTTGTGATGTATGAAAGCTCTCCGGCTGCTGTCCCCGCTCCTGCTTCTCGCGCTGGCGTCCTGCATCAAGGACCCCGACGCGGGGCAGTTCGGCGCGCCTTCCATACTCGGGGTTTCGGCCGAGCCGGAGGGGACGGAAGTGGTGCTCTCATGCAAGGTCTCCAGAAGCGACAATATCCGGAGCTGCGGCTTCCTTTTCGGGCTAAATTCCTCGGAGATGAGCACTTATGAGACGGAGCTCCCACGGGACGGCGAATTTTCCTGCCAGATGCCGGGACTGACTTTCGGGGTGAAGTATTACTACCGCTCGTATATCGACGGTGGAGGCGACAGCCTGCAGTCGGAGCTTTCGTCTTTCGAAATCGGTCAGCAGCTCCCTGACATCGGTGGCCTGACACTCAGTGTCAAGGATGCCTCGACCGTCAGCTGCGAATACAGCGTGACTGAGCAGTTCAGCGGCGCCATCTATGTCTGCGGCATCTGCTGGGGTACGCAGAGCCAGCCCGGCATCGACGGCGCGGGCAAGACGGTGGACAGTTCTGAATACGGTACTCATAAAGTGGAAATCACCGGCCTGGCAACGGGCGAGACCTACTATTTCCGCCCCTACGCCATCAATGGCAAGGGCACGGTATATGGCGAGGAGCGCAGCTTGCGCATCCCGGTGGTGCTGGGGGATGCAGCCCTGCAGGCCTGTCTTGTATCCGCCTGGGACAGCGACTCCGACGGGATGCTGAGCGTGGAGGAGGCCGCCGCAGTGACGAGTATCGACATCTGTTCGGACGAGGTCGTGAGCCTTGACGGGCTGTCGCAGTTCGCCAATCTGACCTCCCTGCGCTGCGCGGGAACTTCAGCTTCGGGCCGAGGGGGGAGCGGTAGCCTCAGCTCGGCGGACCTCTCCGGCAATCCCAAACTCGTCTCGCTTGACCTCTCCTGCAACAAATTGACTTCCATAGTCTTCGGCTCATCTCTGGAGGAGCTGAACCTCTCCGCGAACCCGATTCAGAGCCTGACTCTGCCGGCGGAGAATGCCCTGCGCAGCCTGGCCCTGTCCAATACTGCCGTCGCTTCCCTGGATTACGACAGCCTTGGCTCTCTGGAGGAGATCCGCATCGGCGGGAGCGCGCTGTCCATTGACAATACGGTCAACAAGTTGCGCGGCATCAAGCACCTGTATGCCGGGGACAAACTGCGCGATGCTACCAAGGTCTATCTGCTATCCAAACTGGAAGTTCTCGACTGCGAGGGGAGCGCCGTGACGGAAATTGACCTCAGATACAATCCGGCCCTGACTTCGCTCAACGCTGACGGCTGCTCTCTCGCCTCGCTCGACCTCAATCTCAACCCTGCCGTGGAGTCGCTCCACTGCATGTGCTCTACGCTGAAGACTCTTTATCTGCTTGAAGGGCAGGAGATTGACGGCATCAACAAGGGCGAGCGCCTCTATATTCCCGCTTCCACGGAGATAATCTGTACGCCCAAGATAAGCGACCCTGTATTCAAGCGCTATCTGGTGGACAAGTTCGACACGGACTACGATTCCTTTGTCTCGCTCTCTGAGGCTGCCGGCGTGACGGAAATCAATATCGACAAGGCTTCGTATTCCGGGATAGCTTCGCTCTACGGGATACAGATGTTCTCCGCCCTGGAAACGCTTCAGGTGCTGGGCCAGTCACTGACTTCCCTGGACCTCAGCGGCAATCCGGCCCTCAAGATGCTCTGCTGCGACAGCAACCCGCTTGTCTCACTTGACCTCCGTGGCAATCCCGAGCTGAAGATGCTCTACTGCCAGTCCTGCGCTCTCGAATCCCTGGACCTCAGCGGCAATCAGCTTCTCGCGGCGGCCTATCTCTCACGCTGCGCCCTCAAGACCCTTGATGTGAGCCGATGCACCGCCCTCAAGACCCTCGACTGCAGCAACAATCCGTCTCTCGCCACAATTACGGTCTCCCGCTCCCAGAGCATCTCCATCTCCAAGGATGACAGCGCCGAGATAATTTACTGTGACTGAATCACATAAAAAATATCGGGAAGCCCGTGAGGACCTCCCGATATGTAAAGTTAATTCCAGTCGTTTATCTCGCCGCCGATGTCGATCTTGACCTTGGCAGGGTCACTGGTGAGCGTGATGCTGATGGTGTGCTGGACTCCCGACTTGAAGGCGAAGCGGCTCTCCACCAGATAGGAGACATTGTTGGTGATGACTTCTACCAGGGGCTGCTTGTTGTCGATTCTCTGAGGCACCAGGATGGCGGAGAATGTGCTCGTGCCTTCCTTCTGCATCGTGATTGTGGTTGCGGAACCGTAGTTGTCCTTGACTACTGAGCCGCTGCTCAGGTCGATGAGAGCGTCAGGGACTGTGGAGTGAACCTTGACCACCACATCGTCAGGGATGTCTCCCTCGAAATCCGAACCCTTGACGAGCTTTACCACGAGGCGGCTCATCTTGTGGCTGAAAGTGAGATTGACCACATCCGGGTAGGTCACGCCCTCGGTCTTGGCCCAGAGGAAGTCTGAAGCTTCATAGCCGCCGAGAGTTCCATCCCCCTCTTTTGTGGACTGGTCGGCGGCCACACTGAAGCTATAGTCATCTACCGAAGCCGGCTTGCCGTAAGGGTAGTAGCCATACACGTCGTACTTGACTCCCTTGTCCCAGAAGAGCTTGGGATTGCTCGTCCAGGATGCGCCGTCAAAAGTGATGGCGGCATTGTTGACCGCATTGCCGGAGATCTGAAGAGGGGAGGCTACTCCGCTCGAGTATTCGGTCATATAGATGCCGGTGATGTCTCCGCTCTCGAAGGCATTGGCGCTGGCTTTGGTCTGCGAAGGATAGACGAGATTGAACCTTACGGCTGCAGGCCCGTCCCCGACTGCAACATTGGATTTGGAGCAGGCCGCAAGCAGCAGAATGGCGAATAAATATAATGGTTTCTTCATAGCAGTACCTTATTTGATGATTGGACGTTGACCCATAAATACCGGCGCGTGCTGGTGTGAGGCGTGAGGGTAGCTCTTCGCTGACACGGCTCCCTTGGTGGCGAGCGCAGTCTCCGGGAGATTTTCGATATTGTCGTTGGCCACGAAATCCTCGAAGCTGTACTCCTCCCCCGCGTAAGCCTTGATCCTCTTGACGATGGACTCGCGGCTGACGGTGCTGTAGTAAGGGATGTCGTTGTTCATGCAGCTGTTGTATTCGGAGCGGTAAACTCCGCGGTTGTGCATGAATCCGCCCTCGTAGATATCTACAATCTGCTTGTACTTCTCGTGGAAGAGCAGGTGCTTCCACGGCACTTCGCTCATCTTGCCGGAGAGCGAGAGGTTGTCATACCAGCCCTTCCCCTTGGCTCCGTTGAACTCTTCCACATGACTGCAGCAGGTGCAGGAGCAGGCGTCTATGAAGGCATTGTGATAAATATACTCGTCACCGAGCTTGCCGAAGCCGTGTCCGCCCGCCTCGTGCTGAATTACCCCGCGGAAGTCGAGAGGGTAGCCGTAATCGCTCTTAGGGCAGTAGGCGATGGCACTGCCGTCATCGTACATATAGCAGATGCCGCCGTAGTCCGAGGTGTTCGGAATCATTATGATGAGTGTCTGACAGAGGTTGTCCGCCGTGACTGTCGGAGCGTTGAGTGCGTACCTGAAGATCTCATTGAAGTCGCTCTCGCCGTTGCGTCCGCTGAGCGTGACTCCGCCCTTGGCGGAGGTGTTGAAGCGGTTGTAGATGATGGTGTTGACGCTTCCGATTCCGGACTCGGTGGAAACTGCGATGCCAGTGTAGACATTGAAGTAGTCCTTGTAGGTCTTGTACGGCTCGATGCTGAAGAAATGCCCCATCGCTTCCTTGATGTCCTTCATAAGGTCGCCGTCGGAAACCTCCTTGGCGTTGTAGCCGTCGCCGAGCAGCACTATGTTGATGCCTCTGCCCTTGCTCGCCGACTGGAGGGTAACCATCTCGTCCTCCGCATATTCGTAGTCATACTGGGTGACGGTACAGGTGGTGCGGTAGTCCTTGTCCTTGAGCTTGAAGACTATCTTGCCGTCGCGGTCATCCCCTGCAGGCATCTGGGAGAATGTCAGAGTGAGTTCGGTCTTGCCGTTCCCCTCGGTCTGGCTGAGGGTTACCCAGTCCGGCTGGCTCTCCACTATCCATTCCTCGTCGGCGTTGAGCACGAGCTCACGGCTGACTTTGGTGTTGAGAGCGGTGGCGACACTTGGGCGAATCACGAGGTTGCGGTATGCTGAGATGCGCTTGAAGTCGCTCCAGCCCGGTTCGTTCTGATAAGTAATTACAGCTTCCTCCGGCACTTCCACGGTGAAGTTGTCCTTGGCTACGCCGTTGAACGCGCCGTCCTGGAT
>CAVAID010000071.1:0-10440 GCA_963588685.1 bacterium
TGACCTCAAGTCGGCCGGCATCACCCCGAAATGGGTGCAGATAGGCAACGAAATCCGTCCCGGAATGCTCTGGGACACCGATGCAAGCATCAGCGGCGCGGCGTATGACGTGACCCAGAACGGCAAGACCTACAAGGCCAACTTCACCAACCTTGTCAGCTTCCTCAATACCGGCTACGCTGCGGTCAAGGCCGTATTCCCGGACACCATCGTCATCATCCATCTCGACAACGGCTATGACAACTCCACCTATAACTACTTCTTCGACAAGGTCAAGAGCCTCGGAGGCAAGTGGGATATGATAGGAATGTCCATCTACCCTTACTGGACGAAGCAGTCCAATCCGAACTACGAAGCCGATCAGGTCATCACCGACTGCATCAACAACATCAAGCTCGTCAGCACCCGCTACAACTGCGACGTGATGATAGTCGAGACCGGAGTTGAGTGCGCCGACGGCAACGGCAACCTCGCTTCCGACGCCGTGCTCAAAGAGGGATACCGCCAGATGGCCCGCATAGTTGACGAGAGCCTCAACGGAACCTCAGGCCGCTGCAAGGGAGTATTCTACTGGGAGCCGGAGTGCAAGCCGGGGACCTACAGGCTCGGCGCATTTACCGCCGACGGCCGCCCGACCGTGATAATGGACGCATTCAAATAGTATGGAGAAGACCTGGAGATGGTTTGGCCGCAAGGACAGGATCACCCTGGAAATGCTGCGGCAGATAGGAGTGGAGGGCATAGTGACCGCGCTCCACGAAGTGCCTAACGGAGAAGTCTGGAGCGGGGAGGATATCCGTTCGCTCAAGGAGTACATAGAAGCCGCGGGCCTGAGATGGTCAGTGGTGGAGAGCCTGCCGGTGAGCGAGGCTATCAAGTACGCCGGAGCGGAGCGCGACCGTCTGATAGACAACTACATAGTCAGCCTTCGCAATCTCGGCCGCAGCGGGGTCAGGACCGTCTGCTACAACTTCATGCCGGTAATCGACTGGGTGCGCACAGAACTTGAGCGCCCTATGCCGGACGGCACGACCTCCCTCTACTTCGACTACTCGCATTTCGCATATTTCGACCTGCGTATCATGCGGCGCGAGGGCGCGGAACGGGACTACCCGGCCTCCGTGCTCGCCAAGGTGGAGCAGCTCGACAGGACATTCACCGATGAGGACCGCCACCGCCTCGTGGACACAATCATCGTCAAGACTCAGGGCTTCATCAACGGCAACATCTCCGAGGGGGATGCCGCTCCTGTGCAGCACTTCAAGTCCCTGATGCGGCCTTACGACGGCCTCGGCAAGCAGGACCTGCTCGACAACCTTACATATTTCCTCAAGGCCATAATGCCGGTCTGCGGTGAATATGACATCAATATGTGCATCCATCCCGACGATCCGCCCATGCCGGTGTTCGGTATGCCGCGCATCGCCGGCAACGCAGAGGACATACGCAATATCCTCTCTGCCGTGGATGATTTCCACAACGGACTTACCTTCTGCGCAGGTTCGCTCTCCGCGGGGGAGCACAACGATGTGGAGGCGATGGCGCGCGAATTTGCGCCGCGCACCCATTTCGTGCATCTGCGCTCCTGCAACATCCTGCCGGGCGGCGACTTCATCGAAGCTCCGCACACCGCGGGCAGGGTCAACCTGGTGGAGCTCATCCGCATCTTCGAGCGCGAGGGCCGCAACCTCCCGATGAGGGTTGACCACGGCAAGAATATGCTCGGCGACGAGAAGATGGGCTACAATCCCGGCTACAGTTTCCACGGGCGCATGCTCGCCCTCGGACAGGTGGAGGGAATGATGGCCGCGGTGGCGGACGAATTCAAAAATCAAAGATAATATGAACGAACTTTATTCTGTAAAGGGCAAGGTCGCCGTCATCAGCGGCGCCGCCGGAGCCCTTGGCGGCTCTCTCGCCCGCCATTTCGCATCCCAGGGGGCCGATGTTGTCGCCCTCGTGCACAGGGAGGAGCAGCTCGCTCCGACAGTGGAGACCCTCCGCCAGCTGGGCGGCAACCCTTGCGGCTACGCCTGCAATGTGATGGACACCGCCGAGCTCAAGAAAATCGCCGACGAGGTGGTCAAGAAATATTCCCGCGTCGATATCCTCATCAATGTGGCCGGCGGCAATGTGGCCGGGGCCAATGTGATGCCGGACCAGAACTTCTGGGACATGAAGCTCGAGGACTGGACCAAGGTGCTCGACCTCAACCTCAACGGTACGGTCTATCCTTGCCACGTGTTTACGGAAGTATTTGCTGCCCAGGGATATGGATGCATCCTCAACATCTCCTCTATGGCCGCCTATGACGCGCTCACCAGAGTTGCAGGCTACGGAGCAGCCAAGGAGGGAGTGTCCAACTTCACGCGCTGGCTCGCAGCCGAGATGGCCATAAAGTACGGGGAGAAGATCAGGGTCAACGCCCTCGCTCCGGGCTTCTTCATCGGCAAGCAGAACCGTGCCGCCCTGCTCAATGAGGACGGCTCCCTGACCGAGAGGTCAGTCAAGGTCATCGCCAAGACCCCTATGAGGCGTTTCGGCGACCTCACCGAGCTCAACGGCGCCGCGCAGTTCCTCTGCAGCGAGGCCGCCAGCTTCGTCACCGGAGTTGTACTTCCGGTGGACGGCGGATTCAGCTCTTTCAGCGGGGTATAAGCCCTACATTTCCACACTGAATACGAATCCCAGGCTATGCCTCTGCACGAAGCTGGCCCGGGATTCTATCGTGTTGTAGAGGCTCCCGAAATTGTAGTTGTAGCTCAGTCCGATGCGGGTCGGGTAAGGTATCCAGAGCAGGTTGCCGAGCCTGACGCAGAAGTTGGCTCCCGCGCTGCAGAGGCTTCCGTAGCCGCTGCTGAGCTTGTAAACGCCGAGGTCGGCGTGCGGAGTCAGCTCGAAGTTGCGGACATACGCCACCGGCGAGAGTGCCGACCAGTCCACGGGAAAGACAGGCATCACATAGTCGGCGGTAAATTTTGCCTTTGTGTCCAGCGAGGCGAGTATGCTGTTGATGTCCGACTCGAAGCCGCGCGGAACGGTGTTGGCGACAGCCTCGCTGAAGACGCTGTCCCCGCTCTGGCTGGCATACAGCGCCGTGAGTTTCAGGCCGTGGGTGCGGTAGAGTCCCGGCGTGTAGCCGTATAGGTAGATGTAGGAGCCTGAGCCGAGCAGTTTGCTCAGAGCGCCGGGCCTGGTGCTGTAGCAGATTTCCGCCCCGATGCCCCAGCGCGGATAGACCCTCGATGACGGGATGCTCTCGAGCACATAGCCCCTCAGGCTGGTCGTGACCCTGGACATATAGCCCTCATAGCCCGAGGCGGTGCTCCTGTCATTGGTGAAGGCATATTTTACCTGCGGTATGAGACCGAGGGTAAGCCCGCTCCTGGCGGTGCTGATCGGGATATAGACATTGACCTGCGCCACAGCCAGAGGCTTCTGCGCGTCGCTGCTCTTGAGGCTGATGGTCTTCTGCTCCTTGTTGGTCTCGAGATAGTAGGTCAGGGCGTCCCTTTCGTTGAAGTCGAGAGAGGTCTCGATGACGGGGTAGAAGCCCCTGTAGGTAAACCTCAGGTGCCCGGAGTGCCGCCAGCCGTCCGAGTAGGAATAGCCTGCCTTGTAGGCGGCCGAGCCGTAGGCGTTGCCGAGCTCGTTCTGGAAGAATGCAGTCGCTCCAAGCCAGGCGGCGGAGCTGAGGCTCGAGGAGCTGATGCTCGCCACCTCATCGTAGTCGATGTAGAGCGGTGCCCAGGAATGTATCTTTATGGCATTGAGGAGCTTGTTGTATTTTTTCGGCTCGCTCATCGGGACATCCGCGGTATAATCAACCTGCTGCTTTTCGCCGCTGCTCAGCTCTTCCGCGAAGGGGTATTTCGGCTTGACTCCGAAATCCGCCGTCTCGCAGACGAGGCTGTCCGCCGGGGTGCTGCAGATAAGCCTCCCCCCGGTGAAGAGGGCGCTGTAGTAGAGGGTGTCGCCGGCAGCGTTGAACTGGAAATCGTCCGCTCCGAAGCGGGTGGAAGTGAGTCTGCGGAGCTCGCCTGCGGAAAGATCGAGGGAATAGAGTTCGTTGACTCCGCTGAGGTCGGAAGTAAACATCAGCTTGCCGCCCCTCTCCCAAAGGCGCTTGATTTTGACGGCCTGGGGCCCGAGTACGCACTCGAGCGGGCCGAGCTTCCAGATGCCGTAGCCGCCGTCGGAGAGGGCGCTTGCGTATATGTCATCCCCGATCCATACCGTCTCGATGACCTGCAGGCCGTCGGGTATCTTCCTCCCGCCCAGGATGTCTCCGCTGTGGGCGTTGAGTATCAGCACATTGCATCCGCCTTCGACGGGGTATTCGGTCACTGAAAGGTATCTTCCGTCAGGCGATGGGGCTGGGTGATAGAGGCGGCGGGAATGCGTGAGGGTGTGCCTCACTCCATGGCTGTCGAGGCAGCGGATATCTGAGCTTGACACCTGCTCCCAGCGCGGATTTTTGGAATATTCGCTCCAGTAGAGCATTCCGCTTGCGGGGCTGTATCTGAGTCCGGTGTAGCTGGAGCTGAATGTCTTGAGTCTGCGCACCTTGCCGTCCGGAGTGATGCGCACCAGCTCGTCGGGGCTGGTAAGGCTTTCCCGCACGGCGAAAAGGGTGTCTCCCGCCGCCGCGAGGGCTTTGTATTCGGTGAAGACCTTAGGGGAAGCGACTCTTTGTGAGGAACTTATGAAAGGCGCGCGGGCCTCTTCGTCGGCGCTCCACCGAGCGGCCAGAGTGTCGCTGATCTCGCGGAAAGTGGCGTTGAACTTCTTGCCGCTGACCTCCCTGACGCTCGGTCCCAGGAAGGAGAAGCCGTGCTTGCGCTCAATCCGCCCGAAGTAATCTGCCATGAAGTCCGGCCTGTGATAGACGCTGCGCATACCCGCGAGCAGCACATAGCCGGCGCGGTAGTAGTCCGGGGTGTAGTTTTTCTGCGAGCCGTAGCGCCACTTCCAGAAGTCCCGGAAATCCCCCGCCGCGAAGCTGACGCGGTAGTATTCCAGGAAGTCCGCGGTCCTGCCGCGTCCGCCCTTGCTGAGCGCGGTCTCCGCCGCCACTGCATCGCCCTCCATCATCACCTGACCCGGATAGATGGCGGCCACCGCTCCCGGAGCGAGTTCGCCTATCAGGTAATTCCACGCCTTGAACGGCTTTGCGGCACCGGGCTGCATCTGCGAGACATGTCTCGATTCGTGCAGGACGAGCTGCCTCTCCCACGGGGTCGGCTCCGGGTAGTCCGGGTCCGGCTGGGTCTGAAGTTCCATTCTCCTCGGTATCCACATCACCATTCCGTTCGAATAGGCCGCATAGCTGTGGAGCACGACCGGCATACGGCTGCGGTAGCTCCCGTTGGGCTCGAAGCCCGCGCTGCTTCCCACCACGGCCGCTGCCTGCTCTAGGGTCCGGGCATAGACCCGCGCCAGCGAATCCAGCCCCCTCGGGTAGATTACCTTGTAGTGCGCTGTCTCTATCCGGCTCCATTTCACGGAGTAGGGTTCGTTGCCGTTGGTGTAGAACTGTGCCCTGGCGCAGAGCGCCGAGAGGCAGCACAGAGCCGCGGAAATTATCAGTTTGGACTTCATATTGAGCAAATCTAACATTTTTTTGCCTAACTTTAGAGGCTTTTTGGAATACAAATGAAAAAGACGCTCTCCATACTCTCTCTCCTGCTTCTGCTGCTATCCTGCGGGCAGCGGGGCGGCACTGCGCAGAAGGATGCCACGCGGTCTTTCCCGGCAGTTGAGGTGCCAAGCATGTTCTCCGACGGGCCGGAGCGGATCGAGTACATTCTCGACCACTACTGGGACGGCTTCTTCTCCGGCGACGGTCCGACCGATTCGGGACGGGTGCTCGGCGTGCAGAATGCTGAGATAGAGAAGAATACGGGCGCATTCATCGGACTTCTGGACTATGTCCCGATGTCTGAGGCGCAGGCCAAGGTAAGGCATGTATTCTCCCAGATCGAGGCGCGGCAGGAGCGCGACACCGCATCCCTCGTGTATCCGCTGATGACGGAAATATTCGCCTCCTACCTCTACGATCCGAATTCCCCGCTCCGCAGCGAGGACTACTACCTCCCGTTCGTGGAGGGTATGGTCGGCTCCCGCTTCACCTCCGACGACCGGCGCGCGGGATACTGTTTCGAGCTGGAGAAATGCCGGCTCAACCCCTACGGCACGCAGGTTCCGGACTTCAGTTTCAAGGACATACACGAGCGCAGGCACAGCCTCTACGAAGTGCAGGCGGCCTATACGATGCTGTTTTTCAGCAACCCGGGCTGCCAGTCCTGCAAGGAAATCATAGACCAGATCGGGAGCCGGGATTACATCGACTCGATGATCTCCTACGGCACTCTCGCCATCGTCAACATCTATATCGACCGCGAGGTGGACAAGTGGCGCGAATACGAGCCGGTCTATCCTAGGAACTGGTACAACGGCTATGACTACAAGGGAGTTATCAACGGCGACCAGCTCTACTTTGTGCGCGCCATCCCGTCCCTCTACCTGCTCGACTCGCAGAAGCGCGTGATCTACAAGGATGCGCCGGTGGACAAGGTGCTGTCTTTCCTCGACAAATTGGTAAAATAAACATAAGATTATGGAAATCAAGAGAAAACTCTGGGGTAGGTCCGAGTGCGGACTTCCAATCTACAAGTACACCATCATCAACGGCAGCGGCGCTTCAGTCACCCTGTGCAACATCGGCGCGGGCATCGTGTCCGTCAATGTGCCTGACAAGGACGGCAAGCTGGGCGACGTGGTCCTGAGCTACAACAAGCCGGAGAGCTACTTCGGCGACGGCCCTTGCCTCGGCAAGTGCCCGGGACGCTTCGCCAACCGCATCGCCGCGGGCAAGTTTACCCTCGACGGCAAGGAGTACAATCTCCCGATCAACAACGGCCCGAACCACCTGCACGGCGGCCCGGAGGGTTTCCACAACAAGGTATGGGAGTCCCGCAAGCACAAGGGAGGCGTGGAGTTCAAGTACAGCGCAGCCGACGGCGAGATGGGCTATCCGGGCAATCTGACCGTCGTGGCCCGCTACGAGTGGAGCGAGGACAATGAGCTCAGGCTCACCTTCTCCGCCAAGTGCGATGCCAAGACAGTGGTCAACCTGACCAACCACTGCTACTTCAACCTCAACGGCAAGGGCTCCGTGCTCCGTCACTACCTCAAGCTCAACGCGAGCCAGTACCTTCCGACCGACTCCACCCTCATCCCGCTCGGCGAGCCTGAACCGGTGGTCGGCACCCCGATGAACTTCATCACCCCGAAGACCCTCCGCCGCGACATCCGCAAGGACTTCCCGGCTCTCAACTACGGCAAGGGCTACGATGCCTGCTGGGTGCTCGACGACTATATGCCGGGCCAGATCCAGGAGGCGGCCGAACTCTACTCCAAGGAGAGTAGCCGCGAGCTCAAGGTCTATACGACTCAGCCGGGCATTCAGGTCTATACGGGCAACTGGCTCGAAGGCTGCCCTGCCGGCAAGCGCGGACGCAAATATCACGACTATTACGGAGTAGCTCTGGAGTGCCAGCACTTCCCGGACAGCCCTAACCGCCCAGAGTACCCGAGCACCGTCCTCAAGCCGGGCAAGGTAATGCACGAGGCGATAATCTTCGCATTCTCAGTCAAGAAATGAAGCAGTACCTCGACCTTCTGCAGACGATAATGGATACCGGTACGGTCCGTCACGACCGTACCGGTGTCGGTACAAAGAGCATATTCGGGCATCAGATGCGCTTCGACCTCAGCGAGGGCTTCCCTCTGCTTACCACCAAGAAAGTCCACCTGAAGTCCATCATTTACGAGCTCCTCTGGTTTATCAGCGGCGACACCAACATCCGCTACCTCAAGGAGCACGGGGTCTCCATCTGGGACGAGTGGGCCGATGAGAACGGCGACCTGGGTCCGGTCTATGGGCACCAGTGGCGTTCTTGGCCGGCTCCCGACGGCCGGCATATTGACCAGCTCTCCGAGGTTATCGAGACCATCCGGCACAACCCCGACTCGCGCCGCATGCTCGTCTGTGCCTGGAACCCCGGCGAGGTTGACAAGATGGCCCTGCCTCCCTGCCACTGCCTCTTCCAGTTCTATGTGGCCGACGGGCGGCTGTCCTGCCAGCTCTACCAGCGCAGCGCGGACACCTTCCTCGGCGTGCCGTTCAACATAGCCTCCTACGCCCTGCTGACGATGATGATAGCCCAGACCTGCGGACTGCAGCCGGGCGAATTCATCCACACCACCGGCGACACGCACATCTACCTCAACCACTTCGACCAGGTGCGCGAGCAGCTTTCCCGCACTCCGCACCCGCTTCCGGCGATGAAGCTGAACCCGGATGTGAAGAGCGTGTTCGACTTCAAATACGAGGATTTCACCCTTGAGGGCTACGACCCGTGGCCGGCAATCAAGGCTCCAGTGGCCGTCTAGCTATGGAGAAATGCATAATAGTCGCCGCGTCCGACAATGACGCGATAGGGCGTGGGGGAGTGATGCCCTGGCACTTGAGCGAAGACCTCAAGTACTTCAAGCGGGTCACCCTCGGCTGCCCGGTAATAATGGGCCGCACTACCTTCGAGTCCATCGGCAGGCCTCTGCCCGGCAGGAAGAACATAGTTCTCACCAGCCGTCCGGGGCTGCCGGAGGGAGTGTGCCGGGTCTCTTCCATCGAGGAGGCCTATTCGGCCGCCGAGCCGGCGGAGAAGTGCTTCGTGATCGGCGGGGCTCGGGTGTATGCCCAGGTCATCGGCACGATGGACCGGATTTACCTTACCCGCATCCACACTACGGTTTCCGACGCGGATGCGTTCTTCCCGCATATCGACCCTGCCCTCTGGGCGGAAGAAACCCGCTCCGGCCTCCTTACGGACGCGCAGAGCGGGCTCGAATTCGAATTTATCGTCTATCGCAGGCGGTAGCTTACTTGAACAGTCTCTGGGCGAAGTCCACGAGGTAGATTCTCCAGTTGCGCCAGATGTGGCCGCCCGGGGTCTCCACATAGACATAAGGGTAGCCCTTCTCGTCCAGGTGCTTGCGGAGCTCTTCGTTAGGCTTGTAGAGGAAGTCTGTCTCGCCTATGGCGATGTAGTAGAGCTTTGGATGATTTGCGAAGAGCACATCCAGCTTTTCGTATGAATTCTTGTAGAAATCCGGCGCCAGATAGCTGCTCTCGTCGCCCTCGTGCACTCCTACGGCCGCGGAGAACAGGCCCACATAGTCAAAGGTCTTCGGGTAGTTGAGGGAGAGCTGGTAGCTATGCCCGCCGCCCATCGAGAGACCTGCCACGGCGCGTGAGGAGGACTTCTTTACGGTGCGGTAGTGGCTGTCCACATAGGAAATCACATCCTTGAAATGCGCCTCGAAGGAGGTGTCGAACGATCCGCAGTTGTATGGCTTGTACATTCCTGAGCCGTCCTCGCCCGGGGCAGCGCGGTGCTTGGTGTTGCCGTTGGTCATCACTACGATCATCGGCTTCGCCCTGCCGCTTGCGATGAGGTTGTCCATTATCTGGGCCGTGCGGCCGGTGCAGAGCCAGGCTTCCTCATCGCCGCCCATTCCGTGCAGCAGGTAGAGGACAGGGTATTTGCCCTTGCCGTTCTCATAGCCCGCAGGGGTATAGACTGACATCCTGCGGTCGGCGCCCAGCACATCGGACCGGTACCATACGCGGGCGACGGTGCCGTGCGGCACATCGTGCGCCATGTAGTCATCGGCCTTGCCTCCGCCGATGATGAAGTAGTTCATTTGCGAGGCGATGTCGCGCTGGAGGTAGGCGTTGTTCGGGTCCTTGACCGCCAGGCCGTCCACGATGAAGTTGTAGTTATAGAGCTCGCTCTCAAGGGGTTCGGAGGTGTATTCCCATACTCCGTTCTGGCCCTCACTGAGCTCTGCGACGCCGGGGATTTCGTAGCTGTATTCGCTCGTCTTCACCACTGTGGCAGGGAGGAAATCGCCCGTCACCTGCACCCTGACGGCCTTTGGCGCCTGGAATCTGAAAGTTACGGAATTGTCTGCGTGGATTTCCGGGGAGACAATCTGCCCTCCTCCCCAGAGGGATTGCTGTGCTGACGCCCCGGCTCCCGCCAGCAGCATCGCCGCGATGGTTATCAATTTTCTCATGTTCTTATTTTTGCGGCTATAAAGTTACGGGAATAATTAAAAACTCCGCAATTTTTGACTTTTAAACGGCCCCGGAGCTTGTCGAGGGGCAGTTGCAGTGCGTGCCGAACAAATTGCCACAAATTACCGAACGAATTGACCTCAAATTACCGAACAAAATCGCCACAAATCACCGAAAACACTCATAAATATTTGGCGTACAGACATTTTTTTGCTATAATTGCGCAAACAATAATAACTGTATGGCTGAATATAAAAAGAGAATTGCGGACAGGACTTTACAAAGGAAAATTC
>CAVAID010000072.1:0-10234 GCA_963588685.1 bacterium
GGGCCATCGAGATGCTCGCCTCTTCCGCCGACGAAGCCGCCAAGGAAGGCACCAACCTCATCTACGACAAGCTGATGGGCTACCTCAAGGCCAAGGGACTCGAGCGCATCGAGGCCAAGGGCGAGAAGTTCGACACCGACTTCCACGAGGCCGTGACCCAGATTCCGGCAGGAAGCGAGGAGATGAAGGGCAAGGTCATCGACGTGATACAGACGGGCTACACCTTCAACGGCAAGGTTATCCGCTATGCCAAGGTAGTTGTGGGGGCATAATATGGCAGAGAAAAGAGATTATTATGAAGTGCTCGGACTCCAGAAGGGGGCGAGCGCTGACGACATAAAGAGCGCATACCGCAAGGCTGCGCTCAAATGGCATCCGGACCGCTGGGTAAGCGGCACGGACGAAGAGAAGAAGACCGCCGAGGAGAAATTCAAGGAGGCCTCCGAGGCATATTCGGTGCTCAGCGACCCGGACAAGAAGGCTAAGTACGACCAGTTCGGATTCGCCGGAGTATCGGGCGGCGCAGGCCAGCAGGACTGGTCGCAGGGCTTCGGCAACCTCAACGACATACTCAACAACCTCTTCGGAGGCGGGTTTGACTTCAGCGGCGGCGGTTTCAGCGGCTTCGGCGGCACCAACTACGGCGGCAGGAGCCAGCGCGGCGGCTCGCGCACCATCAGGGGCAACGACGTCACCGTCAAGCTCCGCCTTACCCTGGAGGAGATTGCGACGGGCTGCGAGAAGACCGTCACCGTGGACCGCAACCGTCCTTGTCCTAAATGCGGCGGCCGCGGCACTACAAGCTCATCCGATGTCAAGACCTGCCAGACCTGCGGAGGCAGCGGCCAGGTAATGAACGGCGGCTTCCTCTTCAGCAGAGTCACCACCTGCCCTAACTGCAAGGGCACGGGCAAGATAGTCAGCAACCCATGCTCCGGCTGCCGAGGCACCGGCGTGGTAAAGGTAAGGGAGAATGTCAGCGTCAGGATCCCGGCGGGAGTCGAGAACGGAATGCAGCTTACCGTGCAGGGCGGCGGCGACACCGGTCCGCAGGGCGGAGTCAACGGCGACCTCTGCGTCATCATCGAGGAAGCACCGCACTCACTCTTCAAGCGAGACGGAGTCAACCTCTTCTACACCAAGGTAATTCGGGTTACCGATGCGATACTCGGCTGCGAGATTACCATACCTTGCCTCGACGGGCCGCAGACGCTCAAGCTGCCTGCCGGCACACAGTCAGGCACTGTGCAGAAGCTTCGCGGCAAGGGTCTGCCTGCCGTCAACGGCTACGGTACGGGCCGCGGCGACCTCTATGTCAAGATACTTATCTGGGTACCTCACAAGCTGAGCCGCAGCGAAAAAGAAGCCATTGAAGCGATGCGCGGCAGCGACAGCTTCAAGCCTGCACCGACCCGGGACGATATGGAGATACTCAAAAAAGAGAGCGAATTCTTTTAAAAAATTTTGCAGGATTGCAATTATTCGCTATATTTGCAGTCCGAAAAAAGCAGCCTCTCTTCAGACGGTTTGATGACGCTGCGCTTAACAACATAATTTGAGATTATGGATTTGATGAAAATCGTGGAGCAGTCCTTCTCTGAGAACAAGGCTGCATCCTACCCGGAGTTCAAGGCAGGTGACACAATCACCGTGACCTACAAGATCAAGGAAGGCGACAAGTTCAGACTTCAGAGTTTCCGTGGCGTAGTTATCCAGATTTGCGGATCTACCCCGTACACAAAGACTTTCACCATCCGCAAGGTATCCAACGGTGTCGGAGTCGAGAGGATTTTCCCTTACGAGTCACCGGCTATCGAGAAGATTGAGCTCAACAAGGTCGGCAAGGTTCGTCGCGCACGCATCTTCTACCTCCGCAACCTCGCAGGCAAGAAGGCCCGCATCAAGGAGGCGAAGCGCAACATAGCGAAGGACGCTCCGGCAGAATAAATAACGGACCGGCTTCGTGCCGGTTACGAATTGGCGCCTTAGCTCAGCTGAATAGAGCATTTGACTACGGATCAAAAGGTCGCAGGTTTGAATCCTGCAGGCGTCACAAAAAGAACCGACCATCAAGGTCGGTTCTTTTTGCGTATTGTGGCCCCCACGCGGTTCGCCTATTTTTTGCGGTCCCCGAGCTTGTCGAGGGGCGCCTACTGCTCAACTTGCTGCGCGTCCGGGTCGATCTTCGCGAAGTCCACATCCCCGAACCATTCGCGCAGCTTGTCCTGCGCCTGCTTCTTGACGGAATCTGAAAGGTGGCCCTTGACATAGGAATATGCCGCAATAAGTGCGGCGAAATCATCGACATAGCCCGCCATCGGCACGAAGTCCGGCACGAGGTCTATAGGCAGGATGAAATAGCCCAGCGCCCCGAGCAATATGGCCTTCTCCTTGGAGCTCACCTGCGGATCGCGCAGCTCATAATACAGAATCATAGCCACATACACTGCTCCGAGCCCGGCCTTCTTGGCGGCTTTCTTGATTTTGGCCCAGAACTCGTTCTCAGAATACTCGTTCTGGTATTTTTCGATGTCTTCAGGTATCATAGCACCAACAATTTTTCATGGTCCGTACAAATATAAGAAAATTTGCCGCAAATGTGCATTATAGCTAAGTCCCGGGCGTATTTTAATAGCCAAAGAGCAGCACTATAGGCCACGCCGATAGCCATCATCGGAATAAAGAATTAAAAAAAATTTTTAAAAACTAATTTATTGGCTTATATTTGCGCGCGGAAAACACATTCTATAGGATATAATGGAGCTAAGACAGTTGCACTATTTCGTCAAGGTCGCAGAGACCCTCAACTTCTCCGAAGCCGCCAGAGGTCTCTTCATCACGCAAAGCACCCTCTCCCAGCAGATCAAGCAGCTCGAGGAAGAACTCGGAATAGCCCTCTTCACGAGGGATTCGCACTCCGTCTCCCTCACGGAGAACGGAGAGAAGCTGCTGCCGCTCGCGGAGAAGACGCTGCTCGACGCCAAGGACTGCATCAACCAGATCAGGGACCTGCAGGACATGGTATCGGGAGAGCTCGTCATCGGGGCCACATACTCCTTCTGCCCTATCCTCACCGAGACCCTGCGCAACTTCCTTGACGCCTATCCGGGAGTCAAGCTGCGCATCTACAGCCGAAGGATGGAGGAGCTGATGGAGATGCTGCAGAGGCGCGAAGTCGATTTCGTGCTGGCCTTCAAGCCGAGCAGCCTGAGCGAGGAGATCGAGTCCCTGACCCTCTTCGACGACAAGCTCTCCGTCATCCTCCGCAAGGACCATCCGCTCGCAAGCCGCAGCACTCTCGGCATCAAGGATCTGGAGAAGCAGAGCATAGTGCTTCCGGCCAAGGGCCTGCAGGCGCGCAACGCCCTCGACAGGATAATGGACGTGAACGAATCGGGGCTCAACATCCAGGTGGAGCTCGACGAGGTGAATATGCTCCTCGATGTGGTGGAGGGCAGCAAGATGCTTACCTTCCTCTCCGAGGCCACCATCTATCACCGCGAGAACCTCAAGGCCGTCCCGCTCGATATCCCGGGCAACCAGGTGGAGGGCTGCATCCATATGCTGCGCAAGGCCTACCGCAAGAAGTCCGCGAAGGTCTTCCTCAAGATGCTCCGCGAGTCCAATGAAGTGACTACCAGAAACATTAGGTGGATATAAAATAATCGTTTGACAGAAATGACAGATTTCTTCGATTCCCTTTTCGAAGGCACGGCAGGTGCCTGGAGCGGCGGCATCGCGCACTCCATCATCATTCTTGCGCTCGTGATAGCGCTCGGCAAGATAATGGGCAAGATCAAGGTGGCGGGAGTGAGCTTCGGCGTGACCTGGGTACTCTTCATCGGCATCATTTTCAGCCATTTCGGGATGACGCTCGACGGCAATCTGCTGCACTTCCTCAAGGAGTTCGGCCTCATTCTCTTCGTATACAGCATCGGTCTGCAGGTCGGTCCGGGTTTCATCTCCAGCCTCAAGAGCGGCGGACTCGGGCTCAATGCGCTGGCATTCCTGGTAGTCCTGCTGGGCATCGGCGTCACGATTGCCCTGCACTATATTACCAATGTCCCGATGACCACCATGACCGGTATAATGTCCGGTGCGGTCACCAACACCCCGGGTCTCGGTGCGGCGCAGCAGGCATATTCCGACACCTTCGGCACCAACGCCCCTGACATCGCGCTCGGATATGCGGTCGCCTACCCTCTCGGCGTCGTGGGTTGCATACTCAGCTTCATGGTCATCAAGGGCCTCTTCTACCGCGGCAACCTCAAGCCGGAGAAGAAGCACAGGGAGAGCAAGCCGCAGGAGGTAATCGACACCCGCAGCATCGAAGCGCCGGAGAACCTGAGCGACAAGAAGTTCATCTCCCGCCGCATCATCATCTCCAAGCCCAAGCTCAACGGAATGGTGTTGGGCAAACTCGAACTCGACACGGTGCTCGGAGCAACCGTAACCCGCATCCGCAGGGCCGGTATCGAACTCAAGGCCACCCCGGAAATCAGGCTCCAGTACGGCGACCAGGTGACGGTGGTCGGCAGCGAGCAGAGCATCGCCGCAGTGGAGAAGGTGCTCGGCAATTCGCGCAAGCGCCTCGACGAGCCTAACCTCGTGCCTATATTCATCGGCATCGCCCTCGGCTGCATACTCGGCTGCGTTCCTATCCGCTTCCCGGGCATTCCTCTCCCGATCAAGCTCGGACTCGCGGGCGGCCCGCTTATCGTCAGCCTCCTTATGAGCCACTTCGGGCCGAAGTTCAAGGTCATCACCTACACCACCGCCAGCGCCAACCTTATGCTGCGCGAGATAGGCATCTGCATCTTCCTCGCCTGCGTGGGTCTTGAGGCGGGCAACGGTTTCGTGGACACCATCGTCAACAAGGGCGGATATGTATGGATCGGCTACGGCGCAATCATCACGGTAGTGCCTATGCTTATAGCAGGTATCGTCGGACGCTATGCCATGAAGCTGGACTACAACACCCTCATCGGCGTGCTCTCCGGCTCAAGCACCAACCCTCCTGCACTGGCCTACGCTGGCGAGCAGGACAAGAACAGCGACGCTGCGGCGGTTGGATACGCCACCGTTTACCCGCTGACCATGTTCTTCAGGGTGCTCTTCGCGCAGCTGATGATCCTCTTCTTCGTCTGATTTGCCGATAGCCGTTATCGGAGCGTCCGATAGGACTATCGGAAAAAGCGAACAAAAGTATCGAAACAAAGCGTAACCGATGCTTTCACAGGGCTTGCGTCAGCAGTACCTTTGCATTGTAAGAAATTAAAAACGCAAACATATTATGAAAGCATTACTCATTATCCTCTCTGTCATGGCAGCAGCGCTGACATACAGGTTCGTTGAAATGATCAAGGTTCGCCACGAAGCATCCAAGATTGACGATGCCAAGCTCGCAAAATACATGAATCTTGACGACTAGTCATTGTTGAGCCCCTCTCCGGGGCTCTTTTTCTGATAATATTTATTGCTGACAGGGTCCGGCCGCGAGGTTCGGACCCTTTTCGTTCCCCGAGGGGCCGGCGCTTCGATGCTTCGACAAGCTCGGGGGCCGCTCATCCGACCACGCATTTCTGCAAAATGCGGCCACTGCATTGTTGCACACAGAGCGCACAGCCAGGATTGCCGTGGCCGCCGGCGACTTTCGCTCCCGTGCCGGCCACGCCAATCGGCCACTCAGCGCACAGACCGTAACTTGCCATGGCCGGGTTTTGTAGAAAAAAAAGAGCTTGGCCGGATGACGGTCAAGCTCTTTTTCAGTTATTGAGGCTGAAGCCTAGTTGTTGAAGCTGATGGTGGCGGTGCCGCTGTTGTCGGTGTCCGTCTGATTTGTGCCCTTTCTGCCGATGACTGCATGGACATTATGAGCGTCAGCAGTAGCATCGAGAGTTTTATAGGCGTTCGTCTCATCAATCGTAATTGTGATATTTTCTACAGTACAGTTTTGAACCGTAGTATTATCGTGGGCCATACCCACGATTCCACCGAGGTCACGGTAGCCTGTAATTTTTACATCTTTCGCGTTACAATTTGTTATGTCCCTGGATCCCTCGCCAAAGAAACCGACAATTCCGCCGGCCTTGTCACCATAGTCATATGATGTGTTGTCTGACTTCAATGCAATAAAAGCTACAACTTCTGTTGATTCAACAGTGCAGTTCCTGAAATAGCCATAGGCCCAACCTGCGATACCTCCGACATAGTTGGAGTTTTTCACGGTAGCATTGACAACCTTGACATTATCAGCGACAGCGTGTCCGGCGAAGAGTCCTGCAGCAGCGCCGCATCCGGCGGCCGTCACCTCAGAAACGACCTCTGCACCATCAATGACAAGATTCTTGATGCCGGTGGCATCGCCAGGATTAACACCATACACATAGCCGAACAGTCCAAGGCAAGCCCCGCTGACAGATGAATGAATATACAGATTGGTAATCGTATGATTCTGACCGTTCAACAAGCCCTTGAATAGATGTGCATCGTCTCCAATCGGAGTCCAAGGCTGCTTGTTGAGGTCGATATCCTCGGTGAGGAGTACCGTCTTGCCGGCGAAGGTAGTGCCGGCGTTTGTCTGCTGTGCCACCCAGGCGAGTTCGGAAGCCTTGGTGATGAGGTAGTTGCCGTTGGCGTCCAGCTCAGGCTCGTTGACGGTTACGCCGTCCCAGATTTCCTTCTCGTAGTCAGGGTCGTTGAAACCAGGGTTCACTACGATATTGTATGTAGCAACGGAGGTGAAGAGGTTGCCGAGGATGTTGGTGCGGTAGTTGCCCTGGAGAGGGACGTTCGGCACGGAGATGGTGTTGATAGGCTCGGTGCTGGTGGCATCGTAGATCTTCAGCTCCACATCGGAGAGCTTCTTCTGGTCGGCGCCCACGAGGACATAGTTCGTCGCTACATAGTTGTAGTCCTTCGTGTTGACGGTGAAGGTCTCAGCTGGGAACGCTGCAACCGTGAACTCGGCAGTCACATCTCCTTCGACATTTCCGTTGGTGAGGTCCAGCTTGTTTGCAAGTCCGGTAAGCTTCACTGAAGACCTGGCCGGCTCATAGCCTGCGGTCTTTGCTGCGGTGATGTCATCAGGCTCCACGCCGAAGTTGACCTGGGCGAAAGGCCTCTTGAGGGTCACGGTCTCGGTAACGGAGCTCGTGATCTTCTTGTCGACAACGTAGGCGTAGAAAGCGTCGCGGCTCTCGTCGTTGGATGCGCCGTTGTCATAGGATACAGCCACGGTCTTGTTGGCTGCGTTGAGGGTGTAAGGAGCACCGTCCTTGTACGCCCAGAAGAGGAAGCTGTAGGTCTGGCCCGTCACGAGGCGGACTGAGAAGGTCGCCTTGCCGCCTGCCATGTCGATGTCCTTGGAGAGGTCGGCGATGATGGCGCCGTCAGCTCCATAGACGTTGCAGGACACCTTGTCAACGGTGTTGCCGTCGGCGATGGCCTTCGTCATCAGTTCAGGAGTCGCTACGGTGAACTCCACCGTCGTCTCCTCTCCCGCAGGAACCGCAGCTATCTGCTGCTCCTTCGCGCAGGACGCTGCCAGTACAACGAGTGCCGACGCAGCGAGGAATGTGAAAATCTTTTTCATAATGAATTGATTTTTGTTGGTTTGTTGTTTTGTTGTTTGTTTATATGTTGTTGCTCAATTATTTTCCGTTGTTGTTTACAGGTACACGTTGTACTCGTCGTCGAAGTCCGGGTTGACGCTCAGGCCGCCGCCCGCGCCCAGCGTCAGGAACTCGCCCCGCACCGTCGTCACCTTGCTCCGCTTCAGCGGCACAGTCACAGACGGCGTCAGCGACAGCAGCTCGTCCGTCCCACGCTCGTACAGAGCCACCTGCACCTGCACGCTCGACTCCACCCCGTTCACCAGCACGTAGTCGTAGCCCATCAGCACCTCGCCGTCCGAGATCGGCGTGAACCCGCTCTCGAACTGAACCCCCGCGCGGGAGTCAACCGGTTTGTTCGTATAAATGTTGAACACGCACGGCATATACGAGGTGTAGTAGAACCGGATGTAGTAGTCCTCCGGGTCGAGGCTCTGCTCCACCGGTGTCCCGGTCGCATCCGCGCCGCTCGCGTCGATGTCCGAGGTGCCGCGGTGCTTCATCCGCTCGCGCAGCACCTTGGTGGTCAGCTGACGCAGGTCCGTGGCGATGAACTGGAACTTCGCGAGCGGGCGCTCCATCTCGAGCGTCGCCGTCACAGGCTCCTCGCGGCTGCCCACCCTGTACAAGTCCACCTCAGCGCTCCCGAGGAACGCGTCCTTGCGGTCGCTGTTGGCGGTGTGATTGTCAGGAAGCGTGATGGCGCTGAAGTCCTGCGTATTGTAGAAGAGGTCTTCGCCGCTGCCCTGCGCCACATAGTCCGCCCAGCACCTTATCTGCCATTTCCCCTCAGGCAGGGCGGTCACCGCGCTCCAGTTGAGCTCCGTGATGTCGTCCTTGGTGAGGGTGAGGCTGTACAGTTCGGCAGGGCTGCTGTCGTAGCCGCCGCCGGGAAGCTGAGGGTAGAACTTGACCTTGTATCTGACGTCGTAGTCCTCCGGGGAGGTCTCCGTCTTGGTGCCGTACTCTATCTCGAGGTAAGGAGGCAGGTCTGTGGCGAAGCTGAAGTCCAGCTTCAGCAGGGCGAGAGTCCCCGTGTCCGGCCACTCGTGGACGGAGCAGGAAGCGAGGCAGAGCAGCGCGGCTCCCAGCGCGGCCAGGGCCCCGGCTGAGGTGCGGGCCGCTTTCCGGAAGGCTTTCCGCGCGACGGCGAGTATGTGCAGTGCTGCGCGTCTCATCTCCTTTCCTCCCTGTTCTTTTTGACCCTGCCGAGGTCGAAGTCATAGGTTATCGACACGGAAAGGTTGTCGATGCCGACATATGTCTTGCTGATGGTATCCACATACGGGCCGTTCGGCTCGTTGACGAAGCGGTCGTAGTCGAACCTGTAGGCTCCGGCGCCCACCGCGAACTCCATTCCCCAGCGGGGGGACTTCCTGAACTGCATCCTGTAGCCCACGCTCACGCCGCCGCCGAGCAGAGGGGTGTTGCCCCCGCGGTCCTGAAGGCGGTAGTCCCCGTCAGCCGCGAGGTTGAAGCTCGCGACGCTGAAGTGCGCGCCGGCGAAGAGGCCGCTGACCTTGGGGATATAGTATCGCAGCTCCGGCTGGGTGGCGAGGGAGCGGAACTTTATTGTCCGGGTGAAGTAGTTGACCGCAGAGTAGTACAGCGGCAGGTGGAAGCTGAGGTGCTCGGTGATGCCGACCTCGACTGCGGCGTTGGCGAGCAGCAGGCTGAGGCCAATCGCGTTGGTCTTCACTGTCAGGCGGCGGGTCCATTCCTCCTCCGCCGGCCCGTCATCAGGCATGGCTTCCACGGCCTTCGCGAGCTGGTCGGTCCTCGGGGCCAGTTCTCCTATCGCGCGGGGGCTCTCGATGCTGAGGAGTTCGACCCTGGCCGGGGCCTCGACCTTGGCGAGGGTCGCGTCGCGCACGATTCTGACTACGGCGCGGAAGGAGCGCATCCTCGGGAAGCACTCCCGGGAGAGCCAGTTCCAGCAGCTGCCGCCCTCGGCGGTCCTCAGGCGGGATATCTTCTCCCCGTCGCTGAGGCTGTCGTCCTCGAGGATGTCGAGGATGCTTGACTTATATCTGAAAGAGGAGCGTTCCGTCATCTCGGCGAGGTAGTCCAGGGGCACGGTGCCGGTAAAGGAAGAGGAGATATTGTCGGCGTCGAAGAAGCCAGGGTCGAGGCCGGCGGCCGTAAGGGCGTCAGCGGCGCTGCGGAGGCGCTCTTCAGAGAGGCGGGCGTTGAGCTCCGCGCTGCCCTCCGGTGAGGCGGAGGCGCTGAAGGTGATCTTGACCTTGCCCGTCTCCAATCCGCGCGAGAGGGCGTTGGTGCTCTCGACGAAGCGCGAGATGTTGGCGGCGTTCGAGCGGAAGCGCGGCCGGTACTCGGACGAGCCGCCGCGGAAGTATATCTCTATCGAGGAATGTTCGGAAGAAGAAGTTTGCTCAGAAGCCCGGCTTAACGGGCGCTCAGCAGAGGAAAGCGGCTGAGCCTGCAGCGCATATTGCCCCCCCCCGATGCATAATGCACTGAGTATCAGTAAGATAGGTCGCATGAAACGATTGGTTAGCCTATGTGCTGTTACGTAGTTAGTCAAAGCTTGTAAACTCGGTTCTTTCCCCCGTTAGTGGGGATGGCAAATTTAACAATTTCTTAACAATCGGCAAGGGGTT
>CAVAID010000073.1:0-9731 GCA_963588685.1 bacterium
GCCTGGTTTTGTAGAAAAGTCGAGCCGCCACGGAAGTTCGCAACTGAACCAACTTAGCTATGACTTAGATACGGGACTTTGCAGGTGAGCCAATAATTACCTGAATATCAGGGAGAATACGGTGGCCTCGTCGTCGCTGCGGAGCAGGCGCAGGTTGCCGCCGTGCAGACGCATTATCTGCCGGGAGAGGCTGAGGCCGATGCCGGTACCATCCTGCTTGGTGGTAAAGAACGGCACGAATATCTGTCCCTGGCTCTCCGGGCTGATAGGGCGGCCGTTGTTGGCCACATTGACCACCACGCAATCGCTGCCGTCTATGTCCGCAGTGATGGAGACCCGGCTTGCGCTAGCCTGGACAGCGTTCTTGAGCAGGTTGATGAGTATCTGTGAGATCTGACCCTCGTCGGCGTAGAGCAGGATGTCGTTCTGCTTCTCCTCGAAGCTTGCGCTGGCTCCGTGCTCGCTCAGGAAGCCGTCATTGAGTTCCAGCACCTTCGCGGCGAGGTCGCGCACATAGAACGCCTTGCGTACCGGGGTCGCCACGCGGGTAAGGTTGCGGTATGACTCCACGAAGCGTATAAGGCTCCTGGACGATGACGAGATGGTCTCCAGTCCCGCTTTCAACTCGTCTCCCTGCACCTCCTTGAGGGCTTCGCTCAGCGACGCGATAGGGGTCACGGTGTTCATTATCTCGTGGGTCAGCACCCTGATGAGCCGTGTCCACGACTCGCTCTCTGTCTCTTCGAGAGCGGAGCTTATATCATTGAATACTATTATCTTGACGTCCTTACCGTCGATGTGGTCGAGGCTGGCGGAGATGGCGATGCGCCTCTGCGTGCTCTCGCTGTAGAACGATGCCTTCCGGCCCGCGCCTTCCTCCACCGAGTCGAAGGCTTCATAGACGTCCTTGTCGATGATGCTCAGTTGACGCAGCGAGTTGAGGGTAGCAAGGCCCAGCAGGCTTCGGGCCATCCTGTTGGAATAGAGCACTCTGCCGCTGCCGCGTTCCACGACCACGACTCCCGTGGACACATTGTCCAGCATCCTCGCGTAGTAGCTCTCGCTCTCGCGGATGTGCTTTGTCTCCTTGTCGAAGATGTCCCTGAGACGGTTGAGGGTGGAGTTGAGGCTGCGGTTGAAGAGATTGCCCCTGCCGAAGCGGAAGTTGGTCTCGCTGTCTTCCAGCGCGTCGAGCATATAGTTGACCTTGCGCTTTACCTTGCTTGTCGTTGCGAGGGAGGTAAGCAGCACGGTCAGCAGCAGGATGGCAATCAGCAGCAGTATGACCAGCGGCAGGCTCATTTAGATTCCGTATTTCTTGAGCTTGCTGTAGAGGGTAGGGCGGCTGATGTTCAGCGCCTTGGCCACGAGCGAGAGGTTGCCCGCGAACTTGTCCATCGCCGAGCGTATGGTGCGCTCCTCGGCTTCTTCGAGGGTCTCGATATTGTCCTGTGCCTTGACTACCGGACTGTCAGGCAGCTGGAGGTCTTCCGGCTTCAGTTCGCTGCCCTCGGAGAGGATCACGGCCTTCTCGATGCAGTTCTGCAGCTCGCGGATATTCCCCGGCCACGGGTATTCCCTGAGGGCTTTCTGCGCTTCCGGGCTCAGCCCCGACGCCTCGCGGTGGTACTGCGCGGCGTATTTGTCGATGAAGATGCCGGCGAGGTGGAGGATGTCCTCCTGACGCTCGCGCAGAGGCGGGATGTGCAGGTGCATCGTGTTGATGCGGTAGTAGAGGTCTTCGCGGAAGCTGCCGTCCGCCACCAGTCCCGCAAGGTCCATATTGGTCGCGCAGATGAGCCTGATGTCCACGGGGATGCTCCTGGTGTCGCCGACCCTCGTGACGCTGCGGTTCTGCAGGACCCGGAGGAGCTTGGCCTGCGATGCGAGCGGGATGTTGCCGATCTCGTCGAGGAAGAGGGTGCCGCCGGAGGCCTGTTCGAATTTGCCCGGATGGTCGGAGACGGCGTCGGTGAATGCGCCCTTGACGTGGCCGAAGAGTTCGCTCTCGAAGAGGGTGTCAGGGATGGCGCCGGCATCGACGCTGACCATTTTTTTGCCTGCACGCAGCGATGCGCGGTGGATTTCGCCCGCCAGCACATCTTTGCCGGTACCGTTCTCGCCGGTGATCAGGATAGTGGCGTCTGTAGGTGCTATTTTGCTGATTGTCCGCCTGATGGCGTTCATCTCAGGGCTCTCGCCCCAATATATGCTGACGCCCCCCGTGCCGCCGCTTTCTGTCTTGCGCGCCTTGCGTGAGGCCTGGCAGGCGGAGCGCAGGGTGGAAATCAGGCGCTCGTTGTCCCAAGGCTTGGGGATGAAGTCATATGCGCCCCGTTTCATCCCCTCCACGGCGAGCTGCACATCGGCGTAGGCGGTGAATAGCACCACCTTGAGCTCCGGCCACCTTGACTTGAGCTCGCCGAGCCAGTAGAGGCCCTCGTTGCCCGAGTTGATGTCGGCGGTGAAATTCATGTCCAGCAGCACCGCTTCGGGCTTGAAGCGCTCGACCGTGGTGACCAGGGTAACGGGCGACGGCAGCAGCTCCACCGCCTCGAAATGCATGGGCAGCAGTATCTTCAGCGCAGAGCGTATCCCCGCGTTGTCGTCAACTACCAGTATTCTTCCATCCTTGTTCATACTTGCAAAAATAACAAAAATACCGTAACCCTCGCCTCCCCCTCCGCCGGCGCCCTTCCGGAATCTCAGCCAAAATGCGAGTTTTTGCCTGGTTTTGGCTGAGATTCCTTGGAAATAATTAGAAATATATTGTAGATTTACAAGACAAAATCAGCCAATATGAAGTATAGCAAACTTATCGCGCTGCTGTGTGCAGCCGCAGTGATGGCTTCCTGCAGCCGGGAAGTCAAGGATACCCCCATCCCGCAGGCGACGGACAGCACCGTCGATGTGAGCAGTTTCGACAAGGTATTCGCCGACGTCCGGATGGACGGGACCAACGAAATCCACTCCCTCGTGGTGCTCAAGGGCGGCAAACTCATCTACGAGCGCTATGCCGAAGGGCAGGAACCGGACGCGCTGCACATCCTCTGGTCGGCGAGCAAGACCTTCGCCGCAACTGCCGTCGGCTTCGCGGTGCAGGAGGGGCTGCTGACCGTCGATGACAAGGTAATCGGCTTCTTCGACGAGAGCGAACTTCCGGCGGAGCCGTCTGAGGAGCTCAAGAGCCTGACTGTCAAACATCTGCTGACGATGACGAGCGGCTTCGCGCGCAACATACTCGGCCCGATTGAGGCAGGGGTGGTGGAGCATCCGGCGGCGGAGCAGTTCTCCTACGGATTCAAGTTCGCCCCGGGCGACCATTTCGAATACAATTCGATGAGCACCTATATTCTGAGCGCCATCATCACCAAACTCACCGGCCAAACCGCGGAGCAGTACCTCGAGAGCAGACTATTCCAGCCGCTGGGCATCCGCAGGCATCTCTGGGAGACCTCTGCCGACGGCTACAGCATGGGCGGCTGGGGCCTGCACATCACCACGGAGTCCCTTGCCAAGATGGGGCAGTTCTTCCTCCAGAAGGGAGTCTGGGACGGGAAGAGGCTGCTCAATGAAGAATGGTTCGACGAGGCGATGTCCGTGCAGGTTTCGACCGGCGACGGCCAGCACGGCGAATGGTCGCAGGGCTACGGATACCAGATGTGGAAGTGCTCCGTGCCGGGAATGTACCGGCTCGACGGCGCGTGGGGACAGTACAGCATCATCATCCCCGACAAGGATGCCGTGGTAGCCTGCAACTGCCACTCCAACAATACCGGCAAGATCCTCGCCTCCATCATCGAGAACATCTACAGGAATCTGTAGCGCCTATTATTCCCGGGTTGGCCAGGTAGGGATAAATCAGGGTGAAAAGTTCCCCACCTGGAAACGGCACCTGCCTCAGACGGCCTTCCAGAGCCTATCCTGAAGCTAGGTAGGGAATAAAACGGCCTGAAACTTCCCCACCTGGCTGCACTTAACGAGCCGTCCCCTGGAGCGGCCCCCGAGCTTGTCGAGGGGCGGTTGCTGCCAGGAGGGCGGCGCTTCGACGGAGCTCAGCGGCCGCGTCGAGGGGCCAGAGAAGTTCTATTTTATCCAAAATAATTTGCGTAATGGATAAAAAATGCTATTTTTGTCCATTACAAATAATATATTGAATGAAAGAGGCTATTCTTAAACAAAAAAAAGAACGGGACAGGCTGCTTGCCCTCGATTATCAGGAGAGAATGGCACAGCAGACTGCGGCTCTCTACCGTGACAGCAAGATGATTAAACTCATCACCGGTCCGCGCAGGGCCGGCAAGTCATCATTGGCGCTTCAGATGCTCAGAGGACAGAACTTCGCATACTTGAACTTTGACGATTCCGCCCTTCTTGACGGCTTTGATGAATCAAAAGTCGAAGATTTGCTCGATGAAGTGTACAGCGGATACAAATTTCTGCTTCTGGATGAAGTCCAGAATCTGCCGGGTTGGAGCATGTGGGTGGAAAAACTGTACAGAAGAGGCACGAATCTGATAATCACGGGCTCTAATGCGAATATGCTGTCCGATGACATTGCCGCCATCCTTTCGGGGCGTTATCTGGAAATCAAGCTGTACCCGTTCTCGGCGGAGGAGTACAAAGCGTACCGACAAAAAAGTGAGCATAATGTGATGCCTGAGAATGTCTTATATGACGATTACTTGAAATATGGCGGATATCCCGAAATTGCCTTAACCCCAAAGGTTTGTGAGGGATACCTTTCCGGCCTTTATGATTCGACCATTGTCAAGGACATTGTGAAAAGATATAAGGTAAGAAAGGTGGATGAACTGTACAATGTCGCGGATTGGCTGCTCTCAAACTTTACGAACGCCTTTAGCATCACCTCATTGGCTGAAGACCTGGATATGGGGAGTGTGACGACTGTCCAGAAATACTGCAGCTTTCTCCAGAACACATATCTTTTCCAATATCTCCCCAGGTTCAACAACAAGCTGAGATTGATGAATAAAGCGGACAGGAAATGTTATGTGGTGGATAACGGCTATGTACTTGCGCGAGCTTTTGAACTGTCATCCAACCTCGGCAGACTCCTGGAGAATATGGTATTTCTGGAGTTGCTGAAACAAGGCTACGACCTGAAAAGACACGAGCTTTTCTATTATAGGTCAAGGAATGACAGGGAGGTCGATTTTGTCTGTAGAAAAGGGGCGTCGATTGAGCAGCTTATTCAGGTAAGCTATGACATAAGTTCTCCAAAGGCCAGAAAAAGAGAACTTGACTCCCTGATTGAATGTGCGGAGGAGCTTAAAGTTAAGAAGTTGCTGATAATCACTTGGAATCAAGATGAAGTTCTGGAAAAGAACGGATACACGATTGAGGTGATTTCCGTGAAATACTGGACGAAAATGCAAGCTGCCTGAAGACCGGCGCTTCGATGCTTCGACAAGCTCAATGACCGTCGGTCCCCGAGCCTGTCGAGGGGCGGCGCTTCGACGGAGCTCAGCGACCGCCCCGCGGGCCTACCTGTTCCGCAGGACGACCTGACCGTCAGCGCAATCGACCTCGATGGTGGAGTCCTTGCGGATCTTGCCTTCGAGGATCTCGCGGGCGAGACGGTTGACGAGCTCCCTCTGTATCAGCCTCTTGACCGGACGGGCGCCGAAGGCCGGATCGTAGCCGTTCTCCACCATATCGTCCTCGAACGCCTTGGTGAAGGTAAGCGAGACATTGTCCTCCTCGAGCTTCCCACGCAGAATCTCCATCTGTATCCGCACAATCTGGCGGATATCCTCCTTGCTCAGGGTGTCGAAAGTGACGATCTCGTCGATACGGTTGATGAACTCCGGACGCATCCGCAGCCTCAGCTCCTCCTCCTTGAGGTTGGAGGTCATGATGAGGATGGTGTTCTTGAAGTCCACGGTGCGGCCCTTGTTGTCGGTCAGACGGCCGTCGTCAAGCACCTGCAGCAGGATGTTGAACACATCCGGATGCGCCTTCTCGATCTCGTCGAGCAGCACCACTGAGTACGGCTTGCGCCTTACTGCCTCGGTGAGCTGACCGCCCTCATCATATCCCACATATCCCGGAGGCGCGCCGATAAGACGGCTGACGGTATGGCTCTCCTGATACTCGCTCATATCGATACGGGTCATCATGTTCTCATCGTTGAACAGGAACTCCGCCAGCGCCTTGGCCAGCTCGGTCTTGCCCACGCCCGTCGTGCCGAGGAAGAGGAAGGAGCCGATAGGCCTGTGCTCGTTGGAAAGTCCCGCACGGCTGCGGCGCACGGCATCGGACACCGCTGCGATGGCCTTGTCCTGGCCCACAACCCTCTTGTGCAGTTCGCTCTCCATGCGGAGCAGCTTCTCCTTCTCGCTCTCCAGCATCCTGTTGACAGGGATGCCGGTCCACTTGGCCACGACTTCGGCTATGTCCTCCGGGGTCACGGCCTCGGTGATGATAGGGTCTTTGATTGCGGCCTGCTTTGCGCTGAGCTCATCGACCCTGCGCTGCGCCTCGGCGAGCTTGCCGTAGCGGATTTCCGCCACCTTGCCGTAGTCGCCGGAACGCTCCGCGATGGCCGCGTCCCGCTTGTAGTCCTCGATGTTCTGACGGAGGTTGTTGAGCTCTGTCACGAGGCCCTTCTCCTCGTCCCAGCGCTTCGTGAGGGCGTCACGCTCCTCCTTGCACTTCTTCAGCTCCTCGTCAATCTTCTCGGATTTGAGGCTCGTGCCCTCGCGCTTGATGGCTTCCTTCTCGATCTCCAGCTGACGGATGCGGCTGTTGAGGTCGTCGATAGGCTCAGGCACGGAGTTCATCTCCAGCCTCAGCTTGGAGGCCGCCTCGTCCACGAGGTCTATCGCCTTGTCCGGGAGGAAACGGTTGTTGATGTAGCGGTGGCTGAGGTTCACGGCCGCGATCAGCGCATCGTCCTCGATGCTCACGCGGTGGTGGTTCTCATATTTCTCTTTAAGTCCACGCAGGATGGCGATGGACTCCGCCGGGCTCGGCTCGTCCACCATCACCTTCTGGAAACGGCGCTCCAGGGCCTTGTCCTGCTCGAAGTACTTCTGATACTCGTCGAGGGTAGTGGAGCCTATGGTGCGCAGCTCGCCTCGAGCCAGCGCAGGCTTCAGGATGTTGGACGCGTCCATCGCGCCGCTGCTCCTGCCCGCACCGACCAGGGTGTGTATCTCATCTATGAAGAGAATGATCTGTCCGTCGCTGTCCACGACTTCCTTGACCACTCCCTTGAGCCTCTCCTCGAACTCGCCCTGATACTTGGCGCCAGCGATGAGCGCGCCCATATCGAGGGAGAAGACCTTGCGGTCCTTCAGGTTCTCGGGGACCTGCCCGTTGACTATCTTGGTGGCGATGCCTTCGGAGATGGCGGTCTTGCCGACACCCGGCTCGCCCACGAGGATAGGATTGTTCTTCGTACGCCTGCTAAGGATCTGAAGCACACGCCTGATCTCCTCGTCACGCCCGATCACAGGGTCGAGCTTTCCTTTCGCCGCGGCCTCGTTGAGGTCTATGGCATATTTACTTAAGAATTCGTACTTGTTTTCCATAACAATAATCGTCGGCTCCGTTGGGGAACCGACGATGTATCGTTCAAATCATATTCCACTGACAAAATGTCAGCGCGCCCGCAACGCCCTTAGTTTTCGGTGGCCGGAGCTTCCTGCTGGATAGGAGCGGTAGGGAAGGCCGGCTGCTGGTTGGTGGCGTTCTCTATCTGGTTGGTGACATCGATGTCGGCGCCGTTGGTGCCGGTGGTGAACGAGGTCACGATGGAGATGACGAGGATGAAGGCTACGAGCCCCCAGGTGACTTTCTCAAGCAGGTCGGCGGTCTGACGCACGCCGAAAGTCTGGTTGCCTGCCACGAAATTGCTGGCCATTCCGCCTCCCTTGCTGTTCTGGAGAAGTACAACGACTATCAGCAGAATCGCTGCGAGGACGATGAGCACGGTCAAAATTACAAATACGGTATTCATCTGTTATTGTTCTTTTTGTTTTATTTCTTCAATAAGGGATGCAAAGTAAACACTTTTTTCCGGATATCGCAAACTTAGCTTCGAATAAATGTCGATGGCCTGCTCCCTGTAATCCTGCTCAAGATAAATCTTTGCGAGGGTTTCGGTGCAGAAGTCGGCTTCCGGAGCCTCTTCATCGGTGTATCCTCCCTCCTCGCGCACCTTGCTCGCGAAGCGCGAGAAGATGCTGTCGTCGGAGCGGCGAACCTCGTTGTACTGCGCCTGGGAGAAGTAGTCTCCGCCCACCACATAGACCTTGCGCTCTTCGGTCTGGGTGCCGGGCAGATAGGTCTCGGCGAGGAGCTTGAGGTCCTTGTCACTGCAGTCCGCCTTGCGGCCGGAGTGCACCAGTTCGCAGAGAATCCGCCTTGAGCCCAGGTGCAGAGCGGTCTCGGAGAGCTGGCTCTCGGAGAGGGCCCCGAGCTGCGACATCCTGCGGCAGAGCTCCATCCGCGCGCCGGCATACCAGGGGTAGAGCGACACCACGCCGGAGAGTTCCTCTAGCGTAAGTGAGTGTATGTCAATCCTTTCTACCATTGCGCCACGGTTGCGTTGAATATGTCTTCGATAATCTTGTCCACGATTTCGGAGGTCAGCGAGGCCTCCACTGAGTCGAGCGACATGGTGGAGTCATAGTCGGCATAGCCGGAGAAGTCCTTGCTCTCGAAGCCGTCCTCAGGGTATTTGCGGTTGGTGAACGCTACCTTGACAGTGATGGTGAGCCTGTTCTGCGAGGCCACGTCGCCCGCGGCGATGGCGGATGCCGCCACATTGTAGCCCGTCACCTCTCCGGTGATTTCGAGGTCGCCGTCCATATCGACCTGCTCCAGTCTCGTCATCTGTCGGAAGCGGGTCTTGAGCGCCTCGGTGAGGTCATTGCTGAGCGTCGGGTTGACCCTCAGCGCCTTGTAGCCGAAGTAGTTGATGGTGATGGTGTTGACATCCGGCTGGATGGATGTGCCGGAGAACGAATATATCCCGCAGGAAGTCACCGTCGCGAGAGTTATCAGGAGCAGTGCGAGCTTTCTCATTTGCCTTTCTTTTCTGCGAGTTTACGGTATATGGTGCGCTCGGAGATGCCCAGCTCGGCGGCCGCCGGCTTGACTTTGCCCCCGTGCTTGGCGAGGCACTTCTCGATGAGGTCGTCGTTGAGCCTGCGTATCGAGAGGTTGTCCGGGGTCTCCGGCTCAGCCTGAGGCTCGAAGTCCGCCTCCTGACGGCTTTCCGGCTCCCGGTACGGCTGCGCCCCGATGAGTTTCGGCGCCCCCGCAGCCGGTGCGCTCTGCCTCCCGGACTTGAGGGCTTCCACGTCGCCCCGGAGTTCGTCCACCTGCTGCTTGAGGTAGAATATCGCCTTGACCAGCTGCTGCTTCTCGTCGTCCGAGAGCGAGCCGCCTTCCGTGTGCGCGGCTGCGGCCATCAGGGCCCCCTGCTCCTCTGGAATGTAGCGCTGGAGGGTCTCAGGCCCTATTTCCACCCTTTCGGTGCTCGGGCCTATCGGCCTGGATTCTATCGCCGTCACGGTCTCGGCCACATTCTTCAGCTGGCGGATATTGCCCGGCCAGCGGTAGCCGGTCAGCATATTGATGGCGTCGTGGTTGAGGCTCACCTTGCACAGCCCGTATTTCTCCGAGAAGTCGGAGGAGAACTTGCGGAAGAGCAGGTAGATGTCGTCCTTGTTGCGGTCGCGCAGCGCCGGCATCTG
>CAVAID010000074.1:0-9474 GCA_963588685.1 bacterium
GGTATTGTTGTCGGTAGCGGCCTCCACGAGGTAGGCGATGCCGTATGGGCCGTAGCCCTCATATACCAGCTCCTTGAAGTCGCCCTGCTTGCTCTCGGTCGCCTTCTTGATGGCGCGCTCGATGTTCTCCTTAGGCATCTGCTCCGTACGGGCTTCAGCCATAAGGGCACGCAGACGAGGGTTGCCGGTCACATCAGGACCGCCCTGCTTTACCGCGATGGTGATTTCCTTGCCAAGCTTGGTGAAAGTGCGGGCCATGTGGCCCCATCTCTTCAACTTTCTCTCCTTACGGAATTCAAACGCTCTTCCCATAACTTATTCGGATACCCTTGCGATGTACTTGTTGATCTCGTATGACTCGATGGACTGCGGATAGTTCTCCTTGATGGAGTTGTAGCACTTCAGAGCCTCGGCCTTCTGTCCGAGAGCTTCGTATGCCAGACCTTCCTTGAGGAGGTAGCCTGCGGCGAAGATGTTGTCGGCGCCTTCGACTGCGGCCTTGAAGCAGCTGACAGCCTCTTCATATTTGCCGAGTCCCACATAGGCGTCGCCCTGGCAGGCCTTCGCGCGGGAAGCGAGGATAGGCTCGCCGCCCTTGTATTTCTTGAGGTATGAGAGAGCGCCCTCGTAGTTGCCGAGCTGCAGCTCGCAGATGCCCGCATAGAGGTAAACCGCCTTGCCGGCCTTGGTGCCGTAGTCGCTGATGATGTCGGCGAAGCCCAGGTTGTTGCCGTCGCCGTTGAGAGCTATCTCGTACTCACCGTTGCGGAAGCTCGCCTCGGCAGGGAAAGCCTGCTCCTGCGCCTCTTTGCACTGGCGCTGATAGACGAATTTGTTCCATGCGAGAGCGCCGAGGAAAATCACTACGACAGCGATCACCACGCCCCAGATTACCTTCTTGTGTTCGTTGTAAAACTGTTCTGTTGAGGAAACGGTCTTCTCGATATTCTCCTGACGTACCGCGTCCTTGTCCTTAGCATTTGTGTTGGCCATATCTGTAATTATTCAAAAATCGATATTTCAGCCTGCAAAAGTATGAAAAATACTTTAACTTTCAAAGTGCCCGGGAAAGGAATAAAATATGTATCTTTGTACGATATGCCGACACTCGACAAGATAGTCATCCAGGATTTCCGCAACATCGCGCTGCAGGAGATCGAGTTCTCTCCGAATATCAACTGCATAAGCGGTGGCAACGGGGAGGGCAAGACCAACCTGCTCGATGCCGTGTGGTACCTCTCGATGACCAAGAGCGCCTTCGCCGCGTCGGACCGTTACAATTTCCGCCACGGCTGCTCAAGTTTCGCCCTCTCAGGCATCTACACCATGGGCGACGGCCCGCGGTCCCGCTTCAGCATCCAGGTCAGCGAGGGCGGCGAGAAGCGTCTGCGCCGCGACGACAAGCCCTACGGCAGGATTTCCGAGCATATCGGGGTACTCCCTATAGTGATGGTCTCCCCTGCCGACATCGCGCTGGTCAGCGAGTCCGGTGATGAGAGGCGGCGCTTCGTCAACTCCGTGCTCTCCCAGATGGACGGGGAATACCTCAACTCCGTGCAGCAGTACAACCGCCTGCTCCTGCAGCGCAACCGCCTGCTCAAGGACGGCTGCGCCGACGAGGACCTGCTCGACACCTTCGACGGCAGGCTTTCCGTGCTCGCGGAGCCGGTCTCCAAGCGCAGGGCGGAGTTCTGCGCGAGCCTCGTGCCGGTCGTTCAGCGCTACTACGCCGAGATTTCCGGCGGCAGGGAGGAAGTGGACATCGAATACCGGAGCGACCTGCGGGACGGCAATCTCTATGACATTCTCAAATCCCGCAGGGAACGGGACAGGCTGCTCAAATTCACTGGTGCAGGAGTGCAGAGGGACGATTTCCTCTTCACGATGGGCTCCCACCCCATACGGCGCTGCGGCTCGCAGGGGCAGCAGAAGTCGTTTATCGTGGCACTCAAATTCGCCCAGTACGAGCTGATGAAGCTCAGCTGCGGCTGCGCCCCGATGATGCTGCTCGACGACCTCTTCGACAAACTGGACCCGTCGAGGGTGAGCAACCTGCTGGGAATGGTCTCCGACAGGGAGTTCGGCCAGATTTTCATAACCGACTCCGACAAGGTGCGCACGCGCGGCATAGTCGATGCCATCACTGCGGACAGGGTATATCTAAGGACGGAAGGAGGCGTCTTCACCAGAGCCGATGAATAATAACCAGACCCGAAACAGGATCAGCCGCAAAAACGCGCAGCCGCTCGCCGAAGTGCTCAGGCAGTACCTCAGCTCGCGCGGGCTCGCCAAGGGGATGAGCACCCACCTGGTATTCACCGCCTGGGACAATGCCTCCGGGGCCGGTCCCTACACCGTGCGGAAATTCTTCCGGGACGGCAAGCTCTACATAACCCTGAGTTCCTCCGTGGTGCGCAGCCAGCTCGGATTCCAGCGTAAGGAGCTGGTGGACAAGATGAACGCTCTGCTCGAAGCCGACGAGCTCTTCCCGGGCAGGAACGGGGATGGAAAATATATCAAAGAATTGATACTCAAATGAAAATAGTAATCGACAGCGCCATACCATTTACCGAGGGAGTCTTCGAGCCCTACGCCGAAGTGCTCTACAAGAGCGGACCGCTCATCAACCGGGCCGACCTCGAAGGCGCCGACGCGCTGATTATCCGCACCCGCACCAGGTGCGACGAGGCCCTGCTCAAGGGCAGCTCCGTCAAGATTATCGCCACCACCACCGTGGGCACCGACAATATAGATGTGGAGTACTGCCGCCGCAACGGCATCTTCTTCAAGAACGCCAGCGGCTGCAACGCGGGCGCCGTGGCCGACTATGTGTTCTCGGCCCTCTACGGCTCCGCGGCGCGCAAGAGCATCGACCTCAGCGGCGCGACCATAGGCGTCATAGGCCTCGGCAACATCGGGCAGAGGGTGGAGACGATGGGGCGCGGCCTGGGATTCAAGATACTCCGCCACGACCCGCGCAAGGCGGAGATCGAGTGGTACACGCAGTTCTGCTCCCTCGACTACCTGCTGGAGAACTCCGACATCGTCACGATACATGTCCCGCTCACCGACAGCACCCGCGGCCTCGCCGGCAGGGAATTCTTCGCCAAGATGAAGCCGGGGGCGTTCTTCATCAACACCGCCCAGGGCGACATCGTCGACGAGCAGGCGCTGCTGGAGGCCATCCCCAAGCTCGGCCCGGTCGCCATCGACGCCTGGAGCCACGAGCCGTGGGTCAACACCGAGCTGATGAACCGGATCGACATAGCCACCCCGCACATCGCCGGCTACTCCCTCCAGGGCAAGCAGATCGGCACCTCGATGGCAGTGAGGTCCGTGGCCAGGTTCCTGAGCATCGCGGAGCTGTACGAATTCTTCCCGCAGACCGACATTATGGAATACCAGGCCGTCCGCCTCAACGTGCTGGACAAGAGCCAGGGCCAGATTGCCGCGATGATACAGTACAACTACCCTATCTTCACGGATGACTTCATGTTCCGGATGAACCCGACCAAGTTCGTGGAGCTCCGCACCAATTACAGCTACAGACGAGAATTTTACCTATAACAGCAACAGATATGGAAAAGAACAGAATCGAAGCTCAGATCGAGCGTTTCCGCAAAGGTTTCCCGAGGCTCGACATCGTGGCCGCAGCGACCCCGCAGAGAGGCATTGAAGTCCTCACGGATGAGCAGGCTGCCGAGGCCGAGAAATACGCCGACACCGCCGACGTGGCGGGCAAATGCAAATTCGTACCGGCTTCCGGGGCGGCATCCAGGATGTTCAAGGACATCTTCGCCGGGATGGACGAGCCCAATGACGCCACGCGCAAATTGAGCGGCAATCTCGAGAAATTCGCATTCTACAGCCCGGAAGTGTTCGGCAAAGCGCCGTTCGACCCGGTTCAGACGGCGCACCGCCTGCTTACCGACGAGGGACTCGCCTACGGCAGCAAGCCGAAAGGGGTGCTCGCATTCCACCGCTACCCGGACGAGGTGCGCTCCGCGCTTGCAGAGCATCTCGTTGAAGGACAGGCATATATGCGCAACTCCGACGGTAGCGTCAACATCGTGGTGACGATTTCCCCGGAGCACGAGGGCCTCTTCCGCGAACTGCTGGACAGCATCAAGGACAAATACGAGCAGCGCTACGGAGTCAGGTACAATATAACATTTACCTACCAGGACAAGAATACAGACACCGTCGCCGTGGACAGCGACAACCGCCCTATACTCAAGGACGACGGCACGCCGCTCACCCGCCCTGCCGGGCACGGGGCGCTCATCTACAACCTCAACGCCCTTGACGAGGAGCTCGTGTCCATCAAAAATATAGACAATGTATGCACGGAGAGGCTCCAGGGAGAGACCTACCACTGGAAGAAGGTCCTGATGGGCAGGGCGCTGCAGCTGCGCGACACCATCCGCGACTACCTCTACACCCTCGACCAGATGACCGAGGTGCGCAAATCCCTCTCCGACTTCTGCTACATCCCGGGCTACAACATCAACCAGGACGACCCTTACGCCACCCCTGAGTGCCAGGAGCTCTGCAACGAAATCGAGACCTTCCTGCGCGACACCCTCTGCGTGACGATTCCGGAGCCTAAGGACTGCCGCGACAGGGCCGACCTGCTCCGCGCCAAGCTCAACCGACCTATCAGGGTCTGCGGAATGGTGCGCAACGAAGGCGAGCCGGGCGGCGGCCCGTTCATCATCAGGGCCAAGGACGGCTCCACCTCGCTCCAGATACTCGAAGCCGCGCAGATAGACATGTCCGACCCGCGCTCCGCTGAAATCCTCAAGGGCGCGACCCACTTCAACCCTGTCGATCTCGTCTGCTGCATCAGGGACTACGAGGGCGAGAAATTCGACCTGCTCGAACATGTCGATGAGGAGACCGGACTCATCAGCAGCAAGAGCTACAAGGGCCGCGAGCTCAAGGCGCTCGAGCTTCCGGGCCTCTGGAACGGCTCGATGTCTGACTGGAACACTCTCTTCGTGGAGGTGCCTTCAGTGACCTTCAACCCGGTCAAGACGGTGCTCGACCTGCTCCGTCCGGCCCACCAATAGAAATTTTTATGTAACTTTGAGCCCGTTTTTGGATATAATACAAATATGAGCATACAACAGGAAAAGATTTCACAGCTCGTTGCCCGCCGCGCCTCGGCCGCTCTCGGCGGAGGACAGAAGCGCATCGACGCCCAGCACGCCAAGGGCAAGCTCACGGCGCGCGAGAGGATTGCGATGCTGCTCGACCCGGGCAGCTTCGAGGAATTCGACATGTTCGTGCACCATCGCTGCACGGACTTCGGAATGGGTGCCACCCACACCGACGGCGACGGCGTAGTAACCGGCCAGGGCACGATTGACGGCAGGCTGGTATATGTATTCGCCCAGGACTTCACGGTCAACGGAGGCTCGCTCTCCAAGACCATGTCCGAGAAGATCTGCAAGGTTATGGATATGGCCGTTAGGGCCGGCGCCCCTATTATCGGGCTCAACGACTCCGGCGGCGCGCGCATCCAGGAGGGCATCGATTCGCTTGCCGGCTACGGCGAGATTTTCGAGCGCAACATCCTCGCGAGCGGCGTGGTGCCTCAGATCAGCGGCATCTTCGGACCTTGCGCGGGCGGAGCGGTTTACTCCCCTGCCCTCACCGACTTCACCCTGATGGTTGAGAATACCTCCTATATGTTCCTTACCGGCCCTTCCGTCGTCAAGTCAGTGACCGGCGAGACCGTGGACCAGGAGCAGCTCGGCGGAGCCTCAGTGCACGCCTCCAAGTCCGGAGTGGCACATTTCTCAGCCTCAAGCGAGGAGGATGGCATCGCGAAGATCAAGAAACTCCTCTCCTTCCTGCCTCAGAACAATATGGAGACCGCGCCTCTGCGCGAGACCTCCGACCTGCCGGGCAGGGTGGACGACGCGCTCAACAGCATCATCCCGGACAACCCCAACAAGGCATACGACATGTACGGTATCATCGGCAGCATAGTCGATGACGGCGACTATTTCGAGGTCCACAAGGACTTCGCCAAGAACATAATCACCTGCTTCGCGCACATGGGCGGACGCAGCGTGGGCATCGTGGCCAACCAGCCGCGCGTGCTCGCTGGCGTGCTCGACATCAACGCCTCCCGCAAGGCCGCGAGGTTCGTGAGGTTCTGCGATGCGTTCAACATCCCTCTCGTCACCCTAGTGGATGTGCCGGGCTTCCTCTGCGGCACGCAGCAGGAATACGGCGCCATCATCACCAACGGCGCGAAACTCCTCTACGCCTACGGCGAGGCCACAGTGCCTAAGGTTACCGTAACCCTGCGCAAGAGCTACGGCGGAGCGCATATCGTAATGAGCTGCAAGCAGCTCCGGGGCGATATCAACTACGCCTGGCCTTCAGCCAACTTCGCCGTGATGGGAGCCGAGGGTGCAGTGGGCATCATCTACGGCAAGGAGCTCAAGGCCGAGACCGACCCGGAGAAGCAGGCCGCGCTCGCCGAAGCCAAGAAGAAAGAGTACAACGACCTCTTCTGCAACCCTTACCAGGCTGCGCAGAAGGGCTATATCGAAGACGTCATCGAGCCGCGCAACACCCGCTTCCGCGTGATTCGCGCACTCGAGGCCCTCAGCGGCAAGCGTCAGGAAATGCCAGCTCGCAAACATGACAACCTGCCTCTGTAGTCTTCTGACGGCCGGTGCCGACAGGATGGCACAGACCGATCCGCACGGATGGACGCTCACCCTCATCAGCGTGTGCGTGGTATTCTGCGCCCTGCTGATACTCTACGGGGTTTACAGCCTCTCCGGCGGCATATTCTCCGGCAAGTTCAAGCGCAAATCCGCCCCGGCGAAGGCTTCCGGCGACGAGCAGGCCATAGCAGCCGCCATCGCCCTGGCTCTCAGCGCGGAAGGCACTTCGGACGAGGAGATTGCGGCGCTCACGGCGCTGAGCCTCTACCTCGGCGACAGCGTCCATGACATCGAGCCGGGCTTCATTACCATCAGGAAGAACCCCGCTTCCGCCTGGGGCAATCCGCAGTTCAATTTCAGAAAATATCCAAGGAAATGAAAGAATACAAATTCAAGATCAACGGCAAGGAATACAGCGTTGCCGTCAATAGCGTAGAGGGCGCGAATGCCAGCGTCTCCGTCAACGGTGTCGAGTACAATGTAGAAATCGAGGGCGGCGCTCCGGTTGCGGCCCAGCCTGCAGCCGCTCCGGTTCAGGCCGCAGCTCCGGCAGCCGCGGTTTCAGCCCCGGCAGCCGCGGCGGCACCCAAGGCCGCCGGCGCAGGCAAGGACATCGTCTCCCCTCTTCCGGGAGTCATCATCAGCGTTGATGTCAAGGAGGGCCAGGCCGTGAAGCGCGGACAGAAGGTCGCAGTCATCGAGGCGATGAAGATGGAGAACGAGATTCTCGCCGAGTGCGACGGCACCATTACCGCCATCCATGTCTCCAAGGGAGATTCAGTGCTCGAGGACGCTAAAATCGTTACGATCGGCTAATGGAGAATATCATCGACAGCCTGCAGCAGTTCTGGCAGTTTACCGGATTTGCCAACTGCACCTGGCAGCATCTGGTGATGATTCTGATCGGCATCATCTTCATCACCCTGGGTGTCGTCAAGAAGTGGGAGCCTCTCCTGCTCGTGCCGATCGGATTCGGTATGATCATCGGCAATATTCCGGTTCTTACCGGCCTGCAGGTCAGCATCTACGAGCAGGGTTCAGTGCTCAACATCCTGTATCAGGGCGTGCGTCAGGGCTGGTATCCGCCGCTGATTTTCCTTGGCATCGGAGCGATGACCGACTTCTCGGCGCTGATTTCGCAGCCTAGGCTCATATTGATTGGTGCGGCGGCGCAGACGGGTATTTTCGGCGCCTACCTGTTGGCGCTCACGATGGGATTCGCTCCCAACGAGGCCGGTGCCATCGGCATCATCGGCGGCGCAGACGGCCCTACGGCCATCTTCCTGAGCTCCAAGCTGGCTCCGGAGCTGATGGGCGCGATTGCCGTTTCGGCTTATTCATATATGGCACTCGTCCCTGTGATCCAGAAGCCTATAATGCTGCTGCTCACGACCAAGAAGGAGCGTCTCATCCGCATGAGCAAGCCGCGCGTGGTCAGCCAGCGCGAGAAGATTATCTTCCCTATCGCCGGCTTCATCTGCACAGCGTTCATCGTGCCTTCAGGACTTCCGCTGCTGGGCATGCTCTTCTTCGGCAACCTGCTCAAGGAGAGCGGAGTCACGAAGAGGCTCGCCGCCACCGCAAGCGGTCCGCTCATCGATGTGGTCACTACGCTTATCGGCGTGACCGTGGGCGCTTCGACCCAGGCTGACGTGTTCCTGACCGGCAACAGCGTCAAGATTTTCTTCCTCGGACTCATCTCCTTCGTGATTGCGACCACCTTCGGTGTGCTTTTCGCCAAGTTCATGAACCTCTTCCTGCCTGAGGGCAAGAAGATTAACCCGCTGATCGGCAATGCCGGAGTGTCCGCGGTGCCTGATTCGGCGCGAGTTTCCGAGATTGTAGGTCTCGAGGCCGACCCGTCCAACCACCTTCTCACCCACGCCATGGCTCCGAACGTAGCCGGCGTAATCGGCTCCGCCGTCGCCGCCGGTATCCTCCTCGGCTTCCTCGGGTAGGCTCTCAGCCCCCGACGGCCGCTGAAACGGTCTCGAGCTCGTCGAGGGGCTTTCTGCGTCGAAGAAACTATTTCGTGCGCAGAAACGCCATTATTTTCACCGTTTTCGTTCCCCCAGTCATTCGGTGCAAATAAACGGCTTTTCTTACACCGTTTTCCTTCTGTCACCATAAATGCTGTCTCCCGTCCATCCTAAGGCCGTTTAGATGGACGAACAATCGGTAGCTGAGAGAGTCGAAGCATCGAGGGGCGAGGCGCGGCGCTTCGACGGAACTCAACGACCTCTCTCGGAGCAACCGCATATTTTCTACAAAATGCGGCCACAGCAATCTAGCGTTCAGGCCACAGAATGAAGATTGCCGTGGCCATCGATGACTTCGGACTTGGCGCCGGCCACGCCAATCCCGCTTCTGTGCGCTACATTGCACAATGCCCGGGCCGCATTCTGTAGATAAGACAATCGGTCACATCAGCTTAACGCTCCTGACCATCCAGAGGACCGAATTATGGATGAGCGGGTCAATGCTGCCGTCCATCTTGAGGTTGTTTAGATTGACGAGAGCAGTCCCCGCGCCTGCGGTTGCTGAGTCCCGTCGAAGTGACATTATACGAAGCAAAGAAAAATAATTTCTGTTTCCTTTGCGATGGTACCGGGAATTATGCCTACATTGCGGGCAATCCTCGAAGGATTCGGGACTCGGTCAGCTGCGGCGCTTCGACGGAGCTCAGCGACCGTTGCTTTGTCGGCAATACGCACACTTTGAGCGGTCCCAGAGCTTGTCGAGGGGAAATGTTTAATTTTAAAAACTTTAACAATGAAAGACAATC
>CAVAID010000075.1:0-9230 GCA_963588685.1 bacterium
ACATGCCATTTCATACGGTTTTCCTTCCACTTCTTGAACCACTCCATCTCGGTGCCCGGGCGGACGAAGAATTCCATCTCCATCTGCTCGAACTCCCTCATTCTGAATATGAACTGGCGGGCTACCACCTCGTTGCGGAAGGCCTTTCCGATCTGCGCAATGCCGAACGGAATCTTCATTCGGCCGGTCTTCTGCACATTGATGTAGTCAACGAATATGCCCTGGGCCGTCTCCGGACGGAGGTAGATGGTGCTGGAGTCGTCGCCGACGGAGCCGAACTGGGTGGAGAACATCAGGTTGAACTGACGCACGTCGGTCCAGTTCTTGGTGCCGCTGATCGGGCAGACGATGCCGCAGTCGAGGATGATCTGCTTGTACTCGGCGAGGTCATTGGCCTGCTCCGCCGCAACATAGCGATTGTGAACTTCCTCATAATGAGCCTTTTCGCGAAGCACATTAGGGTTGGTCTCGCGGAACTTGGCCTCGTCGAAGGAGTCGCCGAACTTCTTGCGGCCCTTCTCGACTTCCTTATTGATTTTCTCCTCTATCTTGGCGAGATAATCCTCGATGAGCACATCGGCGCGGTATCTCTTCTTGGAGTCCTTGTTGTCGATGAGCGGGTCGTTGAACGCGGCCACATGACCTGAAGCGACCCAGGTCTTGGGGTGCATGAAGATGCAGGCGTCGATGCCCACGATATTCTCGTTGAGGCGGGTCATCGCGTTCCACCAGTACTGCTTGATGTTGTTCTTGAGCTCCACGCCCAGCTGGCCGTAGTCATAGACGGCAGCCAGTCCGTCATAGATTTCACTTGACGGGAAGATGAAACCGTACTCCTTGCAGTGTGCGACAAGCACCTTGAATAATTCTTCTTGTGTCATATCTTAGTTGTTGTTTTATTTCTGAGTCAATCGTGCAAAGTTAACTCTTTTCAGCCAAATATCTCCATCAGCGGGCCCATAATGAACTCTCTTTCGCGCATCTTGGGATGCGGAATCTTGAGATCCGGCTCGTCTAGGGTAAGCTCGCCGTAGAGAAGAATGTCTATGTCGATGATGCGGTCGTGATAGATGCGGCTGCCGTCGGGGTTGAATTCCAGCTTCTCGCGACGCCCCATCCTGTGTTCTATGTCCTTGCAGAGCCCGAGCAGACCGTGGGGAGAGAGGCTGCAGTCGTAGCAGACCGCGCAGTTGAGAAAATCCCCGCCTTCGAAGCCCCAGGACTTTGATTCTATAATCGTGGAAAGGGCATTCCAGTGCACGCCGAGACCTTCGTCCAGAAGCCTGAGGGCCTCTTCGATATTGCGGCGGCGGTCTCCTATATTGGTGCCGAGCGAAAGATATACCTTACTGCTCTTCATCATCCATTTCGGGATCCATACCGAGCGCTACCCTCGCTTCGTCTGAGAGCAGGCTCTGGTCCCAGACCGGCTCGAAGACGAGCTCGATATCGCAGCCGCTGATGCCCGGAGTATCCTCCACGACACGCTTGACATCCGCCATCACCTCGTCCGCCATCGGGCAGTTCGGGGCGGTGAAAGTCATCTTGATATAGACCCTGTGTTCTTTATTGATAGTGAGTTCGTAGATAAGTCCGAGGTCATAGATATTGACCGGAATCTCCGGATCATAGACCTGCTTCAGCGCCAGCACCACATTCTCATAGAGGGGAGCGAGCGCCTTGACGTCCTCCGGAGTCAGCACATCGTTATTGTTGGTTTCGCTCATTTCTGAATGTTCTTTTCAGCTATGTTTCTGATTGTTGCGATCATAGATACCAGACCGTTGGCCCTGGTCGGGGAGAGGTTTTCCTTGAGGCCGAGCTTCTCCACGAAGGAAAAATCGTCTCCGGCAATCTCTTCAGCCGTCCTTCCGGAATAAACCGAAATCAGCAGGGAAATGATGCCCTTGGTAATTATTGCATCGCTGTCGGCACTGAATACAATCTTGCCGTCCTCTACCTTGGCATCCAGCCAAACTCTTGACTGGCAACCTTTTATCAATCTATCATCGGTCTTCAGTTCTGCGGGGAACTCTCCCAGCGAGTTGCCGAGTTCAATAAGGTACTGATACTTGTCGAGCCAGTCATCGTACATCGAGAACTCCTCGATGATGTCGGTCTGGACTTCCTTTAATGTTTTCATCATTGTTGAAGCATTTTAATCGCCCTGTCGAGCGACTTCATCAGATAACGGGCCTCCTCAACTGTGTTGTAAGGGGCGAAAGATGCCCTGAGCATACCTGTAACCCCGAAGCGGTCCATCAGCGGCTCTGCGCACATCTGCCCGGAACGCACCGCTATGCCCATCTTGTCGAGGATGAGGGCGAGGTCTTCGTGGTGGATATGTTCCACGGAGAACGAAAACAGCGGAATCTTCTCATAGCCGTCCCCCGGCAGTCCGTAGAGGCGGAAACGAGGGTCGGATGTAAGCGCATTCAGCATATAATCAACGACTTCCGTCATATTATGCTCAATCTCCGGAGAGTGCATCTCATTCGCAATCTCAAGAGCCTGGACGAAGGTCGGAGTGCCGGATATGTTTTGCGTACCCGCCTCAAACTTGCGCGGCAGCGGCGCATAGGTCGTCCCGCTCCACTTGACGCTCTCAATCATCTCCCCTCCTCCCATATACGGAGGCATCCTGTCGAGCCACTCCCGCTTGCCGTAGAGCACGCCCGTACCCGGAGCGGCGTAAATCTTATGTCCGGAGAAGGCATAGAAGTCGCAGTCCAGCGCGCGGACATCGACTTCGCTGTGCACTATCCCCTGCGCACCATCGATAAGAACAGGGCAATTAACTGAGTGACAAATCTTTACAATCTCTTTTACAGGATTTCTGAGACCCAGGACATTGGAAATCTGAGCCACGCAGACAAGCTTGGTGCGCGGGCTGAGCAGGGTCTTGAGTTCAGAGAGATTGAGATGGCCGTTATCATCGACATGCAGCACTTTGAGCACGGCTTTGCGGCGGGCGCACATCATCTGCCACGGAACGATATTGGAGTGATGCTCGCACTCCGTCACGATGATTTCATCACCATCCTCGACGAATGCTTCACCGAAGCTGAACGCCATCAGATTGATGGAAGCTGTAGTGCCTGAAGTGAAGATTATCTCATCGCTGGAGGAAGCATTGAGAAACCTGCCGACAACATACCTGGCGTGCTCATACCTGTCAGTTGCCACAGCAGCTATATGATGCACGGCACGGTGGAGATTGGCGGTGTATTTAGTGGAGATTTTGTCCCATTCGCGCACTACGGAAGCTGGCCTGAGGGCAGTCGCAGCGTTGTCCAGATAGACAAGCTGCTTACCATAGACCTGCTGCGAAAGCTGCGGGAACTCATTTCTCAATTCATCTATGTTCATAGCGAGCGCAAAATTACGAATTTATGACTATTTTTGGAATCGCTTTCAGAAAATTCAAAAGGATTATGATCGACTATATTTCCGGCAAACTGGCAGAACTCACTCCAACTTCAGCTGTAGTGGACAACGGCGGTATCGGATACGCCATGGAGATTTCACTTCAGACCTACGATGTCCTCGACGGCAAGACCGAGGCTACGCTCTATATCCAGCGCCAGGTCAACCAGAGAGACGGGCAGGAAGTGGACTACGGATTCGCGACCAAGGAGGAGCGAAACCTCTTCCGGAGCATCACCGGAGTCTCAGGGATGGGCGCCGCTTCCGCAAGGATGATACTCTCCTCGCTCTCCCCTGCCGAGCTCAACGAAGCCATCCTCTCGGAAGACATCAACCGCCTGAAATCCGTCAAAGGCATCGGTCTCAAGAGTGCACAGCGCCTCGTGCTGGAACTCAAAGACAAGATTGTCAAGGGCGAGAACGCAAGCTTCGAGACACTGATTAAAGCTGAATCCAACAAGAATGCGGACGAAGCGGCATCAGCTCTGCTTAACCTCGGATTCGCCAAGCCGAACATCTCCAAGGCTATCCAGGCAATACTTAAGAACAACCCTGGAGCAAGTCTCGAAGAGATTATCAAGGCTGCGCTGAAGATGCTTTAACAGGCTTTAGCGTCCGAAATATACAAGCAGGACAGAAATGTCCGCAGGAGATACGCCCGAGATTCTCATGGCCTGAGCTATGGTTCTCGGGGCGTATTTTTTCAGCTTCTGACGGCATTCTATCGAGAGTCCGGAAAGCTTGTCGAAATCGAAATTATCGGGGATTTTAAGGTTTTCAAGCCTATGGAGTTTCTCCGCATTCTGAATTTCCCTGTCGATATATCCGCTGTATTTTATTGAGATTTCCACGCTCTCCATTACCTCCTCGCTAGATGTTCCACGTGGAACAACCTTCAACAACTCTGGAAGCGAAACTTCAGGCCTCGTAGCGATGTCAGAGATTTTGCGGGACTCGGTAATCGGACTGGAGCCACACTCAGAAAGGAAAGGATTGGCGACAGCCGGAGTAATATTGTGGCTGTCACAGTAAGCCTTGAGGTTGGAGATTTCCTCGTATTTTCGCATCATTCGGGAGTACCTCTCTTCGCTTGCGAGACCTATCTCGTGAGAGAGTCCGGTAAGCCTCTGGTCGGCATTGTCCTGGCGTAGAAGTACGCGATACTCGGCGCGGGAAGTGAACATTCTGTAAGGTTCATCCACGCCCTTCGTGACGAGATCGTCGATAAGCACTCCGATATAGGACTCATCCCTGTTAAGGATGAAAGGAGCCTTTCCGTTAATCTTGAGATGGGCATTGATACCGGCTATAATTCCCTGCCCTGCCGCCTCTTCGTATCCAGTCGTTCCGTTGACCTGACCTGCAAGGAAAAGGTTTTCAATCGGCTTGGTTTCGAGATTCTGCTTGAGCAGAGTCGGGTCGAAATAGTCGTATTCAACAGCGTAGGCCGGGCGGTAAATCTTTACATTCTCAAGACCGGCTATCGCGTGCAGGGCATCGACCTGGACCTGCAAAGGAAGCGAGGACGAGAAGCCCTGAAGATAGTATTCATTGGTATTGCGGCCTTGCGGCTCAAGGAAAAGCTGGTGTGCAGGATTATCCGGGAAAACCCTCAACTTATCTTCGATGCTCGGACAATAGCGTGGACCCTTGCCGCTGATAAGCCCTGTGAAGAGCGGCGACTCGCTGAAGCCTGAACGGAGAATCTCGTGGACTCTCCAGTTGGTATGCAGGATAAAGCAGGGCATCTGCTCCTGACCTGCCTGGATGCTTGAAGGTACATCGAGGAAGGAGAAGCGGGAAGGCTGCTCGTCGCCGAACTGTTGAGGAAGCCGCGAGGTATCTACGGAAGAAATGTCGATGCGCGGAGGAGTCCCGGTTTTCATTCTACCGGAAACGAGGCCTCTCTCGACAAGTTGAGCGGTCAGACCTTCGGAGGATTTCTCCCCTATCCTCCCGCCGGTCATCACGGTCTGGCCGATGAAGATTTTGCCGGAAAGGAAGGTTCCGGAGGTCAGAATAAGTGCGCGAGAGTGAAAAATTGCCCCTGTTGATGTGCGGACGCCGCAGATTTTTGAATTCTCAAAGAGAAAAGAAGTCGCAAAATCCACGTAAATATCTAAGTTAGAGGCAGTTTCGAGAATTCGACGCCAGTTTAGCGAAAACTGGATTTTGTCACACTGCGCACGCGGGCTCCACATGGCCGGTCCTTTGGACTTGTTGAGCATCCTGAACTGAAGGGTGGCGCTGTCGGTAACCAGGCCGGTATAGCCTCCAAGAGCATCTATCTCCCTGACTATCTGACCTTTGGCTATACCACCGACAGCAGGGTTGCAGGACATCTTGGCGAAGAGAGTCATATCTCCGCTGATGAGCAGCACCTTGGAACCGAGGTTTGCGGCGGCCATTGCAGCCTCGCAGCCGGCGTGGCCTCCCCCGACCACTATTATATCATACTGTCTGCTCATCCGAGAAGCGAGCGTCGGAGCTCGAGATAATAATTCTCCTTGGCGCGCATCTGGGCGATGTCGCTATCGCTGTGGTCATCGTAACCTATAAGATGAAGCAGGCCGTGCACCATAACCCTGTTGAGCTCGTCCTCGAACTCTGTCCCGTAGAAGACTGAGTTCTCGCGGACGGAGTCTATACTGATGAAAAGGTCGCCTGACAACTTGTCGCCTTCGCAGTAGTCGAAGGTGATGATGTCGGTAAAATAATCGTGCTGAAGATATTTTAAATTGACATCCAGGATGTACGGATCCGAGCAAAAGATGATGTTTATGTCTCCAAGACGCTTCATCTCGCTCCCCGCAACAGTCTTTAACCAATTATTGTTGAAGAGTTTATGCTTCAGTTCAAATTTTATGTCTTCGTTGAAATAACGTATCATCGCGGCAGTTGCTGAAATTTTTGCAAATCTACTATTTAAATCAAAATTTTAGAAATGAATTGGAAATGAGTTTAAAGTTTTTTATCTTTGGAGCGCCAATTGAATATTTAAAGAAACTGATAAAATGGAAGTAAAGAAATCACCTAAAGCTGATCTCAACAACAGGAAACTGCTGTTCATCGAGATTGGTTTTGTATTCTCACTTCTGTGTGTATTCGGCGCATTCGAGTGGACGAGCTCAGAAACGCAGGAGTCAGTCTTTGTGGCTGAGAACATAGAAGTAGCCGAGGAGGAGATCATCCCTATTACTCAGGAGACCCCTCCACCACCACCAGAGGTTCCTAAGACCGTGGTTCTCTCAGACCAGATCGACATCGTTGACGATGACATCCAGGTAGAGGACAACATTCTCAACCTCGAGGACGACAGCAGCATCGGTGTAGAGATTATGGACTATGTCGAGGAAGTTGAGGAAGAAGAAATTGAGGAAGAGGCCATTCCGTTCCAGATTGTAGAGGTTAAGCCTACATTCCAGGGCGGCGATGCCAACACCTTTTCAAAGTGGGTTGCCCAGAACCTCGTATATCCGGAAATCGCCAAGGAGAACGGCGTGAGCGGTCGTGTAATGCTTCAGTTCACCGTCAACCCTAACGGCAAGATTTCAGATGTAAAGGTGCTCAGAGGTGTGGACGCATCTCTCGACAAGGAGGCCGTCCGCGTCGTTTCCAGCTCACCTAAGTGGGAGCCGGGCCGTCAGAGAGACCGCGCAGTAAAGGTTACCTACACCTTCCCTGTTATCTTCCAGTTGAGATAATATCTGCAACACTATATTGAAGGCTGTCCCGAAAGGATAGCCTTTTTTTGTATATTTGCCGCGTAAGAATAAAGACAATGGAGAACAAAAAAGAAGAAAAGGCCGTATTTGTAGGCATAATCAGGCAGGGAGACGACGACCTCAAGGTAATGGAATACCTTGAGGAACTGGAATTCCTTGCCGAAACCGCCGGCGCGACCGGCGACCGCAAATTCGTCCAGAGGCTCGATAAACCGGAGAAATCCACCTACATAAGAAGCGGAAAACTTGAGGAGATTGCCCAGTACTGCGAGGACAACAGCATCAACTATGTTATTTTCGATGACGAACTTACGGGGATGCAGCAGCGCAATATCGAGAAAATCATCAAGACAGCGGCGGTTATAGACCGAACCAGCCTTATCCTTGAAATCTTCTCTCAGAGGGCCAAGACAGCCTATGCCAAGATGCAGGTTGAGCTAGCCCGCTACAACTATATGCTGCCGCGTCTGGCAGGTATGTGGACCCATCTTGAGAGGCAGAGAGGCGGAGTCGGAATGCGCGGAGGAATGGGTGAAACCCAGATAGAAATCGACCGCCGAATCGTGCGCGAGAGGATAGCCAGGCTCAAGGAGCAGCTCAAGAAGGTGGACCGCCAGATGGCCACACAGCGCAGCAACAGGGGCCAGCTTGTAAGGCTTTCGCTGGTAGGATACACCAATGTGGGCAAATCCACGCTGATGAACCTGCTAGCCAAGTCCGATGTTTTTGCGGAAAACAAGCTCTTCGCCACCCTCGATACCACCGTGCGCAAGGTAGTGATAGGCAATGTGCCTTTCCTGCTTAGCGACACCGTGGGATTCATCCGCAAACTGCCTACACAGCTCATAGAAGCCTTCAAGAGCACCCTTGACGAGGTGCGCGAGGCGGATGTGCTTATACATGTTGTCGATGTGTCGCATCCGGACTATAGGGAGCAGATAGAAGTGGTGGAGAAAACCCTGAAGGATATATCTGCCGCAGACAAGCCTATCTACCTGGTATTCAACAAGACAGATGCCTATACCTACGAGCCGTATGACGAATTCTCACTGGAGCCCAAGTCCGAAAAGAATTTTACTCTGGATGAAGTCAAATACGAGTGGATCAATGAGAAGAAGGTGCCGTGCATATTCATCTCTGCACTCAAGAAAGAGGGAATAGACAAGCTGAAGGATGATATCTATAAAATGGTGGCGGAAATCCATGCGGGACGCTACCCTTTCAACAACTTCCTCTGGTAAAAAAAATAAGGCTCGCTTCCAAACGGAGGCGAGCCTTAATTCTGAATATAAGTTCTTTAGTCTGAGAACTTTGCCTTGAGGAACTCACGGTTGAGACGGGCGATGTGAGCCACGGTGATGCCCTTAGGGCACTCGAGCTCGCAGGCGCGGGTGTTGGTGCAGTTGCCGAATCCGAGTTCGTCCATCTTCGCAACCATCGCCTTTGCCCTTTTCGCGGCCTCCGGACGGCCCTGAGGAAGCAGTGCGAGGGAACTTACCCTTGCAGCCACAAAGAGCATTGCAGAGCCGTTTTTACAGGTCGCAACGCAGGCGCCGCAGCCTACGCAGGCGGCAGCATCCATGCTCTCCTCAGCCTTGTCGTGAGGGATGAGGATATTGTTGGCATCCTGGGCAGCTCCGGTGCGTACGGAGATGAATCCGCCGGCCTGGAGAATCTTGTCGAAGGCACGGCGGTCAACGACGAGATCCTTGATTACAGGGAAAGCGGCGCTTCTCCACGGCTCCACGGTGATGGTGGCTCCGTCCTTGAAATGCCTCATAAAGAGCTGACAGGTAGTCACATGGTCGTCAGGGCCATGGGCGCGTCCGTCAATATAGAGCGAGCAGGCGCCGCAGATACCCTCGCGGCAGTCGTGGTCGAATGACACAGGGCCGCTGCTCTGGCAGCCTCTCTCCACAGCTACAGGGTCATTGCCCTCGCGGATGAGCTGTTCGTTGAGAATATCGAGCATCTCAAGGAAGGAAGCGTCCTCCTCGATACCTGAGATATGGTATGTTTCAAAATGGCCTTTGGCCTTGGCGTTCTTCTGACGCCATATCTTTAAATTGAATTCCATCT
>CAVAID010000076.1:0-8809 GCA_963588685.1 bacterium
GCTATCGTGCGATTTGCGTGGATTGTGCTGTAAATGCCGATAACAAAGATACAAAAAGAAAGCAATTCACAACCAGGAACTCGGACCACAGCTCTGCCCCTCGAGCTGTAAATGCCGATAACAAAGATACAAAAAGAAAGCAATTCACAACCGACACGCCATCGTTGTCCTTTGCGTTGAAGCTGTAAATGCCGATAACAAAGATACAAAAAGAAAGCAATTCACAACTGCGGCGGCCGTTTCCCCACGACATAGTGAGCTGTAAATGCCGATAACAAAGATACAAAAAGAAAGCAATTCACAACTGAGCAACGATACCAGCGTGCGCGGCTTTGGCTGTAAATGCCGATAACAAAGATACAAAAAGCGGCCGGTTCGGATTTCCTGCGAACCTCGGCCCAGCGAGGATTAACTCGGCGCACCTGTAGGGGCTTTTCCCTGGGCCATCGGAGGGTTGCAAGTTGCCGGCGGCCCCGATAATGTCCATTCCTGGGGCTTGAGCGCTGTTTCTTCTGGGCCGCATTTTGCAGAACATGGTATTAGCGGTTTGGGGGGAGGTGTTTCGGGAGGATTTTTTTGCTCCCGAGGCATCTCCCCCAAACCGCTTGTCAATTTCATGCAGGGACTGGCCGGGCGATAGTGACGCAGAGGGCCGTAGAATGAAGAATGTTCCGGCCACCCCCGCCTCTGGAAGGGGGACTGGCCGGACGAATCGGCCAAACAATGCACTCTAGATGGTATCCACCCGGCCAGTCCCTGCGGCGTGCCCTTGGGCTCCTCGCCCCCTCGATGCTTCGTCCCCTCGACAGGCTCGGGGGCCGCTTCTCTTCCACGCGGCCAGGTAGGGATAAAAAAGGTGGAAAAGTTCCCTACCTGGAGACGGTACATGCCATAGACGGGCGTACAAAGGGGATACGGAATCCAGGTAGGGATGAAAATGGCCCGAAACTTCCCTACCTGGCTCAAAGGAAGTAGCATAAAGCCATTTGGACTCGTCGCTTCGACAAGCTCAGCGTGCGACCGCCCCTCAACAGGCTCGGACCGTAGAACTTGGGGCGAACTGAATAAAACAAAAAGTGACCCTCCATATGGAGAGCCACTCTTCTGAATATAAAGCAAGATCCTTACTTCAGTGCCTTCCAGACGAGGGCGGCGAGGGCGCCGCCGGCGAGAGGGCCTACGAAGAATACCCAGACATTGCAGAGAGCCTCGCCGCCCACGAAGAGGGCAGGTCCGAAGGAGCGTGCAGGGTTGACTGAAGTTCCGGTAAGATTGATGCAGACGAGGTGGATCAGCACGAGGCTGAGGCCGATGGCGAGTCCGGCGAAGTTGCCTGCGCCCTTCTTCTCGTCAGTAGCGCCAAGCACCACGAGCACGAAGATGAAGGTGGCGATAAGCTCAACCAGGAGAGCGCCTGCAGGGCCGCCGGCATTGGCGACGCCGTTGGTGCCGAGGCCTGAAGGGTCACCCATTGCGCCCGGAGCTCCGGTCACGGAGACGATAAGGTAGAGAAGAGCCGCTCCGATGATGCCGCCCAGGATCTGTCCGACCCAGTAGCCGCAGGCGTCCTTCCAGCTCATGCGGCCGGAGAGAGCCACGCCGAGGGTGATGGCAGGGTTGATGTGGCAGCCGGAGATGCCTCCGATGGTGTAGGCCATTGCAACTACGGCGAGGCCGAAGGCGATAGCCGTGCCCACTACGCCGGCAGGGGTGCTGCAGCCCACGAAGACTGCGGTTCCGCAGCCAAGAAGTGTCAGAACCATAGTTCCGACAAGTTCAGCGAAATACTTTTTCATATTTTTTGTTTTTGCGGGCCGGAGAGCCGCTTTCTGCCGAAATAGGCCCCCGCGGTCCAAATTTTAGTGCAATTATAAGAACTTTTTTGTATTTTTGAACATTATGTTTGATACCAAGAACGGATTATATGTAGCTCACGGTCCTTCAGGGCCGATAAGCATCATCGGACGCATGGCCAACCGCCACGGTCTGATCGCCGGCGCGACCGGCACCGGCAAGACAGTTTCACTCCAGGTACTCGCCGAGACCTTCAGCCAGGCTGGAGTTCCCTGCTTCATGGCAGACATGAAGGGCGACCTCTCCGGCATAAGCCAGCCGGGGAAGATGAGCGGATTCATAGAGAAGAGGTGTGCCGAATTCGGCATCTCCAACCCCCAGTTCGCAGGCTGCCCCGTGCGGCTCTACGACGTCTTCGGGGAGCAGGGGCACCCTATGCGCACCACCATTTCCGAGATGGGCCCGCAGCTCCTCTCCAGGCTCCTCGGACTCAACGAAGTGCAGTCCGGAGTGCTTGACATAGTATTCAGGGTAGCGGATGACAAGGGCTTGCTGCTCATCGACATCAAGGACCTCCGCTCCATGCTCGGCTATGTCTCCGACCACGCCGCAGAGTACCGCCAGCAGTACGGCAGCGTCACCTCCGCCAGCGTAGGAGCCATCCAGAGGGCGATACTCTCCCTCGAGTCCGAAGGCGCCGAGAAATTCTTCGCCGAGCCTTCCTTCGAAATCTCCGACCTCTTCGCGGTGGAGAACGGCCGCGGCGTGATGAGCGTCCTCGCAGCCGACAAGCTGATGCAGAACCCTAAGCTCTACTCCACCTTCCTGCTCTGGCTTCTCTCCGAAATCTACGAGACCCTGCCTGAAGTCGGTGACCTTGACCTCCCCAAGATGGTATTCTTCTTCGACGAGGCCCACACCCTCTTCACCGACACCGCCCCGGCCCTCGTGGCCAAGATCGAGCAGGTCATCAGACTCATCCGAAGCAAGGGAGTGGGCGTATATTTCATCACCCAGAGCCCTACCGACATCCCGGAATCAGTGCTCGGACAGCTCGGCAACCGCATCCAGCACGCCCTCAGGGCCTATACCCCTAAGGACCAGAAAGCGGTGCGCTCCGCAGCAGAAACCTTCCGCCGCAACCCGGCCTTCGACACCGAAGAAGCCATAATGAACCTTGCCACCGGCGAAGCCCTCGTCAGCTTCCTTGACGAGAACGGCGCTCCGTCAGTGGTCGAGCGCGCCCGCATCCTCTTCCCTCTCAGCCAGATAGGCGCCATCACCGAGGGCCAGAGGCTCGACCTGCGCAACTCCTCCCCTCTCAAGGGCAAATACGACACTCTGATCGACCGCGAGTCGGCATTCGAAGTGCTGCTCGCCGACAGCCAGAAGGCGGCCCGGGAGCAGGAAGAAGTCAAGACCAAAAAGCAGGAGCGCTCCGGCCGCAGCACCGCCGCCAAGATAGGCGGAGCCGTGCTCACGGCGGCGGCCACGGCAGCCCTCTCCAGCGTCAGCAGGAGCGCCGGCACCGCAGCGGCCAACGCCATCAGCGGCAAGAAGAGCCGCTCCAGCAAGAGCGTGGGCGAGAAAGCGCTCTCCAGCGCCACCTCAAGTGCCCTGCGCGCACTCACAAGAGGTATTTTCGGCAGTCTTTTAAAGTAGCCTTCCCGGGATGAAATTCAGAAATTATCTCCTCATAGGCCTCGCGCTCTGCGCCGTGGCCTGCGGACGCAAGGGGCAGGGCGGCTCCGCCGCGGAAGAGGACACCACTCCCCCGCCGCTCGGCTTCTACACCGAGCGATACTCAGCCGACACCACCGAAGTCCGCAGCGGCGACACCTTCTCAGTGCTGATGCACCGCCTCGGCATGAGCAACGCCGATGCCTACACCCTCAGCAACCTCTGCAGCAAGGATGTCTTCGACCTCCGCAAGCTGCGCGCCGGCAAGCATCTGCACGCCTACTACGAAGACAGCGACAGCAGCCGCATCCTCCGCTATGTAGTATATGAGCAGGACAGGATACGCTCCACCGTCTTCCAGTGCAGCGACTCTCTCGCCATCTGGAACGTGGACAAGCCGACGGTACACGAGCGCCGCATCGCCGATGTGACCATCCGCACCTCGCTTTGGAACGACATGCTCGAGGCCGGCGGCACGCCTAACCTCATAATGAACCTTGCCGACATCTACCAGTGGAGCATCAACTTCTTCACCCTCAGGGAGGGAGACCGCTTCCGCATCATCTACACCCAGACCGTCTGCGAGGGCGAGCCGGTGGCCATCGACACCGTCCACTTCAGCCTCTTCAACGGCGCCGACGGCAAGCAGGTGGCTGCGGTGCGCTACAACACCGGCGAAGGCAAGGGCAACACTTACTGGGACAAGGGCGGCGTCAGCCTCAAGAGGATGTTCCTCAAGGCTCCGCTCAAATACAACCGCATCAGCAGCAAGTTCTCATATCACCGCAAACACCCTGTCACCGGCAAGGTCAAGGCCCACACCGCTGTGGACTACGCCGCGCCTACCGGCACTGAAGTCCACGCCATCGGCGACGGCGTCGTCACGAAGTGCGGCTGGGACGGCACCGGCGGCGGCAACCGCATACGCATCAAGCACATGCAGGGCTACGAAAGCTGCTATATGCACCTCTCCCGCTTCGCCAAGGGCATCAAGGTGGGCACCCGCGTCTCCCAGGGCCAGCTTATCGGCTACGTGGGCGCGACCGGCACGGCCACGGGCCCGCACCTCGACTTCCGCATCTGGGAGAAAGGCCGTCCTATCGACCCGCTCTCCCTCAATTCCCCTGCATCCGAGCCGCTCGCGAAGAAATATCTTACCGAGTTCAACGCCCTCTACGACAAGTATATGTCCGAAATTGGCGAAGGTGCGGCCAAAGCTCCGGAGACCACAGAAGAAAGCAATGGAAATTAGCCCCGTCGCTTATTTCCGCTCCCCAGTAGGAGGCAAGTTCGGGCTGCCGCGTCAGTCCGGACTTGCCTCTTCGCTTCGCGGGGAGATAGTCCTGGAGAGCGCCTACGCTTCTCCGGACGCCCTGCGCGGCCTGGAAGGATTCGACTACATCTGGCTGATCTGGGGCTTCAGCCTCAACCGTCCCGAGACTTCCACGCATCTCACCGTCCGTCCCCCCAGGCTCGGCGGCAACACCCGCGTCGGGGTATTCGCCTCGCGTTCTCCCTATCGCCCCAACCCCCTGGGACTCAGCTCCGTCCGCATAGAAAGCATAGATTTCGAAAAGGGAATAATCTCCGTGCTGGGAGCCGACCTCGCTGACGGTACGCCCATATTCGACATTAAACCTTATATTGAATACGCTGACAGCCACCCTTCCGTGCGCAGCGGCTTCACGGACAGCAGCGAGTGGCAGAGGCTGGAGGTAACGGTTCCCGAGGACCTCGCCGGCGAGTTCGGACCGGGGCAGCTGAAAGCGCTCCGCGAGCTGCTCGCCGAGGACCCGCGCCCCCGGTACCAGGACGACCCGCAGCGCCTCTACGGCCTGCAGTTCGAAGGCCGCGACGTGCGCTTCCGGGTGGACGGCACCTCATTGACCGTTGTCGAAATTGTCTAGAAAAGCGTCCTGCACATCTTGCCGCAACGGAATTCTTTTGCTACCTTTGTAGCCCGTGATGCAATACGGATTCGACAACGAAAAGTATCTCAGGATACAATCAGAGCACATAAAAGAAAGGATTGCCAAGTTCGGAGACAAGCTCTATCTCGAACTCGGCGGCAAACTCTTTGACGACTACCACGCCAGCCGCGTCCTGCCGGGATTCCAGCCCGACAGCAAGCTCAGGATGCTTCAGCAGCTGAGCGACTGTGCCGAGATAATCATCGTCATCAGCGCCAACGACATAGAGAAGAACAAGATGCGCGCCGACTACGGCATAACCTACGATATGGACGTGTTGCGTCTCCGCACCGAATTCCAGAACAGGGGCTTCCTTGTCAGCAGCGTCGTCATCACCCACTTCAACGGCCAGACCAGCGCCAAGGCCTACAGGGCCAAGCTCAAGAAGATGGGCATCAAGGCATATTACCATTATACGATAGACGGCTATCCGAACAATGTCTCCCTCATCGACTCTGAGGAAGGCTACGGCAAGAACGACTATGTCCCTACCACCCGCCCGCTGGTCATCGTGACGGCGCCGGGCCCGGGAAGCGGCAAGATGGCAGTGTGCCTGAGCCAGCTCTACAACGAGCTTAAGCACGGGGTCGCCGCCGGCTACGCCAAATTCGAGACCTTCCCGGTCTGGAACCTCCCGCTCAAGCACCCTGTCAACATAGCCTACGAGGCAGCCACCGCCGACCTGAACGACGTCAACATGATTGACCCGTTCCACCTCGAAGCCTATGGCAAGACAGCCATCAACTACAATCGCGACATCGAGATCTTCCCTGTGCTGAACGCCCTCTTCGAGGGAATCTACGGAGAGAATCCGTACAAATCCCCTACCGATATGGGGGTGAATATGGTCGGCTACTGCATCAGCAGCGATGACATCTGCTGCAAGGCCGCCAATGACGAAATCATCCGCCGCTACTACAAGGCGCTCGGCGAGATGGCGGACGGCAAGGATAACGAGAGCGAGGTCGGCAAAATCGCCCTCCTGCTCAAGCAGGCCCGCATCACCACCGAATACCGCCGCGTCACCGTGGCCGCCAAGCAGCGCGAAGCCACAGCCGGCAACCCTTCCGCGGCCATAGAGCTGCCGGACGGCACGGTGCTCAGCGCCGAGACCTCCGACCTGCTCGGACCGTGCGCTGCCCTGCTGCTCAAGGCGATGAAGCACCTCTCCGGCATCGAGCACTCCGTCAAGCTCATCCCGGACCGCCTCATCGAGCCTATCCAGAAGACCAAGGTCACCTATCTCAACGGCCGCAATCCGCGCCTTCACACCGACGAGGTGCTCATAGCCCTCTCCGTGCTCAGCCCGGATGACGAGAACTGCCGCAAGGCGCTCGACACCCTCCCTATGCTCAAGGGCTGTCAGGTGCACTCCACCGTGCTCCTCGCCGACATCGACCGCAAGGTATTCAAGAAGCTCGGCGTCGATCTGACCTGCGAGCCTGTGCACGAGCAGAAGTAGCATCCCCAAGACCCTTCAGCGCCCCGGTTTTCGTCGAGAAAATCGGGGCGTTCGTCGATTGCGCTTGCTCCTTCCGCGCGGGAGAGATATTTTCGCGGCCGTATTAAATAGAAAATATGAAAGCGAAATCAATCATTCTCACTCTGGCCTCGGCGCTTACCCTGCTCACAGCGGCGGAGTCTGCGGCGCAGACCAGGCAATGGTCCCTCCAGGACTGCATCGACTACGCCCTGGAGAACAATATCTCGCTGCAGCAGATCCGCAACCAGCAGCTCTCCGGCTACGAAGACACCAAGCAGGCAAAGGCGGCTTTCTTCCCAAGCCTCAATGCTTCTGTAAGCCAGGGATTTACCAACCGTCCGTTCTCCGAGAGCGGCAGCAGCACCGTCATCGGCTCCGATGTCTATAACACCGGCTCCTCCAGCTACTCCGGCAACTACGGGGTCAACGCCTCCTGGACGCTCTTCAGCGGCGGAAGCCTCGTCACTTCCCTCAAGCAGAGCAAACTGCAGAACTCAGTGGATTCCCTCTCCGTCCAGGAAAGCACCAACGATATAGTCAAGTCGCTCATCCAGGCATATATGCAGTGCCTCTACGCGACTGAAGCCGTCAAGGTCGGCGAACTCACCGCGGAGTCCAGCAAGGCCCAGCTCGAGCGCGCCAAAGAACTCAAGAATGTCGGCCAGCTCAGCAAAGTCGATGTGGCGCAGCTCGAGAGCCAGTACGCCAGCGACTGCTATCAGGTCACTTCAGCCCAGGTCAGCCTCGACAACTACCGCCTCCAGCTCAAGCAGCTGCTCGAACTCGGAGTTAACGATGAAATCGAGCTCGTGGAGCCGTCCGACGACGAGTCCCAGGTCCTCAAGCTCCTCCCGGCCAAGGAAGACGTCTATAACAGCGCCCTCGAGAACATGCCGGAGATCCGCAAGTCAGAGCTCAATCTCACCGCAGCAGAACTCAGCGTACGCCAGGCCCAGTCCTCCTACTCCCCGACCCTTATGGCCACCGCCTCCCTCGGGACTACCAATGTCTCTGGCCTCGACACCTCCTTCGGCGAGCAGCTGGAGAAGAATTTCAACGAGAGCATAGGCCTCAGCCTGCAGATTCCTATCTTCCAGGGCCGCAAGGTCAGGACCGCCGTCAACAAGGCCCGCATCGCCGTGGACAACAGCCGCCTGGAGCAGCTCAGCACCCAGAAGACCCTTCTCAAGGAAGTCGAGGACACCTATCTCAACGCCGTGTCAGCCCAGTCCAAATACACCTCCGCCAAGGAGCAGGCCAAATACGCCGAGCAGAGCTACGAGCTCACCGCCGAGCAGTTCAACGTCGGCATGAAGAACACGGTCGAACTCATCACGGCCCAGAACAACCTGCTCAACGCCCGCGTGGAGCTCCTGCAGGCCAAATACACGGCGCTGATGAACAACGCGCTTCTCGACATTTATCAGGGTAATTATAAAATCAACACAAAATATGAAAACGAAAAATAACATTCTGTGGATAGTCATAGCGGTGATTTGCCTCGGCGCAGCCGCATTCTTCCTGCTCCGTCCGGGCAGCAAGGGCAGAGTGAGCCTTGAGACCTCGCCTGTCACAAGGATCGACATCACCAACTCCGTCACCGCCACCGGCACCGTGGAGCCTGTCACAAAGGTCGAAGTCGGCACCCAGGTATCCGGCATCATCGACAAGCTCTACGCCGACTACAACGACGTGGTCAAGGCCGGACAGGTAATCGCCGAGATGGACAGGGTCAACCTTGAGGCCGAGCTCGTCTCCGCCGACGCCCAGCTCGCCGCAGCCAAGACCGAATACGAATACCGCGAGAAGGAGTACAAGCGCACCGAGCAGCTCCACGAAAAGGAGCTCGTCAGCGACTCCGACTACGACTCCGCGTACTACC
>CAVAID010000077.1:0-8530 GCA_963588685.1 bacterium
TGACATGCCTATCGAGCATGAGGACGGTGTCGTCAGCGATGAATACGCCGTTGTTCTGGTGCCCGACAACCAGGCGTCGCCAGGCTTCTACATCGAGCGCTCGGCAGTATCTGTCGAAGACCCGTTCAACGCCTCTGACGGCTCGAACTGGACCTACACCCACACGGCCTTGACGCCGGAGTCGGGCAAGATGGTCAAGTGGGGCATTATGACCGTTGCCGAAAGCAGCGGCGACATCTCCATCTCGGCCAACGGCAGAGACTTCTCGACATCCAAGACATTGTAGCGAAACGCACCGCGCCGGGCGGTGGTTACGAATCCCCGGCTATCAACGCCCCGCATCAAGAATGCTTGTAAGGTTCGGCACCTTTCGGGGCGGCTTGTTTGATAAAAGTGGTAAGCTATGAGCGCAGGTAATACTTCAATGGAGACCAAGGTCAAAGACGCGGTTCTCCAGGAAAGCAGAAAGGTCAAGGTCGGAGACAGGGAGTACGATGCCCCGGCGCCTACCCTCGGCACACTGCTGATGGTCTCAAGCCTTATTTCCAAGATTCCGGAGATTCCGGACTCAAACAGCACGGCCGTAGTTGTCGGCTCAGCTTCCTGTTCGGATGCGGTAGCGGAAATAGCCGCAACTCTCATCTTGGGGGCTAAACGCATCAAAAAGACCGCAAACAGACCTTTCCGCAGGCTCTTGGCGGCCATCACCCACTCCCCCGCCTCTCTTGAAGCTCTCAAAGAGGATATACTCGACAATTACTCGGCCCACGATGCGCTGGACCTCATCCTGTCGCTTCTCGGCAACGCCCGGCTGCCGGATTTTTTCGTTCTTACCACTTTCCTGCGAGAGGCAAGTCTGACGAAGCCGACGAAAGTGGTGAAGACCAAAACGACAGCGCGTGGGCGGTCGTCGCAGGCTTAGTCAAAGGCTTCAATGTCAGCTTCGAGTATGCTCTGTACGATATGAGCTACGAGAATGCGATAATGTATAACAGGGTTCTCCCGTCTTATGTCCCGAAAGACGAGCGTGCAAAAGGCGGCGTAAGGATAGACGGTGACGATCCAGAAAAGATGAACGAGATACTTTCATATTTGAACTGAGATGGCGGACGACGGAAGACTCCACGTCGTGATCGACGGAGATGCGAGAGAGCTGCAGAAGACTCTTCAGAACATATCCAAGCATTTCAACTCGGCCAAAGAGGAGGCCGAGAAACTCGGCGACACCATTGACGGCTCGCTGAAGCAGGGGGATTCTGCGGTCAACGGTCTTCTTGGTTCAGTGAGCGAGCTGAAAGGGGCGTTTGCGGCCGCTTTCTCCATAGCCGGAGCCAAGTCTTTTCTGGAGAAGGTCTACGAGACACGCTCCTATTTCCAAGACATCGAAAGCTCGATGAAGGTGTTCCTCGGCAACGAGGAAAAGGCCACGGAATTCACGGAGAAGTTGAAGGACTATGCGTACTATAACATGTTCGAGTTCTCCGACCTCGCCCAAGCCAGCCAGCAGCTCATAGCCTACGGCAACGACGTTGACGATGTCATCGGAATCCTTGACAAGATCTCCAATATAGCCACAGCGACCAAGGTGCCGCTGATGGAGATGGTGGGGCTTTACAACCGCGCCAAGAATCTCGGCGGTGTCGACTCCAAGAGCATGTATTCTTGGGCGGCAAAAGGTGTCGTCCTGAATGATATTCTGAAAGGCATCGGAGAAGAGGTAAACGGCACCACATTGTCCTTCGAGCAGCTGAACAAGGCTATCGATGCGGTGACCGGAGAGGGCGGAATGTTCCACGGCTTGATGAACGAGATGATGCCTAACCTCTCGTCTTCTATGGGCCAGCTGCAGGATGAATTGTCCGGCATGTTCAACGAGATCGGCGAATTTATTCAGAAGCCTATGCACGATGCTATCGACCTTGCGAGCGCGATGGTCGGCAGCTATAAGGAGATAGCCAAGGTAGTCGCTGAGGTGGCCGGAACATACGGAGTATACAAGGCTGCGTTGCTTCTGCTCAATGCCGCCAAGGCGGTGTCCATCTCTCTCTCAAAGGGATACACGGCCGCCGAGTTGATGCAGTACAACGCCCTGCTTCTCGTCGAGAAAGCCCAGGCGGCCCTGAACAAGAGTCTGCTCGCCAATCCATATACGGCGGCCGCTGCGGCGGTGGCAGCTCTCGCCTATGCCCTCTACAAGCTGGTCTCGGCCGACAACGCGGTGGAGAAGGCCCGGAAGAACCACGCGGCAGCGATGGAGGAGCTTTCAAACAGTTATGATGAAGCCACCTCGGAGGCGCAGAAGTTCATCGGTATCATCCAAGACAAAGATGCGCAGGAAGGACAGCGCACCCTCGCCTATGAGAAGTTGAAGAAGCTCGTTCCGCAATTGACGGAAGTGTACTCGCAGGAGGAACTCGCTGTGATGAGTCTCACCGAAGCCTATACCAAGCTGCAGGAGGTGCAGGATAGAGACGAAGAAAAGACCCTCTATCAGAAATGGGAATCGGCAACGGAGAGCGTCAAGAAGTATCAGGACGCTATGGAGAAGGCTCAGAAGGCCGGGAATCAGTATATGTTCCTCCGTGCAAAGGAAGGTAAGGAAGGGGCCGAGGAATCGGCCAAGCTCGCTTTTGACGCCTATGTCAAGAAATCGCGCGAGAATGCGATGGCTTACGTTCTGGACCAGAATGCCAATAAAGGCGGAGACGCAGCGGTAAAGGATAACAAGGCCTATTGGGAGAGCGTGAAGAAGGAGGCGGAGGATGCCTATGCTGCGCTTTCGGAAACCGAACTGAAGACCAAGAAGGCCGCCGATTTGCTGGAGACGATAAACAAGGCCAAGCAGAAGCTGGTTAAATGGGATACGTCGGGCGGCAAATCCAAGGACGGATCGGGTACCGCTTCCGACCAAAAGTCGTACGCCTCGCAGGTGGCATCAATGCAGAAAGCCGCCGCCGATGCGGAGGTGAACGCCATAGAGGACGCCGACACACGCACCCTCGCGGCCCTTCGGTTGAAGCACCAGCGGGAGATAGCGGAGTTGGAAGAGCAGAAGGCGAAATTGGAGGAGCTTGCGGCACAACTCGGGATGGCACTCGATATAGACTTCGACTCGATCCTCTCGGACACCCTCGCGGCGCAGAACCGAGAGAGCCGCGAAGCCACATCGGACACGGGACTCGCCAAGGCCTACAAGAAAATGGATAACCCTGCGACCGCCGGAAAGAAATCCGGCCTCGCAGGGATAGGCAAGGCATCCCAAAGTATCGATGTTTCTCCGAACAAAGGCGCAGACAACGACTGGAAAGAACTTTATGAGACGCTCACGGACGTGAACGACACGTTCGAGTCCATCGGAGACTCGGTAGGAGGCACGGTGGGTGAGATGATTTCCGGCGCCGGAGAGATGGTCAGCTCGACGCTCTCGATGATAAACGGCGTCACCGCTCTTGCCAATTCCTCGATGGAGGGGATGCAAGGCACATCAGAGGGAGCGAAGGAGTCTATGTCGGCCGTTGAGAAGGCTTCAGTCATCCTCGCCATAGTGTCGGCGGCCATACAGATAATCTCCAAGATCGTCAGCCTCGTCAAGAAACTGAAGGAAAGTTCACAGTGGATGGATGAGTTCAACGCGGAGGTAGCCGAATTGAATTACGAACTTGAACGCACCAAACTGGCGGCCAAGATAGCCGAGGACAGGGGCAGCATATTCGGAGAGAACGCCTGGGCGAACGCAGTGAAGAACGTGGACGCAGCTAAGGAGGCTCTCGCCCGCTATAACGACACGGTCTCGTCAACCGCCGCATCAATAGGCGATATGCAGCTCCAGATGCGCCATAGCACCTGGTTCCGCTCCGCCAAGTACACATCTCTGAAGGACGCCGTGCCGGAGCTGTTCGACGAGGATGGCTCGGTCAACAAGGACGCATTGAAGGAGTTCCTCGGTTCGGACACCTTCAAACGGCTTTCGGAGGAGAACCAGGAATACCTTCAGAAGATGTCGGATGCTTGGGAGGACTTCGAGGATGCCACCGATGAGGTCAGGAGCTATCTTGAGAGCCTTTTCGGTGATATGGGCGACGGTCTCACGGACGCTCTCGTGGACGCTTTCCGCAACGGTACGGACGCGGCCGAAGCCTTCGGGCAGACGGCTGACGAGGTGCTGGAGAACTTCATTGAGCAGATGGCCTACTCGGCCGTGTTCGGCAACTACTTCGAGAAGATGCAGGAGAATGCCAACGCTATCATCAGCAACGAGAGTCTCTCGGATGAGGACAGGATAGCGCAGATGGAACGGCTTGTCGAGCAGATAAAGCAGGAGACACTCGCCAAGCAGGGCGAATACGAGGCTTATCTCCAGATGGGCAAGGATGCCGGACTCTATCAGTCAGACGCAGAACGCGAGGGAATGAGCAAGGGTATCGCCACGGCCTCGCAGGAGAGCGTTGACGAGAATAACGCCCGGCTTACGACCATACAAGGATATGCCTTTAATGTGCAAGAGAACACCGCTTCGCTTGTGCGGCAATCGGCATCGATGCTGGAGCAGCTTTGCGGCATACGTGACAATACGGCGAGATTGGCGGCGATAGAGTCTGCGGTCAAGGATATGCGCGACCACGGCGTAAGGGCTTTGTAAACTAAAAGCAGACGGGAGGCGAACTATATGGCGAAGAACGGAGCACTTATGATCGACGGCACGGACATCGGGTCCGTGTACGGCGTTCTCGTCTCAGAGGGAGGGTTCGCTTCTCTCGTTCAATGGCCGTCGCTGAAAACTCCGGAGTCTAACGACTGGTTTGAAGAGGAAGGGTTGGAGGTCGACTTGTCGTCCCCGGTGCTTTCGTCACGCGATGTCTCGATGGAGTTTATACTCGCCAATGGCCACAACTTGTCGGGCTTCCTTGACTTCCTTGCCGCCAAGACCTTCTATAGCGTTTACTCTTCCGACCTCGGAATGACGTTCCGTCTCCGCTGGGTATCGTGTACCAAGGTTGACACGGTCAACGGCGAGATAGGCAAGGCCACTCTGACTTTTGCCGACGATTTCCCTCTATGGGGTTATACTCGCTCTCTGGCCGCAGTCACGGTGGCGGATAGCGGGATTACCCTTGACGGGACTGACATAGCCTCCTACGGCGTTATTGTGCTTCAAGGAACGGGCGACTCGTTCCGGACTGTAGCCTCGGCCAAGACTCCGTTGCGGAGAAACGTAGACTCCCTCGGTGGTTCGATTACGGACGGTGTGAAGGACGGAGACCTCACTCCGGAGACCGGAAGTGCATACGATAACCCAATACTTAAACGGGGTTCGAAAGTCCTCTCCATAAAGTGCCTTATGGCGAAGATGACGGCGTCTCAGTTTGCATCCAACTGGAGATGTCTCCTCTATGACCTCTGTCAGAGTGGGGCGAGGGCGGTGGCCGGGTTCGGGAAGACCTTGAGCTGCTATTACAATTCCTGCCAGGTGACGAGGTTTTACTCGGCCACGGGCGGGCTCTGGTGCGAGTTCACGGTGAATCTCACAGTGGTAGGATAGATAGTTTGATAATTAAATGGAATTTGTTATATGGCTGATATTTTTGACACTTGCAAATGCGGCTCGGCATCATTACCTACGGTTAAGGTGGTGCGGGGCAACGACCTCATCATTGAGGCGAAGGCATCGCTCTGGAGCGAGGAGTCGCAGTCCTACGAGGCCTACAGCCTTGACGGTGCGGCCGAACTGAAGATGAGCCTTGTCGGGGACTACGGCAGGGTGGAATGCGAGGACGTGGAGGCAGACGGAGCCACCGCGAGGGGTAAGGTCTGCGGCCGTGCGCTTGGCAAGGGCGTGTACGGCGTGGAGCTGACCTTCGGTGACGGGGAAGGCAGCCACGGGCGCATCTACGAGGCCGGAGTGCTTGAGGTGGTCGAGAGCGGGCAGGAGGCCACGGTCGTCTCCACGGCCGAGGGCGAGGGCGTGCCGTTCACGGTCGAGGTCGACATGACGGTGCGGACGGTACGCATCGGCAAGGTCGCGGCCACGGACAGCTACGAGACGCTGACGGACAAGCCGAGTATCGAGGGCAAGACGCTCTCCGGGGCGATGACGCTCTCGGACTTCGGCGCGGCGAAGAAGTCTGACCTGCCGACGGATCTCTCGCAGCTGACCGACGACATCTACGCCAAGCCGTGCCGCATCGACACGTCGAAATGCACGCAGCTGACCTGGGAAGCAGACCCGGATGACATGTTCTCCCCGATTTCCGCATCGTGGGACATCGCCGCGATCAAGGACGATGTGGTAAACGCGCTTGCTTACGACATGAGACAAGGCCGCCTTGCGATAATCAACTACAACGGCTTGGATTTCACATCTGACGGAGCGCGGTGGCTGGTAATCACAAATTACCTCGGCGGGAGATTCGTTAGTGAATTCTACGGTATCGGAACCAAAGGCGAGCTATTTTTTATTTCCATATCCGGCATATATGACGAGCACCCGACGCTTACCATCAAGAAGATCAAGAAGTTCCTCGGTGACGATGAAACCGCGGCGGCGGCATACGAGGACAGCCAGGGCAACCTCATCACCGAGACCTACGAGACGAAGGAGAACGCCAAGTCTGCCCGCAGCGATTTGCAGGAGCAGATAACGGAGAATTACAACGGCATCGGCAGTCTGAACAGCGCGGTTAACAAGCAGGGCGAGACGATTGCCTCGATAAGAGATAGGGTGTCGAACAACGAAAAATCCATCTCCACTCTCAACTCGGATTCAAACACCGAAGGCTCGGTCAAGAAGACGGTGGCTGATGCGATTGCGCTCGTTGTGGCTGATGCTCCGGCAGATTTCGACACATTGAAGGAGATAGCAGACTATATCGCATCTGACAAGACGGGCGCGGCGCAGATGTCTGCGGCAATCTCGCAGCTTCAGTCGCTGACAAAGACGCACACCGACGAGATAGCGACCAACACCGCCGACATAGCCACCAACAAGGGCGATATAGCCGATAACGCATCAAATATCGAGGTGCTTCAGAAGTTCGTCGACAACAACCAAATGCTGGTCGAATACGACGAGGACAGCGGCGAGGTCTATATCGGCGTAGGTTCGTGGAACACCACCTTCGACAGCGGGGAGATTGACGAGGAGACGGGCGAGGTCGTGCTTAACGTTGCATCATAAACATAGAGATATATGGCGAATTTAGTCAAGAAAATCATCGGGCGGCTGCCCGTATGGCGCAAGGACGATTGGGTTTCAGGCGCGACCGTCCACAAATGGAACTATTACAGATACCTGAACTCCACCTTCGTCTGTCTGACGGAGGGTACCACGAACGCTCCGGGCGTTGTCTCCAACGGTTCGCTGGTGGCGAATGACGGGTGGAAGCTCGTGTTTGACGGGTATGCTTCGGTGGCGAACGCCGAGGCAGCGGTAGCAAAGGCGAACACCGCCGCCGAAGGATTGACGCAGCTGCAAACCGGTCTCTTCGCCATCGTGTATGACGAGGGCGAATTCAAAGCCGTCACCAATGCGGAAAACAGTGCATTTGAAAGCGGCAAAATCACCGAAGATGGCGAGATAGTATTGACGTTTAATTGTTAACAATATATGAGCACTGTACAAACATCTCTCGGTCGCACCGTGTACCCACGGGGAGCTTGGGCAAGCGGTGTAACCTACAAAAAATTCAACATCGTGTCTAATAAAGGGTCGGTGTTTATGGCTCTTGTTGATTCCCCGACAAAGGAGCCGGAGGCAACCTACGATGTCTCCACTGGTACATATACGGTTACTGACGGATGGGACCTGTGGGCATACGGCTACACGGCCGCCTTCGCGCAGGATGTATCGGCTAACCTCATGCGTATCGGCGAAACTCTCGGCCACTATTCCGACCGCTCCGATGTAGTTCTGACGGCCAAGGAGACCGGGGTAGCCATTAGCTCCGACGGCGTGAAAGTCACCAAGAGCGGATGGGCCATCGCCGAGTTCACGGCGGAGAAAGGGGTGGAATACCTCTTCAAGCCGGGGACCATCGACGGGAGTGTCTGCATCTTCGCCCAGAAGGTGACGAGCAAGGAGACGAAGGCCATCGACTACAGCTACACCTACGACGAGGAGGGCCGCGCGGCGACCGCCAAGGCCACCTACAACGGGGCGACCTACAGCTACACCTTCACTTACGACGAGGAGACCGGGGCGCAGACCATCAAGGACGCTTCCGGCAACGCCGTGGCCGCTTTGCCTTACCAGTACGAGACTACGGTCGGCACATATCTGCCGCTGACGAGGCTGAACGCCGGGGCCGAGCTGCCTATGGACGGCTACTGCCGCTTCATGTCGCACTTCCAGGGCAACGCCTCCCTCACCGTGGAGGTGTCCTACAAGGTGGGGTCCGCCGACCTCACTATGAAGGTCGTCAAGGACGGTGTGTTCGCCTCGCTGGCGACACAGCTGGGCAACCTCGCCCAGAACATCGCGTCCCTCTCCTCCGCCCTCTCGGCCGAAGAAACGAACGGCGCAGAATCGTCCGCT
>CAVAID010000078.1:0-7929 GCA_963588685.1 bacterium
TTATTCTTTAGCGTATTCTGACGTACCAACATCTGGAAGTCCGCATCGCAAACAAATCTGATGGCCTCAAGGTGTGAGACTCGACCATGAAAAACAACATTCTTGCCGACTTCTACACTATTACCGAACACCTCTCTATATTGTTGTTCTGTTAGCCCGACAATATCCAGTTGCACCTGAGGCAAAGCATTCACTTCTTTTATAATAAGGTCTAATCTATCTTTAGAGGCCACAACTCCCGGACTCCCCGCATAGACAAGCTTTAACTTACTATCAGACGATTCCAGAGTCCTTGTTCTACAAAATTTGGCATCGTGCAAATCAACCGTCGGCGGGACCTGAATAGTATTAGTATAATCCCTATAATAGTCATACAGATATTTACTAATAGCAATCACGCCATCCATTCTTTTTGTACAATACCGCATGCGAAGGTTAATGTCGACCCTCCGGACAATATCGGCCGGAGTCCAGCCATTACAACTCTCCCATTCGGTAAGATCGTGAATAACTTTGATGCCGTGCTTATGGCAGGCCTTCAAAATACGAAGACTGGCAGCTGCTGGGAAATTATAGAGAACTACATAGTCAGGCTTGCTATTTATAATACTGTCCGTGTCTTTGAATACACAGATTTGATGTATCCATCCCTTTGTGTTTACAGGATAAGGTACGGGATAACTTGCAAAGCCATCAACAGATGAAGGCGCATTCTCTATGTCCTTAGATATTCCGATAAAAGAAACTTCGAATCCCATCTCCCTGAGCAGTTTCGCATTGGCCATCACTCGTTGTGCAGCAGCATTCCTGTCTGGCAGTTCAAACCCCCCAAGGTAAAGTATCTTTTTAGCATTCATTTGTGTGGAGAAAATTAATTATCCTAGATACCTGTTTTGCGGCCGTTTTATTCTCCAGGATGAAATTTCGAGCATTATATCCTTTCTTTGACAGTTCTTTTGAATCTAATGAGCAAATTGATATGATTTTGTCTCTTATTCCATTAATTGACTCATTATCAAACAAATACACATAGCGATAATACTCTTTTGACATTGACGGCAATGGACACATTAAGACGGGCGTTCCAGATGCCATATATTCTATAGTTTTTGATGGAAAGGAATATTTAGTGAATTCTTCATTGCTATGTCTAGGATTTACTAACAAAGTAACCGACTTTTGCATTTCCCTAGCAGTCGTAGTCGGGATTACACCGAGATATTGGATTCTGTTGTCCCTATGCAAATACTGAGTAAGAGTATCCATTTCACTACATGGTCCACACAAAACAAGTCTAAAATTATTATCATCTATTTGAGTAAACGCCTCTATTAAGTCAAACACACCATATCTTGTCTGAATTCCTCCAGCATACATCAATGTTTTTGTGTTGCAATCCGCCTTTTGTTCAACAGAAAATGGAGCTTCACTATAAAGTCCATCGACTATTAGGTAAGGGCGATTTGATAATTGTAAGTATTGCGCCATCGGTTCTGTGAGCAAGACATATTTATCAAATAAAGGATATAAGCGATTGATTGCTTCAACATCTCTCTTCTGCAGCCCTAACAACCTATAGTACTTATTACAATTCATATATACGGGCAAATCTGGGACAATAAGGCATAATTTAATATCCTTGTGTCTTCTCTTTGCATCCACCGCATATTGCATTAAATGTCTCAACATCGCATAGACTAAGATCACTTTTTCTTCAGCCTTAGATTCTGCATACCAATTATCAATATATCTATCTATCCTTGATTGGTGCGCTTTATTAAGAATCGGCAAATTCAGAAAGCCAAATGATTTGCCTAGTTCATTCCCATCAAAAACATATGGGACATTTTTTACAAATAAACTGTGATTTCCAAATGGGAATGTGCTAAGAGATGGGAGTGAAAGGACCTTAAGACTTACAATAGGATTGTTAACAAATCCCTTTGTAAGAGCTTCTTGATAATTCTGTGCTGCTGATTGAAACCCTCTTTTGCTGTTCTTTTGAAACTCAGCTACTTGCAAAGCCGAGTACGAACAATTTAAGAATAAAATATTCATCCTTTGAAGTAATCTTGTAAACTATCTTCCTTTAGGCCTGCCTCTGATTATATTGCTTACCTTCTATTCTAAGGGATTGCATCATACTTATTATCATAATGAACATTACAAAAAAGAGAACAGACCCTTCAATTACAGGTTCAACCATTGAATTTCCAAACATTGATACAAATACAGAAAGTAATACCAGCCTAAATGGGGTTATCTGCTGCTTAAAAATCCGTATTAATGAGCCAATGGCTTTTATGGTAAAGATCACGAAAAATAGTAATGCGAACCACCCTCCAACTGCTGCCAAATCAAGCCAAAGATTATGAGCATATCCTAGTTGTCTCGTCCAGCCAAAAGGATGCGTAAAAATATTATTTAGGGCATCATTCCACAATACAGACCTGCCGCCAAATTCAGAAGAGCTGTGTGATGCATTTTCCTCGCGAGCAGCGTATGCATCTAAAATGTCGCTACTAATTATACCACTCTTCGTGATTATTAACAACAGCAGAACAATCAATAATAATGTTGATAAAAGTTTAGCAGGATTTAATCGAGACGTGTATAATACGGAAAAAATAGCAATGATGGCAATTAAGACTATACCCGTACGATTCACTAGATGGACTACAGTTAATATTGCCATTATGGCTACGATGCCATAAATTAGTTTAGATTTTAGTTTTAGGGACTTTGCAAATAATATTGAAATAAAACCTATACCAGTCGAAGCCATTAAACCATACAGTGTAGCGGCTAACGATGTATCGTCTTTACCTACATCTAAAACCAAATGCCTGGTTCTATTCACAATACCGACTAATTGAATATCTTGGATTGTCAACAAGAACATAGGCAATAGGCAGAGGAAGATCGAAATGAATAAGAAATTAAGCCTTTGTCTATCCTCAGTAAACCATTGCATAACCCATTGTCCAAATCTATAATAGGCAAGAGGAGCAATTAAAACTGACATAAAACGGAAGCCGCCACTTAGGCCAAAGTTTGTGTATTGATTAATGCAATAAAATGTGGAAAACAACACCAATAACAAACTTGTCCCATTCCACCACTTTTTTATTGGAAGGAGGACTAGACTAGCCACGGAAAATGCAAACACAAAATAGATACTGAACGGGAACACAGATGTCAGCATCGTGGAAAAAAAGAGGCTCAGTACGATATAGTATTTGAAGGATAATTTCTTTTTCATTTTGAGAGGATTAACTCGTAGATTGAATAGAGAGCCGTTGCATTGGATGTACTATTGTGACGAGCTAAGGCTAACTGGGACATATCTACCTGTTTGTCCCCATTGGCAAACACCCGGCACACCTTTTCTGCAAGCATATCCACTTCTTCAAAGCGATATAGGTTATCCTCATTGCCTTTCATCATATCCATCACTCCCCCCACATAACTAGCAATGCAAGGAACCCCGAGAATCTGAGCTTCTCCAAGAGAATTGGGACTATTCTCTATTGTAGAGGGACAAACAAACACATTCGAGTTAAGATATTCACGCTTCATATCTTCTGCGTTTATATTCCCTATAAACATTATATTATCTGTCAAGTGCAAATGCTTAATCAAGTTCTTTATGTAACGCCCATAACCAGAAAAATGCAGATATGTTTTAAATGAATTACATTTTGTGATATCTCCACCGGCAACCCTTATTGTCGCATCCGGATAATGTGTGAGAATCAACGGCATTGCCTTAAGTAGCTGATGTAAGCCCTTTATTGGATAGCCGGCTTGACTGAGGAATATACTATGTTTATGACACTTCTCATAAGACCATTTGGGACCAACATAAAATTCTGGGCGTAATGTTTCATTGCAGAAATGATATTTAACGTTAGGGTTTATTGCCCACACATGCGCTCTATCCCAAGAGGTTCTTCCAATAACATTATGAGCTATACGGAGCATCTCTATCTCATATTTAGCTCTTTTCTTGAATTGGTGTTGGCCCTTAATTATGGAACCCTTCAAAATATCTCTTAATGTTAAATTTTTGTAGATATCGGATTTCGACATTCCATAGTAGTAGTAGTAGTAGGCCGATGTCATTCCTTGAATGGAGATAATAACATTATCGCTACCGCAGGCGCGCATATACGAGTAGCCATGTGAAAACTCAGTCCCGTGAATATGAACGATATCAGGTAGGACTTCTGATTTCACTTGTACCCATAGCGAATCATATTCAGAATTTACCCGGCGATTGCCATGCCCCATTGGTAACACATAATACGTTATTTTGTTTCCCTCAAGCTTGGTTAACGATTTAACCTTCGCAGAGACTGTAGCAACTGTTAAATTAATATTCGAATAAAGAAGTAAAGCTTCAGCAGCTCCTAACATCCATCCGCCAGATGCTTTAAGTTCTCCATTACCTGTCAGTAACCGTTCCGCTTCCGGAAATAATATGTTTGTTATCCAAAGAACCTTCATCGCGCTTTCTTTGATGGGATGCATAACAACAATAGATTTATGATACTAAGAATAATAAACGATAGAACATTCATGACAGCACCTCCAGAATAAGACCACTTGCCAACAAAGAACGGCATGCAATACATAATAGCTAAACTACCAAGTATGGTAGTAATTAAATAATACTGCGGCTTTCCTCGGGCTATTGAATAATCATTGATTATGTAATAAATAGAATTTGTCAGGCTGACCAATGCAAAGATTCGCGCATAAGGAACAGAGTTCATATATCGTCCAGCAGTAAGAATTTTAATTATGAGAGGGCAGAACAACACGAAAGCTGCAACAACTATTAGTGTTAGCCCCCAACGAATGCCTACGACCTTAATGAGTCTCTTCTTGTTGTCTTTTATTATAGCTTCGTATGTGTCTGGCTGAAATGTAGCACTTATCGATGTCGTAAATACACTTAAGTATGTTGCAATACTTGTCCCAACGCAATAGTATCCGAACTCTGTTACATCTCCAAGCGACTCAAGCACTGTCTTGTCGTAGCCATTGGAGAAATATCCTAATGCTGCGCCTAAAGCCAATGGCCAGCAAAATTTCAAGATTGGGAATAATTCCTTAACCTCTGTCTTAATACTCCAAACTTCTCGATGTTTATATAAGAGGGAAATGAACACACATATGTTTACCAAAAGTGTCCCTAATAGTTTTCCAAAAGCTCCCCACTTGATTATAACAACAAATAGCACTGTGCAAACTACGACAAGTATTCCACTGGCTAAAGATAAGTTCATATAGGCTTTACTCTCACGCTTCATTTTGTAATCTGCAAGTTCGAGATTATAAATGCCAGTAAATGGGATTGTCATCACAGCCATATACAAGTACGGAAAGGTAGAGAACGAACTTCCCGAAAGGGTCTTGATATAAAACAGTAACGCAAATAGGCACAATAGCGCTACAAAAAATGAAAAAAATATCAGAGACTTGAATAATACAGCCCACAGGTGCTTTCGACCATCCTCATCTAATTCAAAATAGCGTTTGTTATAATAGTGAATCATATAAAACACTATTATAGGTGAAATCAGCGCACTAAATGATGTAAAGTAACCTGTGATGGCAAAATCCTCTGGATCCATATTCAAGGATACTAGAGGGTTAATCGCCAAGTTCAACAACATCGGTATTAATGATGCGTTGAAATATCTTGATAATTGCTTAAGATACGAGGTAATATTTTTGTTCACGAGAAGTAATCTCTTTAAAGTCAGATAATATGGTCTGACCTTATTGGAACTTAAAGTCTAAAAATTGTAGCGAAGGGAATTAATCAGTTCTATTGAAATAATACTTCTTTTAGTATTTTTATTTGATAATGAGGATTATATTTTTCATCAATAGGTTTATAACAGGCCTGTGAGATTTCTTCTCTTGTATGAGTCTTAGCGTAAGATAACCAACTAATAATTTTATTCGCTAAATCTATTTCATCCCCTTTTTTAAAAAACAGTCCATTCTTTCCTTCTTCTATGGCTTCGTACTCAGGCATTTGAGTACTAAAATCATCATTTGTTATAATTGGTAAACCATACATTAAAGAATCCATTGCTGTTAAACCTATATTGCCAGGAGAGACACAGATATCAGCACTAGCCATTAACTCCGCTTTAGTCCTTTCTTCATATAATGGCCCGAATTCCCAAGTAACGGCCTCCAAATGATAAAAATGAATAATATTATCTATATCAATTTTATCCGAACGTTCTCCAACATAAGTAAAATTAGTCGCAATACCCATATCGGCCAAATAGTGCATTGCTTTAATCACGATGTCAAGCCGTTTCCTATTTTGAAGTCTACCTATATAAAATAAATTAGGATTGTCATTCCGGAAATGTTCACGGAAAATATTTGAAGGAACCGTATGCTTTCTGTATTCCAATTGCTCGTCATAATTCAAAGAATTATATATGCAGGTCATTTTGCTCGCGGGAAAACCATGCTTTAACATATAATTCATAGAATCATTCCCATAAAGTAATATATGGTCTGCTAAACGGTAAAATAATGTATTAAGAATAGATGCTCTTTTTGAGCAATCAGAATGCCATCCATGACACCATAAACATACTTTTTTCTTCGTAAAAATAGCCCAGAATAATAAGACCCATATTTCAAGACAAGCCCTATCTCCCGTAACAATATAGGTCTTATAATTTCTGTTGAAAATCGGCCGAAGAGCGCCTTTAAGAGAATAAAAGTGTTTTCTTTTTTTGAATTGTAGGTATCCTCTAAAGCCATCTAAATTATGATAGTCGAATATTTTAATAGGAGTAAATGTTTTATCTCCTAAATAAAAGTCACAGGATAGTTCCTTCGCCATCAGTGAATATATCGGCCACCGATATAAGGGACCAAGATTAAAAATACAACAAATTTTAGACATATCGATGGGCTGTAAATGTGAGGACATTGATTTGAAGGGATGGTATGCTAGTGTCTAATCCCTGACTTATTCTGCATCGGAAGGAAAGTAGATGATAAGGAATATGCAGCTTATTCTTTTTTTGTGTACAGTGCGAACCATTCCACAAATTTTCTCAGTCCAACTTTAAGTGGAGTGCCTGGCTTAAATTCGAAATCTTCCTCGAGCGGAGTGGTGTCAGCATATGTCACAGGCACATCTCCCGGCTGCATCGGCACGAGTTCTTTATGCGCATCAAAGTCGTAGTCTTGAGGAAGGACTCTCGCGCGAACAAGTTCCTGCTGGAGAATATCAACGAATTCAAAAAGGTTTTCGGGGTGGTTGTTGCCTATGTTATAGACCTTGTATGGCGGAACAGGCAACCCATCCTCCCCGGTTTGTTTTTCTGGAGCGTGTTGCATCACGCGGACTACGCCCTCTACAATGTCATCGATGTAAGTGAAATCTCGTTTACAGTTACCGTAGTTGAAGATTTTGATTTTCTCGCCTTTTACAAGCTTGTTTGTGAAGCCGAAGTATGCCATATCCGGACGACCTGCCGGACCATAAACCGTGAAGAACCTCAAGCCTGTGGACGGAATGTTGTAGAGTTTGCTGTAGGCGTGGGCGAGAAGTTCGTTGCTCTTCTTGGTGGCGGCATAAAGGCTTACTGGGTTGTCTACCTTGTCATCTGTCGAATACGGAACCTTTTTATTGCTACCGTAAACAGAGGATGAACTGGCATAGACGAGATGCTCCACTTCGTGATGGCGGCAGGCTTCAAGGATATTGTAAAAGCCTATGATATTGCTCTCGATGTAGGCGTCCGGGTTGGTGATGGAATAACGGACACCAGCCTGAGCGGCGAGATTCACGACCACCGAGGGTTTATATTCCGTAAAGGCCTTTTCAATTGCCTCTTTGTCAGCGATGTTGGCCTTGATAAAAGTCCAGTCTCCACC
>CAVAID010000079.1:0-7510 GCA_963588685.1 bacterium
GTCAACTATATCGAGTCACCTCACTCCTGGAACTCCATCACCGACTTCTACGACAATGTGGTCAGCATCCGCAACGCCTACTTCGGCAAACTTGGTGCTGAGGCTCCTAATGGCCATTCAGTCAGCGCTTTCGTGAGGGAGGCCGACGAGCAGGCCGACCAGGATGTCATCGATGCCATAGCCACCTGCCTCGCCGCAATCGACGAGATGCCGAGGCCGTTCGTCAAGAACTATTCAGATCCTAAGGTCAAGCTTGCCATCGAGGCCTGCAACGATCTCAATGACGCCCTCGAAGCCGCAAGGAAGGTACTCGTAAATGAATAACAAAATGTACAAGCCATATTATTATATTGTTATCACGGCCGCAGCCCTTACGCTTGCCGCCTGCTCCCGCGAAGGAAAGGAAACTCCTGACCCACAGCCTCTCAGCGATGAGTGGTATGCCGGCGGCAAGCTGGGAACTGCGTTCAACCAGAGTTCATCCGCCTATGAGCAGCCGACCCCGGTGGTCGAGAGCGAGGGGATGATCCAGGCCTTCAAGAACGGCGAGCAGCTCTTCGAGAGGGACTACAATCAGAACAAGGAAGGCGCCTTCCACGGCCTCGGGCCTCTGATGGTCCGCCGCGGCTGCCTCTACTGCCACCCGAACTACGGTCACGGCAAGCGCCAGACCAGCTACAAGGCCGACAATATGGGTAACGGCTACCTTCTCGTAATCACCGACGACACAGATACTTACCTCAGTTCCCTGACCGGTATGCCGCAGACCCTCGCGGTGGAGCCGTTCAAGGCGCCGCTCGACGAGAGCAAGATACAGATCAACTGGCTCGAATATACCGATGAATGGGGCAACAAGTTCCCTGACGGGACCAGCTACAGCCTCATCTACCCTGAAGTCGTCATCCCTGAGGATGCCTACTATGTGCCGCTCGAGGTGACGAAGAACAGCGTCACCACCACCGTGCCTTATGAGAATGTGCGCGTAAGGCTGGAATCCACCATCGGAGTCTATGGAGTGGGCCTGCTCGACGCCATCACCGACGAGGACCTCAAGGCGCAGTACGCCTCCGAGGAGAAGGCCGGAGCTCAGCTCAATCCGAGCATCTTTGCAAACGGCGAGTGGGTCAAGACCTACGGCAAGACCGGTCATCCTCTCCGCTATACCTACGCGCTCTCCCGCGGACCTTTGCAGGATGCGGCCGGCGCCAACGCCATCTGGAACATCACCAACGTGACCCGCAGTGACCGCCGCTACAACTATATGACCACCACCTATGCGCGCGTGGCCTCCCAGGACCCGGATGTGCAGGCCGAGTTCTACAAATACTTCCCTGAGGAGAACAAGACCGGCGATGTGGAGAAGGATATCTACAACTACCTCACTGCCAAGGATCTGGAGCCGGAGATGAGCGACAGCGAATACACCGACTTCATGATCTGGCACCGCGGACTCGCCGTGCCGGCAGCCCGCGACCTCGACGACGCCGATGTGCAGAGGGGTAAGGCCCTCTTCTCCGAGATAGGCTGCCAGTACTGCCACAGGCCAAGCTGGACCACCGGCGACGATAACTTCACCGACCCTAACGGATTCTTCGAGGACGGCGACTCCCGTCTGCCGCGCTACCCTCATCAGACCATCTGGCCATACACGGATATGGTTCAGCACAGGCTCTATATGAAGAACGACATCCGCACCGGCTGGTGCCGCACCACCCCTCTCTGGGGTCGCGGACTCAGCGAGGTCGTGAGCGGTGGAGTTGACAGACTGCATGACTGCCGCGCCAGGACAGTGATCGAGGCCATTATGTGGCACGGTTCCGCCCAGAGCGACGCGCGCGAATCTGTCGAGAAGTTCAGGGCTCTGTCCGCATCTGACCGCGAGGCTGTCGTAAAGTTTATCAATGCAATCTAAAGCTCTTAAATACACTACATTAGGTCTATGCGGCCTGGTCGTGCTCTCGCTTGTCGCCGCCACCGTCGTCGAGAAGCTCTGCGGCACGGCTCAGGCTCATAGCCTGATATACGGCAGCTGGTGGTTTGTGGCCCTCTGGACCCTTGCCGCCCTCAGCGCCTGCTGCTATGCCATGCGCTCGCGGCTCTACCGCCGTCCGGCGACCTTCCTGCTGCACTGCTCCTTCGTGGTGATACTCGCAGGCGGGCTGCTTACCCGGCTCTTCGCCGAGAAGGGTACCGTTCACCTCAGGACAGGGGAGGAGACTGCCGCTTTCGAACTCTCTGACGGGAAGCAGGCTGCGCTGCCGTTTACTCTGCGGCTCGACGATTTCGAAGTCTCATATTATTCCGGCAATGTCCTGCCGTCGGACTACAGTTCGCGCGTCTCAGTCACGGACGCCGCCGGCTGCGGACAGGCGACCATAAGCATGAACCATATCCTTTCCCGGAGCGGCTACCGCGTCTATCAGGCCGGCTATGACAGCGACTCGCAGGGTGCGAGCTTCTCCGTGTCGCACGACCCCTGGGGGACTGGAGTCAGCTACTGCGGCTACGCCCTGCTGCTCTTTTCCATATTGCTTTACTGCCTAACTGACAGGCACTTCCGTCAGTTGTTCCGTAAGGCATTCGCCATTGCCGCCGCCGTCTGCATCTTCGCTCTCGGTGCCTCCGCTGCCCCCAAGACCCTGCCTCGCGATGTCGCTGAGGAGTTCGGCGAGCTCTATGTCTGCTACCAGGGCCGTGTCTGCCCGCTGCAGACTGTGGCGAAGGACTTTACCACCAAGCTATACGGCAGTTTCGGGGTGCAGGGCTACAGTGATGAGCAGGTGCTGACCGGATGGATGTTCTACCACTCAAGCTGGAAATCCCAGCCTCAGCACGCCCGCCGCAATGCTTCCGATGCTGCCGACAAGTCCCGCACCGTCAATTCTTTATACAGTGGCGACCTGCTTAAGCTCTACCCCGTCGCCGATTCGCTCGGGGTTGTTCAGTGGTATGCGCAGGGCGACAATCTGCCGGAGGGGATTCCAAGCGAACAGTGGCTCTTTATCCGAAAATCCTGGGACTATATCTTCGAACTCGTGATGAACGGGGAATACGCTCAGCTCTCCGATGACCTCGCCAAGATTCGCCAGTACCAGCGCAAGGTGGCCGGGGATGAGCTTCCTTCCGACTTCAGGATTTCCGCGGAGCGGCTCTACAACTCCTTCCCGCCTCTCTTCCCGATGGCTGGCATAAGCCTTCTCGCGGGAGTATTGCTGCTCGCCCTGGTATTTGCGGCCTCGCTCAAGGGCTCCGCGCCCGATGTCCGGGTCAGGGGAGGTGCGCTCCTGGTTTGCGCGCTGATGTTCCTCTATCTCAGCGCTATGGTGGCGACCAATTGGATTGCAGCAGCGCATATTCCGCTCTCCAACGGTCCCGAGACGATGATGGCGATAGCCTGGACAGCTCTGCTGCTGGGTCTTGTGCTCGGAGGCAGGATTCCGGTGCTGAGGCCGTTCTCCCTTATCGTCGGCGGACTTGCGATGGCGGTGTCCGGGATGGGCAGCGCCAACCCTGCGGTGACCCAGCTCGTGCCGGTGCTCTCCTCGCCGCTGCTCAGCATCCACGTCTCGCTCGTGATGCTCTCCTACACGCTTTTCGCCCTGATGATGCTCAACGGAACCGCTGCCCTGGCCCTCTCCGCCGGCAAGCCGGACGCGCGCAGGCTGGATATGGTCTCCCGTATGGCTGACCTCTCCCACGCCCTGATCCTTCCGGGAGTATTCTTCCTTGCACTCGGCATCTTTGCGGGGGCCATCTGGGCCAATGTTTCGTGGGGTACCTATTGGAGCTGGGACCCGAAGGAGACCTGGGCACTCATCACGCTGATGATTTACGCTGCAGGCATACATACTTCCAGCCTCCCTCGGCTAAGCTCTCCGAAGGCATTCCACATCTTCACGGTACTCGCCTTCATCGCTGTGCTCGTGACTTATTTCGGAGTCAATTTCTTCCTGGGCGGCATGCACTCCTATGCGGGGTAAGTAATTTTACTTATCTTTGCCGCTATGAAGAAACTTCTGATACTGCTTGCGCTTGCGCTGCCTGTGGTGCTCTCGGCCGCTCCGGCAAGGATTACGGTCAGCGGCCATGTCCACGACTCCGTCACCGGGGAGACCCTGATCGGGGCGGGCGTGGTGTTTGAGGAGGCTCAGGTGCTGACCGGCGCCGCCACCAACAACTACGGATTCTATTCGCTCACGCTCTCTTCCGCTACGGTCGGAAGGCGCGAAAAGATTTCACTCTCATATTCTTACGTCGGCTACGAGACCCTCGTTGTCGAGGTCCCGTTTACCCGGGACACCGTCATCAACGTGACCCTGACTCCTTCCATGGAACTGGAGGGCTCGGTGGTCACGGCGCGCAGGGATGCCGGCATCAAATCCAGCTACCTCGGGGCCATTGACGTGCCTCTGGAGCATATCCGCAACGCTCCGGCGCTGCTCGGCGAGCACGATGTGCTCAAGTCGCTGCAGCTCCTCCCGGGCGTGCAGGGCGGCAATGAAGGTTTCGCGGGCCTGTATGTGCGCGGCGGCGGGCCGGACGAGAACCTCATCCTTCTCGACGGCGTGTCCATCTACAATGTGGACCACATGCTCGGCCTCTTCTCGGTATTCCAGCCCGAAGCGGTCAAGAAGGTGACCCTCTACAAGGGCTCCTTTCCGGCACGCTACGGCGGCAGGGTGTCCAGCATCATCGACATCCGCACCAACGACGGCAATATGAAGGAGACCCACGGCAGTGTAGGCCTTAGCGTCGTCAGCGACAAGCTGCACATCGAGGGGCCGATAATCAGGGACAGACTCAGCTACAGCTTCAGCGCCAGGGGGATGCACACCGGTGTGCTCGCCCCGATAATGAAGCTCGCGCTCAAGGAGAACTATGCCAACTACTACTTCTATGACCTCAACGGCAAACTGACCTGGAGGGTGGGGGAGAAGGACAGGCTCTACCTGGGGGCATATCTGGGAGCTGACAATCTGAAATACAAGCAGGAGGGCGACTACACCACCGAAATCGAGTACGGCGACACCTATGCCGTCCGCAACTACCACTCCAATGACGAGTCCCGCATCAGCTGGGGCAATGCCCTGGTGAACCTGAGGTGGAACCATGTCTTCAACCACCGCCTCTTCTCCAATACCACCGTGGCCTGGAACAGCTACAGTTCAGTCATCGCGGGCTCATCCCACACGGACGGCTATGACGACGGCATCAAGTACACCAACCGCTACGGGACCGACTACCGCTCCGGCATCCGCGACCTCAGTGCAAAGATGGACTTCGACTACAACCCTTCCCCGCGGCATCTGGTGAAATTCGGGGCCGAATACATCTTCCACTCCTTCATCCCTGAGACCATCAGCTCGCAGAGCTATGAAGTCAACGGCGAGGAGGAGCTGCTCGACACCACCCTCCGCTTTACCAGCCAGAAGCCTTATTACGGGCACGACCTCTCCGTCTATGGCGAGGACGACATTATGCTCAGCGAGCACCTCACCGTCAATCCGGGGGCGCGGCTCTCGCTCTTCGCGGTGGAGGGCAGGAGCTATCTCGCGTTCCAGCCGCGCCTCTCCGCCAAACTCTCCCTGCCTTACGACATTTCGGTCAAGGCCGGCTATGCGAGGATGGCGCAGTATGTGCATCTGCTCTCCGCTTCGCAGCTTTCGCTCCCTATGGACCTCTGGGTACCGATTACCAAGGACATCAAGCCGGTATATTCCGACCAGTTCACCCTTGGCGGGTATTATTCGGGTCTGGAAGGCTGGGAATTCTCTGTCGAAGGATACTGGAAGGAGATGCGCAACATCCTCGAATACAAGGACGGCACCTTCTCGGTCGGCAATACCGCCGGCTGGGAAAATACCGTCGCGATGGGCCGCGGGCGCGCGATAGGACTGGAATTCTTCGTGCAGAAGACCTCCGGCAGCACGACGGGCTGGATAGCCTACACCATCGCCAAGAGCGACCGCTGGTTCCCGGACGGCACGATCAATCTGGGCCGCAAGTTCCCGTACAAATATGACCGCAGGCACAACATCAACATCTGCGTCAACCATGTATTCTCAAAGCGCTGGGACATCAATGCAGTGTGGTCGTTCGCCAGCGGCAACGCCACGACCCTCGCGATGCAGAAGACCGCCGTGCTCAAGCCGGACGGCGGATATATCCAGGAAGCGGATTATGTGACTTCCCGCAACAACTACCGCCTCCCGCCGAGCCACAGGCTCAATATCGGGGTCAACCTGCACCATCCGACGCGCCACGGCGAGAGCGTCTGGAACTTCAGCGTCTATAACGCCTACAACTATATGAATCCCAACTTCGTGTATCTGGATTCGGAGTATGTGGACGGGAAGAGCAATTATTACCTGCAGAAGGTTACGATACCTCCTATCATTCCGTCAGTCGGTTATACCTTTAATTTCTGAGCGCTATGAAAAGATTGTCTGTTGTGATTTTATTCGCCGCTGCACTTACGGCCTGCGTCAACCGGATGGAGATCGAGGTCCCCGATGCCGGCAGCTACTTGATACTCAATGCGATGATGGATACGGACGAGGATGTCCACAAGGTCTTTCTCTCGTTTTATGACGGTTCGGACATCGTAGCTCCTTCCGGGGCTGCGGTGACCCTTACGGTGGGCGGCTCCACGCAGCGCGCCCTGGACTCTGACAGCGGCAGTCTCGCCACGACCTATTTTTTTGATGCGGCCATGAAGCCGGGCGATGCGGTGCGGATTGACGCTTCCTACAGGGGCTATACCGCCTGTGCCGAGGTGGAGGTGCCGCAGAGGGCTGAGATCGTGTCCGTGGATACGCTTCGCCGCGTTAATGCTGAGGTCTCCGACTACAGTTACGGCAGCGGCCGACTCCTTCAGTTCGTGCTCGGCATCAGGGATGTGGCGGGGGAGAAGAACTGGTACAGACTTACCCTGGAGAGGGATTTTGAGTTTGCGGCGCATTTCTACGAGTATCCGGAAAGGACGATTTACTCCCGTCCGGACAGCACCTACCGCGAGGTTTCGCAGCTGCGCTTCGACATAGGCTCCGACAAGATACTGCTCGACGACTATCTCCCTGATTCCTCGACCGGCAGTTATGACGGGGCGGAGGAGCTGCTGAATCTGTTCAACCCGCACAATACCACCCGCATCTTTACTGACGAGAGGTTTACGGATTCCGAGGCGGAAGTGAAGTTCGAGGTGGACAGCCTGGATTTCGTGCCGTATTATCCGGGAATGGAATTCTGGAGGTATGATGCGCCGGAGTATGTGGGCAAGTGCTATTCTTCGTATGAGGCGGATGTCAGTCCTTCGGCGCGGGTGCATCTGCAGTCGATTTCGTTTGATGCCTATACCTATTTCAGGGCCATCAATTCCTGCGAGACTTTCGGCTATGAGACCAATCCGCTCATCGAGCCTACTACCATCCCGAGCAATGTGGTCGGCGGCCTGGGCTTCGTCTCCGTGGCTTCAATCTCGTCTGCGGTCGTGGAGTTCCCTCCGTGCCAC
>CAVAID010000080.1:0-7372 GCA_963588685.1 bacterium
CGCCGAAGACTAAAGTGGCCTGCGCGGCCGGAGAGTTGTCCCGAGAGCAACAAAATCCTCCCGGGGCAACACCTCCGGACCGCTTGGCTGCACCGATTCTCACCGACAATAACTTCACCCGTCCGGATTTTCAAATCAAGGGAACGGGTGGCTAGCGTAGAGAGGCCTGCAGAGCCGATGCCTGTTGTCTCGCCCGACTTCAAGCAGAGGCAGGCAACAAGACCCCCATCCACAAGGCCCTGAGACAGCATTTCCGTTGCCTCGATTTGAAAAATGTGCCAATTAATGCCACACGGAAGTTTGCAGGTGACCTCAAAATTCCTTTACAAACTACACCAACTTATTTTTTTCATCCTCACTAAGGATTCCAAAGTTAAGGTCTAATATCACAAACAATACAAGTAAAAGCTTGTACAATTCAAAACTTGTACATATATTTGTGCCATGAAGTTTGACAGGATAAGTGAAGATGGGCTTTTGTGGGCTGTCAGGTATGACGGGATGGAAGACAATATTCTATACTGCACATTCCGGAATTGGATGGATTTGGATTGGCTGGAGGCTTTTTTCATGAAGAATAAGGATGATCTCCGCAATTCTTTCCGTATAACAAGCATGGAAAGAGCAATTCGTGACACCCTTGATGACGCAGTGCAGTTACAGAGTCTTATACTTGGATTTGACGCTGATATTGACCTAGACACCATATTCCGCCCACTCAACAACAACAGAATGTCAGAGATGTTGCTGGGAAAGGAGAAGGCGAAAGGATTCGGTCTTGGACATGCATCGTGGCTCCGTCTGTATGCGATCAAACTAGAAGCGCACACCTATCTGATTACCGGAGGAGCGATTAAACTGACTCGGACAATGCAGGAGAGAGAGCATACAATGGAAGAACTTGTCAAACTTGAAAAAGTCAGGTCATTTCTGATTGAGCAGGGAGCGTGCGACCTTGAAGGAATGACTGAATTATTATCATAATATAATATGGTTAAAGCAATCGACATAGTCAGGCAGAACGATAGCGGCAAACCGTCGGCGTGGAGGGAGAGTGCGGAACGGTACAGGGACAGCTGGGAGTGGATGAGATATTCCAAACAGATAGCCATCGCAGTCAGAGCGAGAATGCGCACAATGAATGTCACGCAAGCCGCTCTGGCGGAGAAGATGAACTGTTCGCAGCAATATGTATCCCTGCTGCTTAAAGGTGAGGAGAATCTAACGCTGGAGACCATCTGCAAACTCGAATCGGCACTCGATATGGTGCTGATTCGTTTCACGGACATCTCCGTTGACGGCTACGACAGACCTTCCAGCCAGGCATACCTGTCGGATAATGTCCTATAGCCCCCAAGGGCTCTCGATGTCGGACGGCATCCTCCAGTCGCCGCGGGGCGAGAGGGAGACGGAGCCTACCTTCGGGCCGTCGGGGATGCAGGAGCGCTTGAACTGCTGGGTAAAGAAGCGGCGCAGGAAGGTTGAGAGCCAGTGGTGTATCGTCTGCTCGTCGTAAGTGCCCTCGAAGGCTTTCCGAGCGATGAAGAGCAGCTTCTCCGCGCTGTAACCGAAGCGGAAGAAGTTGTAAAGGAAGAAGTCGTGCAGCTCGTAAGGGCCCACGAGGTCTTCGGTCTTCTGCTTGATGTTGCCCTGCTCGTCTGCAGGGATAAGCTCTGGGCTGATGGGCGTATCCGCCACATCCAGAAGCACTTTGCGCACTTCTTCCGAGCCGTTGAACCTGTTGTCCGCGCCCCAGATTACAAGGGTCTTGACAAGGGTCTTGGGCACGCTGACATTGACCGCATACATCGACATATGGTCGCCGTTGTAGGTACACCAGCCGAGGGCGAGTTCGGAGAGGTCGCCCGTGCCGATGACGATGCCGCCCTCCTTGCCTGCCACATCCATCAGGATCTGAGTCCTCTCGCGGGCCTGGCAGTTCTCATATGTAAGGTCGTGCACGCTCTCGTCGTGGCCGATGTCCGCGAAATGCTGGCGGGTAGCGGGAACTATGGAGATTTCCCTTGCCGTGACGCCCAGCAAGTTCATCAGTGACAGGGAGTTGTTGTGCGTCCTGTCGGTGGTGCCGAAGCCCGGCATCGTGACGCAGACGATACCCTTGCGGTCGAGCCCCATAGCATCGAAGGCGAGGACAGTAACCATCAGCGCAAGCGTGGAGTCGAGTCCGCCGGAAATGCCAATCACCGCCTTGCGGCAGCGTATGTGCTCCATTCTGGTGGTAAGTCCGGCAACCTGCGCGGAGAGTATCTCCCGGCAGCGTTCGCCGAGTGCTTCGGTGTCGCCCTGCGGGACGAACGGATGCGGCTCTATGTGCCTGAGCAGCTTGGAGTTGAAATCGGTGTCGAGCGGTTCTCCCGCTTCGGCGATTATGTATTCAGGGTTCTGTCCCTCGAAGCGGTAGGAATGTTCCTTGGCGCGGAGGGTGTCCATTTTCTCAATATCGACATCGGCGACGATGGCGGAGGATTCCCGGCTGTAGCGCACGCTCTCCGCGAGCACGCCGCCGTTCTCGCAGATCAGCGATGAACCGGCCCATACAAGGTCCTGGGTGGATTCGCCGTAGCCGCAGGAACAATATATATACGCCGCGAAAAGCCTTGACGATGTGGAGGATACGAGCTGCCGGCGGTATTCGTGCTTTATCAGCACCTCGTTGCTTGCGGAGAGGTTGAGTATGAGCTGCGCACCGGCAAGTGCCGCCCAGGTGCAGGCGGGCACAGGGGCCCAGAGGTCCTGGCAGATTTCCACGCCGATGAGCGTCTTGCCGAGCCGGAAGAGCTGCCGGCAGCCGAGGCGCACGCCGTTCTGCCCGGCATAATCGATCATTACCCCTTCATCTGGCAGAACCCTTGCGGACTCGAACCATCTCGGCTCGTAGAATTCTCCGTTGCCGGCGAGGTAGGTTTTCGGTACTATGCCGAGAATCCGGCCTCCGCGGGCGATAACGGCGCAGTTGAAGAGCCTCCCGCGGTATTCGAGAGGCACGCCGAATGCCAGCAGGGAGCCAAGAGACGCGGTCCCGGCGAGGATTTCCTTCGCGGCGGTTTCAGCCCCCTCGATAAGCGAGCGCTGTCCGAAGAGGTCGGCGCAGGTGTATCCGGTCACGCTGAGCTCCGGGAAGACTATTACCGAAGCGCCCTGCGCGCCGAGTTCCGCCGCCATCCTGATTGTTTCCTGTCCGTTGGCATGAGGGGCCGCCACACTGACTTTCGGCATCGCCGCCGCCACTCTGAGAAATCCGTAACTTTCCATCCTGTCGTGTCAATTGTTTCAATCTTGCAAACTTAAGCAATTTCCGTCATTTTTCCCCGGATTTGCTGCCCGAAAGTTTCAATCCGCCCGGCGGCACGGCTGCAGGGTGTTTGGAAATCCGGATTATTCCCGCTAACTTTCGCAGGTTAGTAAAAATATAATTGTATGAAAAAAGTATTGCTTTCCCTCATCCTTCTGCTGGCGGCCCTCTCAAGCGCCAATGCGCAATTGCGCCCATTCCCTATATTCTAATTATTCATCAATATGAAAATCAATAATTTGGTTATGGCGTCAATCATCGGGGCGGCAGCGCTCTGCGGATGCTCTTCCGGGCAGCAGAGCCATTCAATTGTGGTGTATTACTCGGCTACCGGGGCAACGGAGACCGTCGCGAAACTTATTCAGGAGAAAACCGGGGCGGACATCGCGGCGATAGTTCCGGTCGAGTCCTACGGCACGGAGTTCGATGCAATCAACGAGGCTTTCCAGAAGGAGATGGCGCAGGGGATTTCCCGCGAGATAGAGCCTCTCGACATTGATTTCAGCAAATACGACACCGTCTATGTCGGCACTCCGGTATGGTACGGGCGCTGCGCCGGGCCGGTGGAAACCTTCCTCAAGACTTACAGCCTCAAGGACAAGACGGTCTATCCGTTCTGCACCTTCGGCAGCGGCGGCAACACGGCCGCAGAGCAGATGAAGCTGCTCCAGCCGGACGCCCATATAGATGACTGGTATGGGGTCAGGAACGCCAGGCTCGACAAGGCTGACGCGGAATTGAACCGCTTCCTCGCCCGCATAGCCGCGCCTAAGAACGGAGTTCCGCAGTGGCCTGCATTCTCTGAGAGCAAGCCGCTTGACGAAGCGGAGCGTTCCATCTTCGATGAGGCCTGCGGCGACTACCCGATGCCTCTGGGCACGCCTGTAAGCGTGGCTTCCCGGGACAAGGGCGATGCCACCGAGTATATCTTCGAGACCCGGGCCACCGGCTTCGACGGCAAGCCCGCAACCCAGAGCATCTATGTCCTCAAAGGCAAGGCGGAAGGCTCCATCGCCGAGTTTACCCAGGTCGTGAGGTAGGACGGCGAGGGCCCTTGTGGGCTATAGAATCAGATCGATTATGGAGAAGAATATGTTGGTCCGCAACAGTACGGCTGAATTCCTCACTTTTATCGCAGAGGGGAAGGAGGACGGAATTCAGGTACTTTATAAAGATGAAACCATCTGGGCTAGCCAGAAAGCTATGGCGTTGCTGTTTGATGTCGGTATCCCGGCCATAAACAAGCATCTTGCGAATATCTATTCGGAAGGCGAACTGAAACGGGAGGCAACTGTTTCCATTTTGGAAATAGTTCAATCCGAAGGGACAAGGGATGTCCGCCGCAAGACCGAGTTCTATAATCTCGATGCGATAATCTCAGTCGGCTACAGGGTCAATTCCATCCGTGCCACACAGTTTAGGCAATGGTGCACGGGAGTCTTGAGACAGTTCACCATTCGTGGATATGTCGTGGACAGAAAGAGAATGGAAAACGGGGCGTTCCTCGGGGAAGACTATTTCGAGCACCTGCTTGAAGAAATCAGGGAGATCCGTCTCAGCGAGCGCAGATTTTACCAGAAACTTACGGACATATACGCCACATCCGTCGACTATAACAACGACGCTCCGACCACCCGCCTGTTCTACGGCAAGATGCAGAACAAGATTCATTACGCCGTCCACGGCCACACGGCAGCGGAGCTGATAGTGGAACGGGCAGACTCCGGGAAAGAACATATGGGCCTCACAACCTGGGAGAACGCTCCGGACGGTAAAATCGTGAAGTCAGATGTTTCCGTGGCTAAAAACTATCTGAAGACTGTCGAACTGGAGGATATGTCCCGCCTTGTGAACGCAGTCCTGGATATGGCCGAGCGTATGGCTAGAAGGCATATCCCGATGACGATGGAAGACTGGGCAGGCCGCATTGACACGATACTTGAAGCCGGAGGCGACAAAGTCCTGGACGGCGCGGGCAATGTCTCCGCGGAGTTCGCCAAGGAATTCGCAGAAAGCGAGTTTGAGAAATACAGGATAATCCAGGACCGACTGTTCCAGTCCGACTTCGACCGGCTGAACGATATCGGCCTCTTGGATTTTGAAAAAGACATAGACGGAAAGCAGAATCCGTCAATCGAATAATTCGACACAAGGAGTAATGTTTGGAAAATTTTGTGTACCTTTGTCAAAATGACCAAGATACAGTAATGTTTTTTCCGGAATCTTATACTGACGCGCACCGTCCAACCCTGAATAGAATCTTCTGGGGGGGGTAAATTATTAGATACCAATAAGTTAGATACGTATTCATAAGTATAGGGGTATTGGCATATCGTGCCAATACCCCTTTTTGCGTGTAGTTCTTACCGCAACCGCAATAAATTAAATCAAATGTTATAGCATATGACTAATAAAACAAACACAAAAACAATCAAGAGCTTTTATGCTCAACCAAGCGCAGAAGAAATTCAGCTGCCGATGGAAAAGACTCTGTGCACCAGCAGCGAAGGCGAGGCGGACAATGAAAATGTGAATGAAATAACAGGAGAATGGTAAAAAGGAGGAATCAATTATGAAAAGAACAACACTTTTTCTTTTGGCCACTTTGGCTGTCTGTTCCTGCCAGGAGGAGAAACTGAACATCAGCACATTGGAAACTAGCCGGTTCACAGCCAGCATCGAAGACAACTATTCCGGAGGGCTCACCAAGACTTCTCTGGATGAGCACGGCAATGTCCTCTGGACGAAAGGAGACAAGGTGAGCATCTTTGCCGGCAATACCGTCAACGAACAGTATCAGGTAACGGACGATTCGGACGGCAAGACATCGGCAAGCCTGGACAAGGTCGCTTCGTCCGGATTCGTGGCCGGAAGCGAGATTGACAACAATGTAGCCTATTATCCGTATGCGTCAGGAATCTCAATCGTTAAGAATGAAACGAACTATGTAATAAGCGACATCGTGCTGCCTTCCACTCAATGCTATGCTGAGGCCAGCTTTGCAAATGGAGCTTTCCCTATGGCCGCAGTAACGGCTTCTGAGAGCGAGAAGAATCTCAAGTTCAAGAACGTTCTCGGCGGTCTGAAGCTTCAACTGAAGGGCACCGCCAGCATCGCGTCCATCAGCGTCAAAGGGAACAGCAATGAGAAACTCTGCGGTGCAGCTTCCGTAACGGTTTCCGACGCGGATGTCCCCGCCATCGCACTGACCGATGCGTCTGCTACTTCAGTGGCCCTCGACTGCGGCACAGGCGTGCAGCTCGACTCCGAAACAGCGACATCCTTCATCATCGCCCTTCCTCCTATGACAATGGCCTCCGGTTTCACCGTCACCGTCAAGGATACCGACGGCAAGCAGATGGAAATCAAGACCGTCAAATCACACACCATCGTCCGCTCAAGCCTTCTCAGAATGCCGGCGGTGGAGTATGTCGGCGACGAATCCGGAGAGATAGATTATCTCAAAGAACCGTTCACCATCACCTCTGTCGGAGAGACTTCGGTTTCGTTTGTAAAGAAAGGTACTCCAGCAGATATTACCCTTGAATACAGAAAGAACAGCGATGACTGGGCCGCATATACCATAGGCGATGCCATCGCCCTTGCCGACGGCGACGCCCTGCAGTTCCGCGCCGGAGAGAGTGGGAATGCGAAGTTCTCTACGGGATCAAGTTCATATTATAGTATCAATGCAACTGGCACAGGAAACATAAATGCATCCGGCAATATTATGTCGCTGTTGGATATTACATTAACGGCTGCCGCTGTGCCCACATATGCCTTTTATAGACTCTTCGATAATAATGAGAATCTGACAGAGGCTGCCAATCTTAAACTGTCTGCGATGACATTGGCACTGTACTGCTATAGTTCCATGTTTGAAGGATGCGCAAGTTTGACTGATGCTCCGGAATTACCGGCTACAAAATTGACATCATCTTGTTATAAGAATATGTTTAGTGACTGTACAAGTTTGACCACTGCGCCCGTATTACCGGCTACAAAATTGGCATCATCTTGTTATCAGAATATGTTTAGTGACTGTACACGTTTGACCAC
>CAVAID010000081.1:0-7150 GCA_963588685.1 bacterium
GGGATAAAGAAGCCGCTCTGGCTGAAACTGAAAAGCGGTATAAAGCGGCAAAAGAAGCCGTGATGCAGGGGTTTGAAAGCAGGTTGAAGCAAGTGATAGCTGATGCTTTAGATGAGCTGTTTGAAGGCAATAAGTATGAATGCCAGAATGACCTTGACAAGAAGCGTCTGCGGACGAGAGTCTATTTCGCGAAGTACTTTACGCTGACGGTGCCGTCGGAGGTGATTCCGGACAAGGATTTGAATTTGTTCGTGGAGCGTTATAGAGACTTGAGTGTTGAGGATGTCGCGCGACAGCTTGACGAGTGGGTCGACTCATTCTCTGTCTCCGAGATGGAAAGGGCGGTGCTGTATGTGATCCGCAAAAGTGAGTATGGTACCGAACAGTGCAAGACCGCTTCGATTATGGCCAAATCGCTCTCTGTGTGCAAACTTGCCAAGGGACTGCCGTTTGATGCATATGCGCGTAAGGATGCTGCCGTATTTGTCCCGGTAGTGGTCATTTCTGGATATATGCTAGTGCAGGACAAGGATTATGCAGCCAAGATAGTCTGTGATGCTGGGATGCTTGATGATACACTGGGGTACATCTTTAAAAATGCTGAACTGAACTATTGCATGCATTTCCTGGTTCATGCTGATTCGGTTTTAGGCATCGACTCTTATGCTGGAAGCAATGTGCTGCCGGTATTGGTTAAGAGGTTCATGGATTTGACGGTTGATGAGCAGTTTAGGTATAGCGGATATACTTTATCGATTTTCTTTAAGCATTGGAAGCGCATCAATGTCGAAGCATTTAATGATTACGCAGTTAATCTGTTCGAAAATCCGGATATCCCTTGCTCCAAGGTATTCGACAAATTTATAAATGTGAGCGACCGGAACCAAACGGCAAAAGATTTCTTAGAGCTTTTCCAAAATCAGATTCCTCAAATCAATAATCGACTGAAGAAAGAGGGCGATGATGTGATTAAAAGTAAGCCTGTAAATATATATAAAAGCGCGTGTAGGCATTTGCAACAATAAAGACAAAATTTCCCAACTATGAATAATACAGTTCTATTTGCCATCCTTATCGGCGCCTTCGGCGCGCTGGCGGCGGTGCATTGGATATATTTCAAGATTCTGAAGATTGCGGTGCTGAAGGGGTTGACGGACAATCCGGATGCGCGCAAGCTGCAGAAGAGGCCGGTGCCGGTGGTGGGCGGCCTGGCGGTGTATTTCGGGCTGCTGGCGGGGATGCTCCTGGCGGCGGCGTTCTGCCATCTTTGCTGCCCGGGCGACCTGCACAGGGGGCTCTTCCCGGTGTTTACTGCTATGAGCATTATGCTCTATGTTGGGGCGATGGATGATATTATGGGGCTGACTCCGGCTTCGCGCTTCGCCATCGAAATCGGGACGATTCTCTGTCTTATATTCTCCAGCGGTATGTGCATCGACACTTTCCGCGGACTGTGGGGGATAGGGGAGTTCAGCTGGTGGATTGCAGTGCCGCTGACGGTTGTGGCCGGAGTGGGCATCATCAATGCCGTGAATATGATTGACGGCGTAAACGGGCTTTCGAGCGGGCTTTGCTTCACGAGTTGCGTGCTGTTCGGGATTACTTTCATCAATGCGCACGATGTGCCGAATGCGATTCTGGCGTTTTCGATGGTGGGGGCGATTGTGCCGTTCTATGTGCACAATGTGTTCGGGGCGAAGTCTAGGATGTTTATCGGCGATGCGGGGACGATGGTGCTGGGCGTGCTGATTACCTGGTTTGTGATTTGTCTGCTGAGCAAGAATAGCGAGACTCCGTTACTCGGGGGTACCGGGCGCTACAATATGATTGCGTTTGCGCTGGCGGTGATGTCGGTGCCTGTGTTCGATACGCTGAGGGTGATGACGCAGAGGGTGTACCACAAGCAGAGCCCGTTCCACCCGGACAAGACGCACCTGCATCATGCGTTCATCAAGGTGGGCGTGAGTCATTTCATCACTTCAACGGTTGAGATTCTGCTGAGTCTGCTGGTGACGGGGATTTGGCGCCTGAGTGTGGCTTTGGGTGCCGGGCTGGATTTGCAGCTGTATATCGTGATTGCTTGTGCCGGGCTTTTCGTGTGGGGGACTTATGCGCTGCTGAGTTATCATGCACGCAATCATACGGAGTTTATGCATCGGCTGAGCGGCTTCAGCGTGAGGACGCACCTTGGCAGGACTTCGTGGTGGAAGGCTATTACGGGATGGCTGGATTCGTATATTGATTTCCCGATGCCGGATCCGCAGATGATGGCAGTGGACGAGCATATCAGTCAGATTGAGGAAGTGAATTATAAGGAGATTGACCGCAAGGCTATCCTGGAGTATATGAAGGGAAAGGCGGAGGTGCATGTGGATGATATTATTGAGAACAGCGGTGCGGAGCGGCTGAGGGTGTATTCGATACTGTTTGAGGAGGAGCAGGACGGCTATGTGGTGGTGCTGAGGTCGAGTGCGATGGGGGCCCCTGAGATTGTTTCATTGAAGAGTGAATTTTAATGGATATGGATTACAAAGAGATTGATAGAGAGAAGATTATGAGCTTCATTTCCGCCCGTGGCGGGGAGTGCGCCGTGGCGGATATCATCAGGGAGAGCGGGGCGGAGAAGTTGAGGGTGTATCCGATTCTGGCGGAGGAGAGCCTGGCTGGGCATATCGTCTGCGTGAAGGAGGCTTCGATGGGAGCGCCGGAAGTGGTTAAGCTTGCGTAGGGTATGATGGTTTCGGATGAGGCTTTCCTGGATGGGCTGTCGGCTCAGGCGCGGGCTTCCGAGAGGTTGCGGATGCATTTTGATTTGCGCGACAGTTCCTCTGACGGGAGCATGCGGATGCTGAACGCTCTCGAGCCGGGGACTGTGATTCCGGCGCATCGGCACCGAGATACGAGCGAGGATGTGGTGTGCATCCGGGGCTGCGTGGAGGAGGTGCTGTTTGATGATGGGGGAGAGGAGGTTGCCCGGTGGCGCTTGAGTCCGCAGTCAGGGGTTATGCATTGTCATGTGCCGGTGGGGCAGTTTCATACCTGTCAGTCGCTGGAGAGCGGCTCTGTGATTATTGAGTTTAAGAACGGGAGGTATGACCCGGCGGGGACGGAGGAGGTTTTGGGGGAGTAGGGACGCCCTCGACAGGCTCGGGGGCCGTGGGTTTGGGCTCGGGCGTTTGGATTTGTCAGGGTGCGTCCTCGACAGGCTCGGCCCGCTCTGGAGGCGCAGGCTCGGAGCGGCGGTCGTTGAACTCCGTCGAAGCGCAGCTCCCACTGGGACCAGATTTTGACGGAGTCAGTTGGCTCCGTTAATTTTTGCGGGAGGTGTATTAGTGTAATAGCTATGCAATGTGGCCTTTATGCAGTTGCTCGATCGGGAACATCATATCCCAGTTCTTTCCCCAGACGACATTGCCGTGCTCGATGGAGTACTTCTTGAAGTTCTTGGGCTCGATGTAGCGGTTGTACTGGGGATGCGGGTGCGCAAGGATAAAGGGGCTGAAGTAGATATGAAGGCTCACATCTCCGGCGTATTCTGCGCGAACTACGTATAGTCTTGTGTTTTCCATTTGCGTCATTTTGTGTCTGTGAACAGTTTGATGGCATGATGGATCTCTGAGTAGGACTCAGAGTCCGGGCTGAGGAGAGTGGCGCGGTTGCAGGCTTCTGTCTGCCTCTCGTCTGTGCTCATTTCGGTGACCCACTGCTGCTTTTCGAGGAAGGCTCCGGATTTGTCATAATTGGCGATATGTCTGTGCAGCATCTGGATGACTGCATCTGAGTCTTGGAAGTATTTGCTCGTGTTCACATAGTGGATGAGAAACCAGAACTCGATGGACGGCATGCTGTCGCAGATTAGGACGTTCTTGTTCCCGGCATATTTTGCCTTCATTGCCTGGAAGGCTTTCTTGCGCTCTTCGTTTGTCCTCGTGATGTCGGCGTCGCAGACGCATACGGCGATGCCGCCGCCCTGGAGCACCCAGTCAATGAGCTTACCCATCTCTTCGTAGGACTGGTGGGTGAAGAATCTTGGCTTGCAGTCGTAGTGGTAGCCTTTGAGCGTGCGGAGATGCTCGAAGTACCAGCGCTCGGTGAGGCCTTCTCCTATCACCGTGATGCGCGAGCGCTTCAGCTCGCGTTCTTTTCTGATTCTTGCCATAGTCCTTAGATGTAGATTTCCGGAACGGCGCCGAATTGGCCGTTCTTGTAGGATTTGCGGATGGAGGACAGTTTGCCCAGCCCCTTGAAGTCGGTCAGTGGGTAGAGTTCGGTGTTGCCGTCTTCCTTTTTCTCCGTGAACCAGACGGAGTCTTTGCCGAAGAGGTCGTTCACGTCCAGGCTGTCCAGCAGCGGGTCGTAGTGGGTGGTGACAAGCAGCTGTGAGCGGTTGTTGTCGTTCACTTTCAGGAATTCGTTGAGGACGAAGTCCAGGAGGGACGGGTGCAGCGAGGATTCGATCTCATCCACCGGCAAGAAGGCCTGCTCTCTGATGGCAGTGTAGATGGCGGACTCTATCTCGATGACGCGGGTGGTTCCGGAGGACTGCCTGTTCTCAGGGAGTATGTATTCTTCTTCTCCGCGTGAGTTCTTGACGCGGACTCTGAAGCCTGTGTCAATGTCGCTGACGGTTTCTCTGACTTCGACATCGGAGATTCTGAGGTCGGCGGTCTTTATGAACGAGTGGAGGTAATTTCTGAAATCTTCGTCCTTCAGCATCTTCTCTTTTGCGAAGCTGGAGAGCTCCGTGCTGCGGTTGATGCCGGGCATGAGCTTTTCGTTGATCCAGCGGATGACATCGCTGACCTTGTCTATGGACATATTCACCTTGGTCATAGATGCGAAGAATGACATATTCTTCCAGCAGTTGAGATTGATGGCATCAATCTCGGCTGCCTTGAGCTTTACGGCTGCGGGGTTGAACTTGACAATGGATTGGCCGTCAACATATTCGCGGGAGAAGATGCGGGTGGGCTGCACGGAATCGTAAAAGTAGAGGGATTCGCTCGATACCCGTTCTTTGTTCAGACTGAGCTTGTACCAGTAGCGGACATTGTCTACATAGAATCTCATCTCGAAGGAGGTGTCCTCGGAGGGAGTGTTCTTGTCAAGCAGAAATGGGACAACTCTCGTGGAAAGGTCGTTACGGCTTGGTACCCAAGTCCAGAACTGGCGCAGGAAGTCAATGGCTTCAAGGAAGTTGGATTTTCCGGAGGCGTTGGCGCCGAATATTACGGCGAAGCGGAGTAGTTTTGTGCCGTCTTTCATTATAGCTACGCGGTTGGCCGGTTCGTCCTTTGTGGGCTCGAAACTGAATACCGCCTCATCTCTGAATGACAAAAAGTTCTTGAATTTGAGTTCCTGTATCATACTTAGTCAGTAGTTTTCGGCAAAGATAGGGATAATTCTTGGCATTTGGAAATTAAATAGGGTGATAATGGCTATTTTATTTTGAGTTTGGTGGAAAGATTTGTGTATTCTGAAAATAAATTGGCTATTGGCTGCGATTTTTATAATTTATACGTTGACTCTTGATATCACAGATTGTAATTTCAGAGGTGATTCTTGCAAGAAAGCCGACGAGATGCTGCTGACGGCGGGCTTCTTCGCGAGCATACAATAGTTGCAATGGCCAATGCTGATGGTGGGATAATAGTTGTGGGCATTTCTGACAAGACCCGACGAATAGAGGGTGTTGATGGAGATACAGCTCATCTGAACGAGTTGCTCCGCACACCGTTTGACTTCTGCGTGCCCACCGTGTCAGTCACCACAGAATTTTTGCCGTGCATTGACTGTGACGGTCACAATAATCATGTGCTCGTTATGAACATCCCGGCAAGTCCCCGGCTCCACGCAAACCAGGCCGATGAGGTATTCTGGCGTGTTGGCGATAAATCTCGCAAGCTGCCTTTTGAGGAACGGTTGCAACTGATGTATGACAAGGGGGAGCGCTATTATGAGGACAGTCCTGCCTATGATGCGACGATAGATGACATCGATATGGAGGCAGTCCGGGCATATATGCAGCGCATAGGCTATGGGAAGACTGAACTTGAATTTCTCAAAGAGAATAAAGGCTTCCTGACTTATGCCGGTGATGTGCCTCAAATCAGCACGGCTTGCATCTTGCTCTTCGGAAAGCGCCCGCAGAACTTCTTCCCACGTGCCCGAGTTCGCTTCATAAGATATTACGGTACTGAAGAGCAGGTGGGACGGGAGATGAATGTGATTAAGGATGTGACTTTCGAAGGATGTCTTCTAGATCAGATTCGTAAGACCATTGATTATCTCGAAACGCAGGTGAAGGAGCATTCATATTTGGGTGAGGACGGGCTGTTCAGGACTGACCGCGAGTACCCCAAGTTCGTGATTCAGGAGATGGTCGTCAATTCTGTATGTCATCGCGATTACAGCATCAAGGGTACGGAGATTCAGATTAAGATGTTCGATGATCATATGGTCTTCGAGACCCCTGGTAAACTGCCAGGCATCGTGCGTACTGACAACATACGTCATACCCATTTCTCACGTAACCCCAAGATTGCCGAGTATCTCAAGGCATTTGACTATGTAAAAGAGTTCGGTGAAGGGGTTGACCGTATGTGTCGCGAGTTGACGGCGAATGGTACTGATGTGCCTCATTATCATTTGGTTGCGTTCATTATGAAGGCCGAAGTTTATGCCCACATTTTGGGCAAAGAGGTAGAATCTGCTTCTCCAAATGATTCGGAAGGGCGAGAAAAGGGCAAGAAAAGGGCAAGAAAAAATTCTGACCTTGATAGAGGATAATCCGAATATAAGTGTTGCTGTTTTAGCCAAAGAGAGTGGGTTGACAGTAAAAATGGTGAGAAACATTATCGATGAGCTGAAAGCAGATAACCTTCTGGAACGTATAGGACCAGATAAAGGTGGCTATTGGAAGGTCCTTCATTGATAGATGAAATAGCCATGTCTGAAATTCAACGGCGGTAAAATTTACCGCCGTAAAATTTCGAAGGCTCGATTTTCTTGGCCGTGGCTCATAGTCTTGCCAGCAATTCTTTCGCCTCTTTCAACGTCTCCAAATCCTCGGCCGTGAAGGCCAGCGGTTCGCCTGTATAGACGTAGTAGAGGGATTTGCTGCCGAGGCGGCCGGATTCACAAAGAGGCG
>CAVAID010000082.1:0-6909 GCA_963588685.1 bacterium
CAGTTACCTCGGCAGCTCTTCGAACAAGCGATTCGACAAATCCTTCTTTCGGATGTTCTTGGAGACAAAGGCAAAGAGTTAAAAAAGGATATTAAGGAAGCTTACGATAAAGGGAGGTGCAATACTACCTTTATGATACTTATGTACCTCTACGATTACCTTGAAGATTCCCCTCAGTTCTTCTATGGTATGTCTGACGGCGATCTTAAGTATGATAACAATTACAGGTTTTTCTCTTTAATCCGCAAGTACACAGGGAAAACCGTTAACATCTATAACAAACTGAAATCCAATAGCGGCAGCACATCTCAGAAATATCTGCAAGCGCTGAACGAAGGAATCTACTGGGCAAAAAATCATCCGGCGCCAAAATCAAATGCTGGCAGAAGGGACATTGGCGTTACTCTCACCGAAGAAGAACTGGCAACAGCTTTGAAGAAGGCATACAAAGAGATGATGGAGACAGAGAAAAAGCTCCGCAGGTACGCCGTCCAGGATGCGGTACTGTTTTTGGCCGCGAAGACAATCATCCGTAAAATTTCTGAAGGAGATTTCAGTTTATACAGGATTAAGCCTCAGGGACAGAGCATATTGGAGCAGAAAGTGACCGTCACGACCCAATACAAGAATGCCGCCATCATCCAAGAAGACATCAAGATCAAGGATTATGGCAAGCTGTATAAACTCCTTCTCGACAAGAGAGTGGATGACCTGCTGATTCAGCACAAGGGAGAAAAAGTTAGCGCAGGCAATCTCTCCAAAGAGCTGGAACATTACGATGGAAACCGTGTCGAAGTGTTTGATACTATCCTGAAGTATGAAAAGAAAATCGCCCAAGGCAAGACAGATGAAGAGTTGACCGATTACAAGGGGCGAATTGACTTCTTAGCCATCCAGGCAAAAGATAATCAAAACAATGAAGCAGACAAGAAAAAAGTCCGGCTTATCCGTAATGCATTCAGCCACAATCAATACCCGCAGGATTACGGAAAGCCTGTCTATTACGATAAAGTGATTCCTGGAGCCGCCGATGAAATAACTTCTGCCATTAAGGAGGTGGAAAAGAAGACCAAATAGCCCTGGGTATTTGCTCCTGCATCAACAAGGCGCCAAGCGGCGCTTCGACAGGCTCAGACCGCAGGCTCGGGGCTACGATGCGACGCCACCGGGGGTCGGGTGCTGGACGGCGGACTGCCGGGACTGCAAATCAGCATAGATTTGCCTTAACCTCCCTGAAGCTTCCATCATAACATTGATATAAGTCGGGAGGTTCTCCTTGAAACTGAGGCTGTTGTCCAATGCGGCAATGAGGAAGTTGATTTGGAAAGTAAATGTTCCAGTCATAATCAGAATAATTTAGTCCTTAAAGCTAAACAATAATTTGCAGATCTTCTCTACCACCTTGTCCGGAGCCGTCAGCCACTCCATCGTCCACACGCGCTGCAGCCTCCAGCCCAGCGAGCGCAACACATTGAGCTGCACTATCTCACGGTCGCGCACCGTGCGGGTCGCGCCGCTGTTGTATCCGTCGCAGAGTATGCCCAGCAGATAGCTCTCCGCGTGCTCCGGGTCGATGATGCCGATGTCCACCCGGAAGCCGGAGCAGCCGATATTGGTATCCACGCCGTATCCCAGAGCGCGCAGCCGCTCCGCAATCGCCTGCACCACATTATCTTCCGTCCTTGCGGAAGACGCCGTCCGATAGAGCTTGCTTTCACGCCCCATCTCGGCATACTCCAGGAAGCTCTTGAGACCCTCCACGCCGTTGGTGCAGGTCTCCGTCACGCTGATTTGCTCCGAGCGCAGCGTCGAGAATACCTTCATCTCGCAGCGCGCACGCGATACCGCCACATTAAGGCGCCTCCAGCCTCCGGTACCGTTGAGCGGGCCGAAATTCTGCGTCACCACTCCCCTGTCGTCCGGACCGTAGCCCACCGAAAACAGGATCACATCCCTCTCGTCACCCTGCACATTCTCAAGGTTCTTCACGAAAATCGGCTCCCTGCACTCCTGCGAGGCCCTTTCCAGCTCCGGCTTCGAGCGGAACAGGTCGTCGAGCAGGTCTTCGATGAGCGACTGCTGGCAGATGTTGAAGGTAATCACTCCGATGCTCTCGTCGCGGCGCTGCGGGTCAGACAGCCGCGCCTCGATCTCAGCGATGACCGCCTCAGCCTCCGCGCGGTTCTGCCTGCTGCCGCCCTTGGTGTAAACTCCTTCAGGCACAAACTGATACAGCACCTTCGTCTGCCTGTCGTCCGGCGACGGGAAGGTCAGCAGCCGGTTGTCGTAGTACTTCGCGTTGCTGAACGCAATCAGGCTCTCGTGACGGCTGCGGTAGTGCCACTTCAGCGACACCGACGGCAGGCTCAGCGCCAGCGCATCGTCGAGAATGCTCTCCAGGTCCTCGATCACGGCATTGTCCTCGTCGAAAGTGTCGGTCTTGAAGAACGGCGTCGGCGGCAACTGGTTCGGGTCGCCCGCTATGATGACCGCGCTGCCCCTCGCAATCGCTCCAACCGCCTCACAGGTAGGGATTTGCGATGCCTCATCGAAGATGACAAGGTCGAACTTCCGGCCCGTCGCGCCGATATACTGCGAGGCCGACAGCGGGCTCATCAGCATGCACGGGGTAATCCTCGGCAGGATGTCGCTGATGAGGTCAAAGAAGCTCCGGAGCGACAGTCCGCGGCAGTTGTTGGCGATATTCTTGAGCAGCAAGCCGACCGAAGGGCTCAGCGAGGCCTCCTCCGCGAATTTCGGCAGGCTCTGAGAAATCCTGGCATAGAGCTCCCGGCGAGTCATGTCCTGGAAGCCCTCGCAGAGCTTGCGGAAGCGCGCAATCTTCTCCTCGAACATCACTCCGTGAAACTCGGAGAGCGCCGGCTCGCGGGAGATTATGTACTCCGCATAAGCCCTGTAAACCCCTTTGCGAAGCGCATCCGGCGAGTCCTGAGGGCGGATTTCTCCCCTCTCCACGGCCTCCGAGAGAGCCTCCAGACCCAGGGACGAGAGCGCATCCTTTTCTCTGTTATAGACCGCCCAGTCGCGAAGCTTGTCGAGGTTCTCTGCCCAGCGGACGACGGCATCGGCAGTCTTTCCGGCCCAGCCTTCAGCCTCAGCCTCCGGCAAATTCAAGGACATCATCGTGCGCAACTGTGCAAGGCCTGCAAGGAAGGTCTCGGAAGAATCGAGGAACTCCCTGAGCACCACAGCGTTGCACTGCCTGAAACTCTCGATGCCGCCCTGCAGTGCCAGAGCCAAACCCTGCCGGAGGGCTGAAACGCCGGCGCCGGAAACGAAGCCACCAACCCCTGAACCGGAGCCGCCAAGAACAGCGAGCAGCTTCCCGACAGTCCTTGCATCGGCAAGACCAGCCTGCGCCTTGTCCGGCTCACAATTCCACTGGGCATCAGAGAGTTTGCGAGAATACCCGGCATACTTCTCCAGCAGGTCGAGGTCACGCGGAATCCTCTCCGCAGCCGGACGGCGCCCGTCTGCGGTGTAAACGGCCAGTTTCCTCCTGAATCCCTCCAGGCCGATGAACTTGCCCACAGGGCCCTTGCCCATGGCGCTCTCATATTCGGCCCTAAGTACCTCAGGGTCAAGGTTTAAAATTCGCTGCGAATAGTTCCTGCACAGCTCGTCCGCCACCTCGGCCCGCTTGCGGCTGCACTTCAGCATCTTCTCCATCCGCGTCAGCTCAGTTTCATCGGCAGAAACCAGCTCAGCGCTGAGGCTATCCGACTCCAGCAGCAGAGCCACAAGGTCCCTGAAAGCCTCGAACCGGGACTTGGTAAGCCTGTCTGAACTGTCCCCGAAGAGCAGCGCAAGACACTGTGCCATAGACTGTTTCATCTGCCTTGCCGGCAGACCGCAGAGCAGCTGCGACACTTCCCTGACCGGGCCTGTGACCGTACCCATGCCCGCAAGCGGATGCCCTGCGGGATCCCCGCAGACCGTACAGGCTGTGATGTACTGCGACAGCGCGTCATCGATGCGCGGCATGTCCTCCGGGCGGAGCTTCAGCAGCCAATCGGCATCCGGGCTGAACGCCTGAAGCCCGGCAGGATAGCCGCAGTAGCGCGAGAGCGAATCATAGAGCGACAGCCCGAGAGGATACTTCCTGTGAAGCGCGTCCATATAAGCCTTGATCTCGCCCCGCAGGACCTTCAACCGCTCGGCCTCGGCCCGGAACGTCTCACTGGAAGTCTCCAGCGAAATCTGCATGAGATGCTTGAACTTGTCCATCACGCCGGTCTTCTTGGCCCTGTCGGAGTGCATGTCGAAGCAGAACGGCCCGAGCCCTATCTCTTCAAGGCGTTTCTGCACGACCTCCAGCGCAGCGCGCTTCTCCGCCACGAAGAGCACGCGCTTCCCGCTGTACATCGCATTGGCGATTATGTTGGTGATAGTCTGACTCTTACCCGTTCCCGGAGGGCCGTGGAGGATGAAACTTTTGCCACTGAGCGCCGCCTTGATGGCCTCGAGCTGCGAGGAGTCCGCGCTTATCGGGAGCATCACATCGCCGGGCGCCACCGTCTCATCCAGGTCCTCGTCGCTCTGCACCGGCGCGCTCACGCCGCTGTCCACGACTCCCGTCAGCAGACTGTTGACCATCGGGTGCGAGCGAAGCAGGTCGGTATTGTTGTGTATGTCGTTCCACATCAGGAATTTGGCAAAATCGTAGATGCCCAGGGTTACGGTCTCCTCCACGTCCCAGCCACGATATTCCATCACGCAGCGGCGGACGATGTTGAGCACCTCCCTCACATCCACTCCCCGGCCGTCCTTAGGCAGCGGATTGAGCCCCGGAATCTCCATCTCATAGACCAGGCGCAGCTTCTCCAGGAGCGTGGTGTTGAACATCGTGTCCTCCTCCCGCCCGCGAATCGTGTAGCCGCTGGCGGCGCTCCTCCTGACCAGGTCCACCGGCACGAGCAGCAGCGGCGCAAAGCGCGGAGTATCAGTATTTTCCGGCTCATACCACTTCAGTGTGCCGAGGGTTAGGTAGAGCGTGTTCGCACCGGCATCCCTCGCATCCCGCGACTGCCGGTAGAGCTCCTTGAGGCTTGCCGCGAGTTTGTCCTTATCCAGGAAAGTCCTGAGCCTCCGGCTTTTAAGGTCGGACTTCACGCTGTCATAGGCATCGTCCGCCGGAGTCAGGGCGCGGTGCCAGACAGCATCGTTATCGCTTCCGGAACTGTACCTTGAGCCCCCCGGGACACCGTCCCGCGAGCCGGCCTTTACGGCCTCCGCCGAGCCGCCGTCAGCTCCGCCCAGGCAGTCCGGCGCCCCGATCACGCTCAGCGACTCGCCCGCGACCAGACTGTCCTCCAGTTTGCTCAGGTCTGTGGAGACAATCTGGACGCAGCACCTGCCCGGCCGGGCATTGACGAGCCTGTTTCCCATAGTGAGGTCCAGCAGCTTCCTCTCCCAAAGCGCCTGCTTGTCCACGACCACCTTCTCGAACGGGTCCACCTGCGTGGAGCCGTCCCTAATCCCCTCAGGCTTAGTGTGAAGCGACTCTTCGGCGAGCTCCCAGTCGGGGTTGATGTCCCCGCTCTCCAGCAGCGGCAGAGGGCGTATATGCTCCTTGCGCGCCTTGGCCACGTCGATAAAAAGCTCGAATTCGTCCCCGGCGGCGCACACCGCGCTCTCGCCCTTCTGAACTGCCTGGTCGAATGTGAGATGTCTGCCCCTCAGCATCCCCGCCGGGTCAAGGAGGAGCACATCGTTGATGCCGCTCGCCCTGCTCTTGGAGAGGAGGGAACTGTCGCGGCACACGCTGTCCGGGAAAGTGCTGTCAATCAGCCAGGCGCCCGCCACGGCGCGCTTCCCGGTCAAGGCAATCAGAGGGTGAATGCCCGCCGCTTCAAGGCAGCCGGCATAGAGCAGGGCCATATCCATATCCGAGGCCAGCCGGTCATGCAACACCCTGTCCACCAGGCGGATGCGCTGCCCGCTCTCCTCATAGCCCGCAGGCGAACCGCAGTATGCGATGCCCAGCTCCGAGAGCGCCTCGTATATGGCCCCCATCTCATATTTCACCCTCCCGGGCACCCCGGCACCGTTGCCCGGCAGGCCGGAACTATTATCAGGCAAGCCATTACCATTTCCCGGCACCCCCGCCCCATACCCGTCCAGCGAGGCGTTTCCCGTCCATTCTCCCAGTATCTCCGATGCCCTCCGGAGCACCGGCGCGATGGCCGGATGATTCGGCGTGACGAACGCTGGAATAAGTTCCGGCCGGGTACCCGTCCCCATCCACTGGTCGAATGCGAGCATCGCGACCGGATAAGTTTTCCTGTAAATCTCATCGCCGCCCGCCGTGACGACGAGGTCGAATGTCCCCTCAATCCGCTCAGTAAGGGACCTGAGTACATCTGCTGAGAACACCGTCTCGACATTGCCGGCCAAGAAACTGGTGCCCGGAGCGATGCCGCTGACATGCAGCCTGCACTCCCTGATGAATGCCGGATCCGATTCCACCCTGATCTCCAAGTCCTTGAGCGCCAGCCCGTCAGCCGGATTGACCAGCTCGATGCGCCTGATGAAGCCCGCGCGGTTCTGCTGCATTGCGAAATTGACCGCCGGCGAATATTCAATATTGACCTTTATGCCCATAATAACAATAGTTTCTCCTTAATGTCGCTCACGCCCGAAAGGTAACCGCGCTTGGAACGAGCTGCCCCTCGGGGGCCGATTCTCCCGGACGCGGCAAAGATACCGCCCGGTTTTGTCAACTTTTGACAATGGAAAAATTAAAGAATAAATCTTCAACCTCCACAGGGACTGGCCGGGCGAATAGGCCCTGAAGTGCACTCAGAATAGATTTCGTCCGGCCAGTCCCCCTTCGCAAGGCTGGGGTGGCCGGGGCAATCCTCATTCTACGGGCCTCTGCTTAAACAT
>CAVAID010000083.1:0-6731 GCA_963588685.1 bacterium
CCCGCGACCGCGCCGGTGCTCTGATGAGCACTTCTAGTCAAGCCAACCACCGACAGCAATGTACGAGTACGCCTACGTCGGGCGGCTCCGCTGCTACGGTCCCCGCCCCAAACACGATCCCTGCTTTGAGCATGGTCCCCGAGCCCGTCGAGGGGCTGCCGTCCATCCTGGAGGCCAAATTATGGACGAGCGGGGCAAAAATGCGCTCCCGTCCATCCTAAGGCCAGAATTATGGATGAGAAGGGCCCCAGCGCCTGTCGAGGGGCCGAAGAATCAGGACTAGCCGCGCTGGAGCAGGACGATGGCCCAGACTTCGCAGCCTTCGCGGCGGCCGACAAAGCCGAGGCGCTCGGTGGTGGTGGCCTTGACGCTTACCCGGCCCGGGTCGATGCCCATCACGGAAGCGAGCTCGGCGCGCATCTGAGGGATGTACGGGGCGAGCTTCGGAGCCTGCAGGGCTATGGTGATGTCGGCGTTGCCCACTGTCCAGCCGTCAGGGCGGATAAGGCCCATCACGCGGCGCAGCAGTTCGCGGCTGTCGATGCCCGCGAATTCGTCAGATGAGTCCGGGAAATGCTTACCGATGTCGCCGAGCGCGAGCGCCCCGAGGATGGCGTCGCACAGCGCGTGGATTGCCACATCACCGTCGGAGTGCGCCACGAAGCCGTTTTCCGAAACTATATCCACTCCCCCGAGCCGCATCGGCAGCCCCTGTGCCAGCGCGTGCACATCATATCCCTGTCCTATTCTGATTTCCATAACTCCAAAATTAGCACATAAATCCGATTTGGAAAACTTCTTGCAGAAAATTGATGCGCAGCGGCCGGGGTACATGACTGATGAACAAATAAATTTAGACCAAAAAGACAAGCAAACGTGCCAAGTTATTTTTTAGGAATTGCTAACTTTGTGAGCTATGGGATTATTCAATTTTTTCGGTGACAACGAGCACCGGGTATTCAACTACCGGCCTATCTACTACAATCAGGAGGAGGACGAACGCCGGAAGAAATTCGGCATGGTGGACGGAACCCTCGACAAGGAGAAGAAAGAGGGCACATATGTACCGGGCTCATACATAAAGGGTTCGATGCGCGATGGGCACTACCAGCGCACCCGCACCCATATGAAGAAGGCACAGACCATCATCGGCATCATCACGATGCTGCTGATATTCGCCGTGCTCTATATGGTCGCCAAATTCTACTCGCTGCTGTAGGGGATGGGCAGACTCAAGGTACTCCCGGCACAGATTGCCAATATGATAGCCGCCGGCGAGGTGGTACAGCGCCCCGCGTCGGTAGTCAAGGAGCTGATGGAGAATGCGGTGGATGCCGTCGCAGACCAGATCGGCGTCGTCGTCACCGATGCCGGCCGCACCCTGATACAGGTCATAGACAACGGCTGCGGGATGAGCCCCGCTGACGCCGTGCTCTGCTTCGAGCGCCACGCTACATCCAAGATAGCCTCAGCCGAAGACCTCGAGGGCATACTGACCTACGGCTTCCGCGGCGAGGCCCTGGCGAGCATCGCGGCCGTGGCGGAAGTGACCCTCAAGACCCGCCGCGAGGGCGACGAGACCGCGACCCAGGTGCGCGTGGGCAGCAACGGGGAGACGACATCATCCTCCGTCGCAGCGCCCGTGGGCTCCAATTTCGCGGTACGCAACCTCTTCTACAACACCCCTGCGCGGCGCAAGTTCCTCAAGTCCGACAGCGTCGAGCTCAAGCATATTATAGAAGAATTCACCCGAGTGGCCATCACCCGTCCGGAGACCGGCTTCAGCCTCAGCTCCAACGGGCGCGACATCTTCGTGCTCAAGAAGGCCAAGTCCCTGAAATTCAGAATACTTGACCTGCTCGGCAGCAATGTCGTGGGCGACATTGTGGACCTGAGCGCCGAGACTTCGGTAGTCAAGTTGAGCGGCTTCGTGGGCCGTCCCGACAGCGCTCGCAAGACTCTCGGCAACCAGTTCTTCTTCGTCAACGGACGCTATTTCCGCAGCGCCTACCTCCACAAGGCGGTGATGAAAGCCTACGAGGAGATGATTCCCGACGGGGTCACCCCGTCCTACTTCATCTTCCTCGAGGTGGACCCGCACGCCATCGACGTCAACATCCACCCGACCAAGACGGAAATCAAGTTCGAGGACGATTCGGTGGTATTCCAGATAATCTACGCCTGCGTCAAGGAGACCCTCGGCAGGCACAGTTTCGGCGCGGACATCAACTTCGACACCGAGGGAGCGGTGGAGCTCCCGCAGCTCGGGCGCAGTTTCGAGCAGTACCGCGAGGTAAGCGCGCCGCAGAGCCATATTGACCCGAATTACGACCCGTTCAGCACTATGGGGAGCGGGTTCGATATGCCCGCCGGCGCCGGCGAATTTGACATCCCGGCAGGCGGGAGCGATTCCCCTGCCGGCGGCGGGTATTCTGCCGGCGGCCAGCGCCCCTTCAGTTCATATATTACCCGGCGTGACGACTACGGCAAGCTCTTCGAGGACAAGGCGGCCCCGGCTTCAAGGGTCATCATACTCGGCGGCAAATACATACTCACCCCGGTTTCGTCCGGAGTGATGGTGGTAAATGTCGCCCGCGCGCGGGAACGCATCCTCTATGAGCGCACGCTCAAGGCTCTCTCGGGCACCGTCGGGCACGTGACCCAGACGGCGCTCTTCCCGGTACAGGTGCAGGTGGGAGCGGAGGCCCTGACCCTCTTCGTGGGGCACGCGGAGATGCTCTCCGGGCTCGGATTCGACATCACCCCCTTCGGGACCGACAGCGTGGTGGTCAACGGCGTGCCGGACGGCTACAGTTGCGAGGCCGGCAAGGTGCAGCAGACTGTCAGCGACCTCGTGTACATTCTGTCAGATGAGAGCGAGGCCCTGCCGGAGCTGATGAGGCAGCGCACAGCCGAGAAATTCGCCACCCTGGGGGCCTGCAATGCCGCTCCGCTGACTTCGCCGGTGGAGGCACAGAGTCTGATTGACACGCTTTTTGCAAGTGACAACGCTGAACTGACCTCGAACGGACGCCGCATCGTGAGCATCGTCAAGATCGGGGACATCGATAAACTGTTTTAAAAGATGCCTTTTTATTTCGGAAATTACGGATACGGCGGCGGACAGGGACTGTTCTCCGATGCGCCGGTCACCAAGAATCTTATAATCATCAACTGCATCGTCTTCCTCGCGACTCTGATCAACCAGGAGTTCATGACGGTGACTTTCGCCCTCTTCTACCCCACCTCGCGATACTTCCACTGGTGGCAGATTATCACGCATATGTTTATGCACGGAGGGTTCTGGCACATATTCTTCAATATGTACACGCTCCTGATTTTCGGCACGGTGGTGGAACGGATCATCGGGTCCAAGAAATTCCTGCTCTTCTACTTCGTCTGCGGGCTCGGCGCGGTGGCGCTGCACCTCGGGGTGGAATACCTGCAGATGCAGTCGTTTATCGAGGGTGCCGCCGCGGGCAATATGACTGCCCTTCAGGGTATCTCCGACATCAAGATGACCCCGACCGTGGGCGCATCAGGCGCCATCTACGGCGTGCTGATCGGCTATGCGATGCTCTTCCCGGATTCCAAGATGACCCTGCTCTTCCCGCCTGTGACGCTGAGCGCCAAGTGGATGGTGGTGGTATTCGCCGTGATCGAGCTCTTCACGGGCGTTGCCGGGATGCAGGCCGGGATTGCGCATTTCGCACACCTCGGAGGCATGCTCTTCGGCTTCCTGATGATTCGCCTCTGGCGGAAGCGGAACATATTGTTTGACAAGGACATAATTTGGTAAGAATATGGACAGCAAGACTGTAATCAATGAAGCGCTGGAGACGCTGCGCGCAGGCGGGGTGATACTCTACCCTACCGACACGATTTGGGGAATAGGCTGCGACGCCTGCAACGAGGCGGCAGTGGAGAAGGTGTTCCGCATCAAGCGGCGCTCCGGGGCCAAGTCGCTCGTGCTGCTGGCCTCCGACCTCGATATGGTGGCCAAATATGTCAAGGAAATCCCGTCCATCGCCATCGACCTGGTGGAGGTGAACGATGCGCCGATGACCATCATTTACCCTGAGGGTCAATACATTGCGCCGAATGCCGTGGCAGAAGACGGCAGCGTGGGCATCCGCATCCCGTATGTGGAGGAGGGGCAGACCCCCGACACGAGCGGGGCGGCGTTCTGCCGGGAACTGGTGCGCCGGCTGCGCAAGCCGCTGGTGAGCACTTCGGCCAATATCTCCGGCGAGCCTTCGCCTACCTGCTTCGCGGAAATCTCCGAGGAGATACGCTCCGCCGTGGACTACTGCGTGCCCAAGAGCTTCGACCGCGCCTCAGCCGGCCGCGCCTCCCAGATCATCAAGCTCGGCCTCCGCGGCGAGGTGGAGATCATCAGGGGGTAAAGCTTATGGCAAAGACAAAGACGGTATGGTACTGCAGCTCGTGCGGCAATGAGAGCCCCAAGTGGATGGGGCGGTGCCCGGCGTGCGGAGAGTGGAACACGATGGTGGAGGCACCTTCGGAGAAGGGTAAGGCGAGCGCCCCAAGCAGAGGTTCAGGCCTTCGCTCTTCAGGAGAACGCAGACCGCTGCCTCTCAAGGAGATAGACTATTCCAACGAGCCGCGCCTCTCGCTCGGAATGGGCGAAGTTGACCGTCTGCTGGGCGGGGGCATCGTGCCGGGCTCCCTGGTGCTGATAGGCGGCGAACCGGGCATCGGCAAATCCACCCTCAGCCTCCAGATTCCGCTGCGCTGCCCGGAGCTCAAGACCCTCTATGTCACGGGCGAAGAGAGCTCCAAGCAGGTCAAGATGCGCGCCGAAAGGCTCGGCGTAGCGGGTGCGGAGTGCCTCATATTCTGCGAGACCAAGATAGAAGACATAATCGCCGAGGCGGAGTCCATCCATCCGGCGCTGATGATAGTTGACTCAGTGCAGACAATGTTTACGGAGTCAGTCGAGTCAACCCCGGGCTCGGTGAGCCAGATAAAGGAAGTCGCCGCCGCGCTGCTGCGCTTCGCCAAGGAGAGCGGCGTGCCGGTGATTCTCATCGGGCACATCACCAAGGACGGCTTCATCGCCGGGCCTAAGATTCTGGAGCACATAGTCGATGTCGTACTTCAGTTCGAGGGCGACAACCGCGGCTCCTACCGCATCCTGCGCAGCATCAAGAACCGTTTCGGTTCCACGTCGGAGATAGCTGTGTTCGAGATGACGGGGACGGGCCTCCGCGAAGTCAGCAACCCTTCAGAGCTCCTGATCCCTATGCATGAGCAGGGCCTGAGCGGCACCGCCATCGCCGCCACACTTGACGGTACGCGGCCGCTTCTCTTTGAAGTCCAGGCACTTGTGAGCTCCGCCGTCTATGGCACGGCACAGCGCTCCGCCACCGGATTCGACACCCGCAGACTCAATATGCTGCTCGCCGTGCTGGAGAAGCGTGCCGGGTTTAAGCTCAGTGCCAAGGATGTGTTCCTCAATATGGCCGGCGGCCTCAAGGTCAGCGACCCGGCCTGCGACCTCGCCGTCATCTGCGCCGTGCTCTCTTCCAACTTCGACTTCGCGATACCGGGCGATGTCTGCTTCGCCGGCGAAGTCGGTCTGAGCGGAGAGATCCGCCCCGTCTCGCAGAGCGACCGCCGCATCAGCGAAGCCGCAAGGCTCGGATTCAAGAAGATATTCCTCTCCTCATATTCCGCCACGGAAGCCTCCCCGGAGGGCATCAAGGTGGTCAAGGTGGCCGATGTCCCGGCGCTGGTAAAGGCGCTCTTCAAACAGCAGTAGGCCATGGAACTTTTCTACTCGCGCGACATCTCCTCCGGCGTTGTAAGGCTGGACCAGGAAGAATCGGCGCACTGCGTCAGGGTGCTCCGACACCGCTCGGGCGACGAGATTTCAGTGATTGACGGAGAAGGCACGCTCTACCGCTGCCGGCTCAGCCTTGCCGATGCCAAAAGCGCTGAAGCCCAGGTAATTGATGCGACTCCGAACTTCGGGGCGCACCCATATCACCTTACGATGGCAGTGTGCCCAACCAAGAATATCGACCGCTACGAGTGGTTCGCGGAGAAGGCGACCGAGATAGGCATAGACGCTCTTGTGCCGGTGATAGGAGAACATTCGGAGCGCAAAATCGTCAAACCGGAGCGTCTGCAGCGCATCCTGCTCTCCGCCGCGAAGCAGTCGCTGAAGGGCCGGGTGCCGGAGTTTGGCGAGGCAGTCAGCGTAATGGAGTTTATCCGCAACGCGCCGCAGCAGGCACTTAGGCTGATTGCCTATTGCGACGAGAGCCTAGACCGCGAGAGCCGCCGCTCGATAACGGACGAACTCTCCTGCGGCAATCCCGAAATCTGCATCTTGATAGGGCCGGAGGGCGATTTTTCCCCGGAGGAAGTCGAGACGGCGCTGAACCTCGGCTGGAAGCCCGTGACCCTCGGCGAGAGCCGCCTCCGCACGGAGACCGCCGCCGTCGTCGCCGCAGCTGCAGTGTATCTCAGCCACATCGTATAAGGAACCGGCCCCTCGACAGGCTCGGGGACCGATCACTCTGTGTCTCGTCCATAATTTGGGCCTTAGGATGGACGGCAGCGGCAGATTGGCGGTCGCTGAGCTCCGCGGTTGCTGAACTTGTCGAGGGGCGTTGCGTATATTGCTGCCGCTGCTTGGCCGGCAGGGGCGCACCTACCGTCCGCTCAAGTATTTTCTACAGAATACGGCCACGCCAATCCAA
>CAVAID010000084.1:0-6314 GCA_963588685.1 bacterium
CCGCCCTGATCCTCGCCGGCTGCGCCAAGACCTCCGACATCGAGAACCTTCAGGGCCAGATTGACGAGCTGAAGACCGACAAGATCCAGACAATCGAAGGCCAGATCAAGTCCATTCAGACCTCCATCACCTCCCTGCAGAACACCGACAACTCCCTGCAGAGCTACATCACGGCCCTTCAGACCCAGACCGCCGAGCTCGAGAAGACCGACGCCGAGCTCGAGAGCGCCATCGCGAAGCTCAAGACCGAGCTCTACAGCGAGATCTCCTCCACCAGGACCGAGCTCCTCAACAAGCTCGAGAGCGAGAAGAACTCCCTCCAGAGCCAGATTAATGACATCAATTCGCAGATAACGGCCCTCGAAGCCAAGGACAAGACCCTCACCGCCAAGGACACCGACCTGCAGAACCAGATAGATAGCCTGCGCACCCAGCTCCAGGCCCTCCAGAGCAAGTATGACGCCCTCAACACGCAGGTGCAGGCCCTCGAGTCCGAGCTCTCCTCCCAGATAAGCACCGCCGAGGCCAACTGCCTCGCGCAGCTGGAGGCCTACAAGAAGAGCGTCAACACGCAGATAGCCTCCATCAACTCCACGATAACGCTCCTCCAGGCCAAGGACATCGACCTGCAGGCTCAGATCGACAAGCTCAAGACCTATGTCAACGGCCAGATACAGAGCACCGAGGACTGGGCCAGCGCGACCTTCGCCACCCTCGAGCAGTACAACACCACCGCCGGCATCGTGGCGACCATCCAGTCTCAGATCGAAACCATCAACGCCGAGATAGAGGAGATGAAGAACACCACCGCCGGGGTAAGCAGGGAAGAGCTTAACACTGCCATCGCCGCCCTGCGCAGCGACCTCCAGGCCGAGATCAAGACCGCAGCCGACAACGCCGCCGCAGCCCTCAGCACCGCCACCGACGAGATTACGGCCGCCTACAAGTCCGCAATCGCAAGCGCCATCACGGCCAGCGAGACCTCGCTCAAGAGCTGGGTCAACAACCAGCTCACCAGCTACTACACCGCCGCGCAGACCGACGCCAAGCTCAGCGCCCTCCGCAGCAGCCTCGAGAGCCAGCTCACCACCCAGAAGACCTACCTCGAGGGGCTCATCACCAGCCTCGAGAGCAGCCTCAACACCAAGATATCCGCCAACAAGACCCTCATCGACGGCCTCACGGAGCAGCTCGCCGACGCCCAGGCCGACATAGCCGAACTCTCCGGCAAGGTGGCCTCCAACGCCAGCGCCATCTCCGTGAACGCCTCCCAGATAGCCGCCAACGCTCTCAGCATCTCGCAGAACTCCAGCGACATCGACGCGTGCGAGAAGCTCATCGCCGCCAACAAGAAGCTCATCTCCGAGAACGAGTCCGCCATCGAGGCCAACGCTGCCGCCATCACGGCCCTGCAGACCCGCGCCACCGCGGACGAGCAGAAGATAAGCAAGAACGCCACCGACATAGCGAAGAACGCCGAGGACATCGCCTCCAACGCGTCCCTCATCGCCACCAACGCCACGGCCATCTCCAACAACTCGCAGGCCATCTCCGACAACGCCGCCGCGATAGTCCAGCTCCGTGCCGACCTCGCCGCGCAGAAGGAGGAGATCACCGCCGCCTACAAGTCGGCCATCGAGACGGCGATCAACACTCTCGACGGCAAGCTCAGCGGGCAGATAGCTGACGAGGTCAGCACCCTCAACACCCGCATCGATACCGAAGTCGCGACCGTCAACTCTGCCATCGAGACCCTCAAGGGGCGCGTGACCGCCTGCGAGAAGGACATCAAGAGCATCAAGAACACTATCTACTCCATCCAGCAGGACATCGAGGACATCCAGGAGCAGATAACCGCCATCCTCGCCCGCATCCAGTCCATCACCTATGTCCCAAAGTACTCCGACGGCAAGGCGGTGATGACTTATACGGACAACGGAACCATCACGGCGGGGACGGCAGTCTTCGACTACGAGCTCAAACCGGCCTCCACCGCCTCCGAGATAGCGACCCTCTGGAGCGGCAGCACGGGCAGCACCGCCATCACGATGAGCGCGGTCTATACGATAACGAAGGCCGCCCCGGAGACCGTCCAGCTCAGCATCGAGTCCATCACCGCCGACCAGGGCTTCATCAGCGTGACCGTCAGCGGCAAGGCCCTCAAGGACGCCTTCTTCAAGAGCCAGTGCTCCGCCAATGTGCGCCTCTGCATCTCCGACGGCAACAATGACCTCACCACCGATTATGTCCAGATGGTCCCGTGGACCACGGACGTGATCTCGTTTGCCGACGCGAAGTTCAAGGCCTACTGCGTTGAGAACTTCGACACCAGCGGCGATGGCGAGATCTCCGAGGAGGAGGCTCAGGCCGTGACGAAGATAGACTGCAGCCTCGGCGGGCTCACCTCCCTCGTGGGCATCGAGTACTTCAGCAATCTCGAGACCATCGACGTCAGCAACAACTCCCTCACCTCCGTCGACCTCAGCCACAGCCCTAAGCTCAAGGAGGTCCTCGTCAACAACAACAAGCTCCAGACCCTGACCCTGAGCGGCCTCCCGGCGCTCGAGACCCTCGACTGCAGCGGCAACAAGCTCACCGACCTCGACGTCAGCGAGTGCGCGGCTCTGAAGTCCCTTGTCTGCGCCTCCAACAAGCTCGGCACGCTCAACCTCAGGAACAACAAGTCCCTCACAGAGCTCAATGTCAACAACAACAGCCTCGCTACCCTCGACCTCCGCAACAACACGGCCCTCGAGACCCTGTACTGCCGCAAGAACAGCCTCGGCGTGCTGGACGTGACTAAGCTCACAGCCCTCAAGGACCTCGACTGCTCCGCCAATACCATCACGGCCCTCAACCTCGCCGCCCTCACCCAGCTCGAGACCCTGCGCTGCAGCGACAACGCCCTGCAGAGCCTCGCCCTCGGCACCAACGCGAAGCTGACCACCCTCGAGTGTGACGGCAACTCGCTCAAGTCCCTCGATCTCACGAAGAACGCCCTCCTTGAGACCCTGGACTGCTCCGACAACGCCCTCACCTCGCTTGACATATCACGCAACACCGCCCTCACGACCATCGACTGCAGCGGCAACGCCGCGATGGCGAAGCTCTGGGTCAAGGACGCCGCGCAGAAGGCGGGACTGAGTATCACCAAGGAGGACTCGACCCTCATCCAGTACAACGACGGCGGCATCAACATCCCTGACGCGGCGCTGAAGTCCTACCTGCTCGCCCTCTTCGACGACGATGAGGACGGGGAGATCAGCATCCTCGAGTCCGAGAACGTGGAGAACGTGAACTGCTCCGGCAAGGGCATCGCCGACCTCACCGGCCTGGAGTGCTGCCCGAACCTGAAGTACCTCAACTTCAACGGCAACAGCGTCACGACGGTCGAACTCCCTAACCTCACGAAGCTCGAGACCATAGTGGCCTACGGCAACCCGATAGAGAGGCTCAATGTCAACAATGACACCGCCCTCAAGGAGCTCTACCTGCAGGACGTGAACACCAACGCCCTTAGCGGCAGCGCGGTAAGCATCACCGCCTACGACCAGGCGGCGACCCTCAGCCTCGCCTTCGCCGGCACCGCGTTCACGGAGCTCAACCTTACGAACAGCACCGTTCTTACTTCCTATGACATAGCCGAGAATACCCAGCTAGAGAAGCTGGTCGCCAGCGGCAACGGCGCCGTCACCGGAGTGGATGTCTCCACGCTCACGGCCCTTACCTACCTCGACCTCAAGGACAACGCCCTCGCGTCCCTGAATGTGGACAGCAACACCGCCCTCACATACTTCGACTGCTCCGGCAACGCCCTGACCGCCCTCAATGTGGACAACAATGTTGACCTCGTAACCTTCTACTGCCAGTCCAACGGCCTGACGACTCTCAAGGTCTCCAACAACACCGCCCTCGAGACCCTCAACTGCTCCGGCAACAGCCTTGTCAGCATCAATGTCCGCAAGAACACGGCCCTGAAGGACCTCAATGTCTCCTCCAACACCGGCATCAACGCCCTTGCCCTCGGCTACAACACCGCCCTCGAGTCCCTCGACGCCTCTTCGACAGCTCTGTCGGACATAGACCTCAGCAAGAATGCCGCGATCAAGTCTCTGAGCCTGAACAGCTGCTCGGCGATGACGATTATTGACTTGTCTGCCAATACGGCCCTGGAGACCCTCCGTCTGTCGTCGACACCCCTCGCTACGCTCGACGTGTCGAACAACACTTCCCTCTCCGCTCTCTATGTAAATGGTTGTTCATTCAGTTCTCTAAAAATATCTGGGACAATCAGTTCACTCATCGGACAATATGTAGTGTGCAATGGAGTAAAGGGCGTTATTTTCTCTGCCGCCAATACTGTTAAGATTATTTCGCCGGATCAAACTTCAGCAACTTGGGATTATTATGGGACCCAGGTAGGCGCGACAAGTGATACTGATGGAATAGCGAATACAGACAAGATTGCATCCGGTTCATCTGCTGCCAAGTGGTGCAGAGCAAAAGGTTCCGAGTGGTATCTGCCGGCTCTAAATGAACTTAAGGTAATCTACAACAACAAGTCCACCATCAACACCACACTCTCCGCTATTGGCGAAACCCAACTTGGTACAGGCTATTACTGGTCGTCTACTGAGTACAGTAGCAACGGCGCGTACATTCTCTACTTCAGCTTTGGCAACACCTACGGCTACAATAAGAATAGCTCAAACAATGTGCGTGCAGTGCGAGCTTTATAATTAACTATTTATCAATTTATCTATAATGCTGCCGCCGAAAGGCGGCAGCAAAAATTTATCGGACAATATGGCTCTGACGGAATATCTCCCCGTTTACAAGGACACGTACAAGCTCATACAGATGATCTTCGCATTCACCAGGGACTTCCCCCGGGAATACAAATATTCCCTCGGGCAGGACATGAAACACGATGCCATCAGGCTTGTCAGGTCCATCTACCGGGCAAACCGTTCAGAGTCGAAAAAGGAATGGCTGGAGGACTTCCTTGACGATTTCGAGGTCTTGAAGCTGGAGCTCCGCCTCTGTGTGGATCTCCAGCTCCTGACCCTCCGCAGGCAGTCGGAGATGTCTCCGCTGCTCGAATCGATAGGCCGACAGGTTACAGCTTGGAAGAATGCCGGAACGCGTCGCCCCAAGGAGTGACGCGGCGAGCAGCAGTTTGTTAAAAAGGGCGGATGGACTCTGAGCCGCAAGGCAAGGAGTTATGCAGGTGTCCCGCGGGTCCGCGGTCCATCATTGACTCATCTGCACTAGTGGTCGTCTACTGAGAACAATAGCAACAACGCGTACAAACTCAACTTCAGCAATGGCAACACCAACAACAACAATAAGAATAACTCAAACAATGTGCGTGCAGTGCGAGATTTTTGGCAAATTGATTTATTCCACCGGCCCATTCCCTTGTCCGATTTTTACCTGGCCTACGAGTCCTGCCGCAGGAAGAAGCGAGGTACGGCTAACTGCATCGCCTTCGAGGTAGATTACGAGCGCAATCTTCAGGAACTGTACGAGGATGTGAATTCGGCCCGCTATGTCCCGCGACGCTCCATCGCCTTCATCATACACAGGCCTGTGAAGAGGGAGGTCTTCGCGGCGGACTTCAGGGACAGGGTTATCCATCATCTGCTGATAGACAAGCTCAACAGCTATTTCGAGAAGTCTTTCATCTATGACTGCTATGCCTGCCGGGAGGGCAGGGGGACGCACTTCGCCGTCAAGCGTGTGGACCATTTCATCCGGAGCTGCTCCCGCAATTACAGCACGGACTGCTACATCCTCAAGCTCGATATCGCCGGCTTCTTTATGCATATAGACCGCCGCCTGCTCTGGAGCAGGCTGGAGCGATTCATAGATGACAATTATCCGGGATTCGACAAAGAGGTCATAAAGTATCTGGCCCGGACCACGGCTCTGCTCAATCCGGCTGAGAACTGCATCATCAAGGGTCGCCGGAGCGACTGGGACGGGCTTCCGGAGAGCAAGAGCCTCTTCCATTCTCCCGAGGGCTGCGGGCTCCCGATCGGGAATCTGACCTCCCAGGTCTTCGCCAATTTCTATATGACTCCGTTTGACCACTTTATGAAGCACACGCTCGGCCTGCGGTACTATGGGCGCTATGTGGATGACCTGATAGTGGTCCATCAGGACAAGTCATTTCTCCTATCGATTATCCCCAGGGTCGCATCTTTCCTCTCGGAGGAGCTGGGGCTTACCATTCATCCCGACAAGATATATCTGCAGCACTATTCCAAGGGGGTCAAGTATCTCGGCTGCGTAATCAAGCCGCACAGGAT
>CAVAID010000085.1:0-6108 GCA_963588685.1 bacterium
ATGTTGAACTGACCAAGGTGGGAAAGGTCGCTGCTGAGGCTACGGAGTAGCCTTACCTATAATATTTTAGAAAGTTCGGGGAGTTGTCCCGGGAGGTTTTTTCCCGGCGGCAACTCCTCGAGCTTTTGTATATCCGAGAGCAACGACATGCCCGAAATCCTGGGAATTCCGGCATCTCACTGTACCTGAGCACATCGACATGCCCGTTTGGGGCACTTTCCTGGCATCCCGATGTCACGGTCACCCGAGCCTGTCGAGGGGCCAAAGAACCGGTACCAATACCGGAACAATTTTATATCTTTGCGCTATGGAATATCTGTCGAAGGAACGGTACGATGAGATAGCGGCGGAACTCGACCGGCTCATCAATGTGGAATATCCGAGGATCAAGGACGACCTCTCGGAGGCCCGCGCGCAGGGCGACCTGAGCGAGAACGCCGGCTACCGTGCCGCGCGCCGCGCACAGGGCAAGGCCATCAGCCGCATCCGCTTCCTGCAGAAGGTGCTCCAGTTCTCCCGCGTCATCGATACCAAGGCCCTGCCCAAGGACAAGATATCGCTCCTCAGCCGCGTCAGCTTCACCAACCTCAAGACCGGCGCCTCCCTGACCTACACTATCGTCAGCCCCCACGAGATGGACATCGAAGCCGGCAAGATCTCCTGCAAATCCCCGATCGGCGCCGCCCTGATGGACCACAAGGTCGGCGATACCGTAGATGTAGCCGCCCCCTCCGGCACCTTCCAGCTCCGCATCGACAGCGTCACCCTGCCGTAGCCGCAGAGCTCAGCGAGCCGCTGCGCGACTCGCTCTGCTTTCCTCTACCGGCGGTCATTTCGACGGAGCTCAATGACCGACGGCCCCCGAGCCTGTCGAGGGGTCGAAGCATCGAGGGACAGTGTCGCAGATAGCTAATGCTGCCGGGCTTGCCTGGAAGTGCTCAACAGAGCACCGTGGGGTTTACCCCAATAATGTAACCGAAAAAGCCCTCCGCAAGGAGGGCTTTGGAGGGTGCGATGTGGGGCTCGAACCCACGACAACCAGAACCACAATCTGGTGCTCTACCAACTGAACTAATCGCACCGTGTTCAATCTGAGCGGAACACTTCCGCCGGATAGGTTTGCAAAGATACGAAGAATTTTTGTCTATGCAAGAGTCCGTGCGCCAAAAAAGATTATCTTTGCAAGACTAAACACCGCAATATGTCAAAAGAGATAAAGTTTTCCCTCGTTTACAGGGATATGTGGCAGTCCTCCGGCAAATATCAGCCGAGGGTTGACCAGCTTGTGAGGGTGGCTCCGGCCATCATCGATATGGGCTGCTTTGACCGCGTGGAGACCAACGGCGGCGCGTTCGAGCAGGTAAACCTCCTCTACGGCGAGAATCCTAACGTCTCCGTCCGCAAGTGGACGGCACCGTTCCACAAGGCCGGCATACAGACCCATATGCTCGAGAGGGGACTCAACGCCCTGCGCATGAACCCGGTACCTGCCGACGTGCGCGAGCTTATGTTCAAGGTCAAGAAGGCCCAGGGCACCGACATCGCCCGTTCGTTCTGCGGACTCAACGACCACCGCAACCTCAAGCTCTCCATCGAGTACGCCAAGAAGGCGGGGATGATTTCCCAGGCTGCGCTCTCCATTACCAATTCCCCGGTACACACGGTCGAGTACTACCTCGGAGTAGTTGACCACCTCGTGGAATACGGCGCTGACGAGATCTGCCTCAAGGATATGGCGGGCGTAGGCCGTCCGACCTTCCTCGCCGAGCTTACCGCCGACATCAAGAAGAAATACCCGCACATCAAGATACAGTATCACGGCCACTGCGGTCCGGGATTCTCCCCGGCATCGATGCTGGAGGTCGCCCGCGCCGGCGCCGACTACATCGACGTGGCAGTGGAGCCGCTCGCCTGGGGCAAGATTCACCCGGATGTCATAACTATCCAGCAGATGCTCCGCGCCGACGGATTCACCGTCAAGGACATCAATATGGACGCATATATGGAGGTGCGCCGCCTCACACAGGAGTTCATCGACGACTTCCTCGGCTATTGGATCAACCCGAGCAACTCCCTGATGACCTCGCTCCTCGTGGGCTGCGGTCTGCCGGGCGGAATGATGGGCTCGATGATGGCCGACCTCAAGGGCTTCAAGGCCGCTATCAACGCCTCCGAACGCGCCAACGGCAAGCCGGAGAGCAGCCTTGACACGCTGATGGTCAAGCTCTTCAACGAAGTCGAGTACGTATGGCCGAAGCTCGGATATCCTCCGCTCGTGACCCCGTTCAGCCAGTATGTCAAGAACACCGCCCTGATGAACCTCCTCGCCCTCAGTCAGAACAAGCCGCGCTTCAGCAGCATCGACAAGGACACCTGGGGGATGATTCTCGGCAGGATGGGCACCCTCCCGGGCAAGCTCGCTCCGGAGATCGTGGCTCTCGCCAAGGAGAAGGGTATGGAATTCTACACCGGCAACCCTCAGGACATGTATCCGGACGAACTTCCCAAGTTCCGTCAGATGATGAAGGACGAGGGCTGGGACTGCGGTCAGGACGACGAGGAGCTCTTCGAGCTCGCGATGCACGAGAGGCAGTACCGCGACTACCGCAGCGGCGTTGCCAAGGAGCGCTTCAACAAAGAACTCGCCGAGCTCAAGGCCAAGGCCGGCGCCCCTGTCGTTGTGAAGCGTCCGGTGGTCGAGATGCCGGAGTTCGACATCGACAAATATGTGGAGAAGTACCCTAAGGCCACCCCTCTGCAGGCGCCGGCCAAGGGCAAGATGCTCTGGCAGATAGATGTCGAGGACGCGTCCGAGGCGCCTGTCGCCGGCACCGCAGTCAAGGCGGGCGAGGCCTGCGGCTATGTGCAGACCTACTATGGGATGGAAGAGATTCTCCCGGCCGTGAGCGGCCGCATCGTGGCAGTCACCGCTCCTCAAGGCAAGGATGTCGTAAAGGGCGAGATTGTAGCATTTGTCGAATAAATAATTGACACGCGAATATTTGGGCTCGGGGGTCGCAAGGCTTCCGGGCCTTTGTTTTGACATTTTGTCACAGATTTGCCCGTGGCAAAGCTTTTGAAGATACTTCTGTCGTCCTGCCGGAGTTGGCAGGCGGAATTAAAGAAAATTATAAAAAACATAAGATATGGGAAAGATTATTGGAATTGACCTCGGTACCACGAACTCCTGCGTGGCCGTTATGGAAGGCAACCAGCCGACCGTAATCATCAACGATGAAGGCGCGCGCACCACTCCTTCAGTGGTCGCATTTACAGATAACGGCGAACGCAAGGTGGGCAACCCTGCCAAGCGTCAGGCCATCACCAACCCTAAGAACACCATCTTCTCCATCAAGAGGTTTATGGGCGAGACCTATGACCAGGTGGACAGGGAGATTGCCCGTGTGCCGTACAATGTGGTCCGCGGCGACAACAACACTCCGCGCGTGGACATCAACGGACGCATGTATTCTCCGCAGGAGATCTCCGCAATCATCCTTCAGAAGATGAAGAAGACTGCCGAAGACTATCTCCGTCAGGATGTTACAGAGGCTGTCATCACAGTCCCTGCCTACTTCTCAGACTCTCAGCGTCAGGCCACCAAGGAGGCCGGCAAGATTGCCGGACTCGATGTCAAGCGTATCATCAACGAGCCTACGGCCGCAGCGCTTGCCTACGGACTTGACAAGAAGAACAAGAATATGAAGGTCGCGGTCTATGACCTCGGCGGCGGTACCTTCGATATCTCCATCCTCGAGCTGGGTGACGGCGTATTCGAAGTGAAGTCCACCAACGGCGATACCCACCTCGGAGGCGACGACTTCGACCAGGCCATCATCGAGTGGCTCGCACGCGAGTTCGCCACCGACAACGGCGGCATCGACCTCAAGAAGGACCCTATGGCTCTCCAGAGGCTCAAGGAAGCTGCCGAGAAGGCCAAGATTGAGCTCTCCAGCGCTGCCAGCGCAGAGATCAACCTGCCTTACATCACCGCAGTTGACGGTATGCCTAAGCACCTTGTCAAGACGCTCAGCCGCGCCAAGTTCGAGGCTCTCTGCGACGACCTCTTCCAGAGGTCCATCGAGCCTTGCCGCAAGGCCCTCGCCGACGCTCACCTGAGCGCAAGCGACATCGATGAAGTCCTGCTCGTCGGCGGTTCAACCCGTATCCCTAAGGTGCAGGAGCTTGTCAAGAATTTCTTCGGCAAGGAGCCTAACAAGAGCGTCAACCCTGACGAGGTAGTCGCCATCGGCGCAGCCATCCAGGGCGGTGTGCTCGCAGGCGATGTCAAGGATGTCCTCCTGCTCGATGTTACTCCGCTTTCTCTCGGTATCGAGACCCTCGGCGGCGTGATGACCAAGCTCATCGAGTCCAACACGACCATCCCTGTCCACAAGGACCAGGTGTTCTCGACGGCGGCCGACAACCAGCCTTCAGTTGAGGTGCGCGTCCTCCAGGGCGAGCGTCCGATGGCCAAGGACAACAAGCAGATCGGTGTCTTCCACCTTGACGGCATCGCACCGGCACCTCGTGGAGTGCCTCAGATCGAGGTTTCCTTCGATATCGATACCAACGGTATCCTGAGCGTGTCCGCCAAGGACAAGTCCACCGGCAAGGAGCAGCACATCCGCATCGAGGCTTCCAGCGGCCTTAGCGACGCCGAAATCCAGAGGATGCGTGACGAGGCCAAGGCCAACGAGGCGGCCGACAAGGCGGAGAAGGAGAGGGTTGACAAGATCAACAGCGCAGACGCCATGGTCTTCCAGACCCAGAAGAACCTCAAGGAGTACGGCGACAAGATTCCGGCCGAGAAGCGCTCAGCCATCGAGTCAGCCTGCGAAGGCCTGAAGAAGGCGGTCGATGAGAAGAATATCGCCGACATCGACAGGTACAACTCCGAGCTCGAAGCCGCTTGGCACGCAGCCTCAGAGGATATGGCCAAGGCGGCCCAGGGCGGTGCCCAGCAGGGACCTCAAGGCCCGCAGAACCCTCAGGAGCCTCAGGGCCCTCAGGGCGGCCAGGACGGCCCTCAGCCTGACTTCAGCTAACGGATAGCGCATAGATAAATTTCGGGGAGATTGCTCGATTTGATGCAATCTCCCCGATTTTTTGTGCCCGGCCCCCGGTCCCCGAGCTTGTCGAAGCGCCGCAGGGCCCGGATTTGCAAGACCGGAATATTATTCTTACCTTCGTCAGGTTTGTTGGTAAAAGAAGTGAACAGCAACCGATTCAGCTCATACCGCCGCGATTTAACCCCTGAGTGTCTATATTCCTGGGGGGGGAACTCACTGAGTCTAAATCACTTACGCAAATAACGTCCGAGGATGCCTGCGCGCTGCGCGGGTGTCCTTGCTGTGTCATGCCATGCCGAATGAGAAATCTCAAACAATAATCTTAATAAAAAATGATGATGAAGAATCAGACAAAAGAGCAGACAAGCCGCGGGAGCTATGCGCCGCCGGTCTGCGTTGAACTGCCCGTATGGGCGGAAGGGCCGCTGTGCGGCAGCGGATTTACAGAAACTGTAAGCGAAAGTGATGAGGAGGATTGGTAAAATGTACAGCGCTATGAAGAAAACATTGACAATCAGCGTACTGGCGGCTCTTGTGCTCTGCGGCTGCCAGAAAGAGGAACTGACAATCAACAAGACCACGGAGCAGAAGATATTCACGGCCGAAATCGAAAGCAATATTGACGATGCCGCCACCACCAAGACCTCTCTGGGCGACAAGGGCTCTGTGCTCTGGAAAGTTGGAGACGAGGTAAGCATATTCGCCGGAAATACCGTCAATGCCGAGTATAAGGTGACCGAAGTTACGGACGAAAACACCCGCGCGGTTCTGAGCCCGGTAAGCAGCTCAGAGTCAGGGACAGGGGCTAACATTGCATACTACCCGTACTCATCCTCGGCGGCTATAGAAACAGCCGAAGGCGCCTACACCATAAGCAACATAAAACTTCCTGCCATTCAGACCTATGCACCGGCAAGCTTCGCGGACGGCGCATTTCCGATGGCTGCAGTTTCCGATAATGCCTCTCTCAAGTTCAAGAATATCCTCGGCGGCCTGAAGCTCCAGCTGACCGGCACCGCGAAGGTTCGCTCCATCA
>CAVAID010000086.1:0-5789 GCA_963588685.1 bacterium
GTCAAGGTAATTCTCTCCGTTGTCATCCGGAATATCAACCGTATAGAGAACTCGCTGCTCATCAATCCCGAACAAATAGTCGTACTCATGCGCCACTTTCTCGCCGTATTCAATCATACTTCTCTCAGCAGCTCTTGCAAAATCTTTTCGACCCATTTCATCGTCAAGGTTGAAAGAATCGACATCCTCCCATTCGTCCCAATCGGAAGGGTTCTCTCTGAAATACTCTCTGAATTTCTCAAGAGTCTCCTTATCTCGCGGCAAATCGAACAATAGAAAACCATCACCATCGTACAGAAGTTCAAACGGGCAATCAATTCCGCCATATCTTTCCAGAACCTTCTCGGCGATTTCGGTGTTCGCATCGTCCCTCTCGCTATCAGAGTGTTCTATCTGACCAGCATTCGCTTCCGCATAAGTCCTTCCAATCCCTTCGACTTCGGTGACATAGTGCCCCCAACCGTAAGCCTGTGCGCCTTCGCCCTCTCCCATATGGGAAGAGTCGAACTTGTCGAACTTGGCACCGGAACCATGATAGACGGTCATGAATTCCGGGATGTCACCTCTTTCCTTACTTGCATCCAGAACTTTTTTGCCTGGGATGTAGGACATTTCAACATCTTTCAGTAGATTTGCTGCGGAGATAGAGTTATTGGAATTGCGGGGAGATGTCATAGTTGCGTCTCCATGTTGACCAGCCAATAGCTCTATTTTTGTTGCTTCATAAGAATGTGTACCGGTCGTTTCGTTGGTTTTTACATTCTCCTTCAACGTAATTTTAACTCGATACATTTCGCCATTGATATTCACGGCTCCGTAGCATCGATGTATAAGGACATCTCTGTTGAAACCATTCTTCGGTCTCCTTATGCCATCCTCGCCTTTCTTGAAGTCAGGATGTGTTTCAACATCAATGCTGGTTTTTAAGACCTTTGGCAGAACTTTGAGGACTGCAAGATGTACATCCGTATTGTCGCTCTTTTCGACTGCGCCTTGTGACAGGAATTTGTCAACCGCCGATTTGCTAATGATGACATCACCCTTGCCTCCACTCTCCTCACTATCATAAGTCCTTGCGATATTTGTCTTCGCCCAAGTTTTTGCCTCTTTGAAGTTCTTGAATCCGTGTTCGGCACTTGCCTGAACCACCTGCACCTCTTTACTTTCAAGATTCGGTTCAGCGCGGCCTGTCGGATAAGCATCATAGTCATATGACTCACCGAAAGCCATCAGTCTTGCCTCTTCGCTTTTCTCCGCCATCTTCCTCAAAGCCCCATCGGAGATCTGCTCGACCGGAATGCCGGCCTTCGTAAGCATCTCCGTCACCGTGTCGAACGCAAGCTGCTGCGCAGGGGTCTGCCTGTTGGCTCTGCGTGACTCCTTCACTTTCACTTTTACCTTCGCCGATTCTACGGCACGGACGAGAGTGTTTCCCTTCTGGTCGTAGACATCTATCAGCGGAGTATTGCCGTGCTGCTTCTTCTTGCGCGCAAGGTTGATCATCTTTACCGGATCGATAGGGAAGTCCTGCCTTCCGTAGTCCACATCTTTGGCATTCCTGCCTTCTTCGATGTCCTTGACCACCCTCTGAACGGCCTTCTCATACTCGGCATCACCGACCTGCCACCAGCCGTTGTAGTATCCGCCCTTGTTCACGAACCTCTCCCAAGAGTCTTTCGCCGCATCCAGGTCGTATACAGGTTGCAGCGGACGCACATCATCTATGCTCAGACGGGTCTCATTGACGAGCCTCATATAGCTCGGATGGTTCACCCATTTCTGAAACCGAGGCTCCACGCCATATTCCCCGCAGACCTTGAGGAAGGTCTCCTTGCTGTTGTGGTGTTCAACCGGAGAGACATACATTGAGCCTTGTCCGGATGCCTTCCTGTCGGCCTGCTCGCCGCTGTAGTTAGTCCAGCCGTAGAAGTCTGCAATGTCCTTTCCTGTCCGCACAATATGGAAAGGAATGATGATGTCCACCCAGTCCTGGTCGAGTGCCCATTCCACATCGGCATCGTTTGTAGCGACAAAGACCGAAGCGACATTCGGGTACCGGCTCCGCAGAGCCTTGACCTCTTCCCAGTCCGCGCCCTGCTGCGTGTCGGCAACCATATTGCCATCGGCATCCCTTCTGCCGTAGCAGGATGCGTTGATGTTCATTCCGCTTGGCGCGAATATCTTCACGAAGTCAAGCTCCTTCGTATATGCGAGACCGTTGAGTCCGCGCAATGCGGCATCTCTCACCATCTGCATGTTTTCAAGGATGAAAGCGGGAGTGTACTCGCTGAACGAGTAGAAACGCAGTCCGTATTCCGCTTTCAGATACTTCGTGACGGTAGGGGAGAGACGGAGGATCTCACCTGTATATGAGATGTAGTCCACATCCTTCTTCGCCCAGGAAGCACTTTGCGCATATCTCTCCGCATCCTGCATCTGCAATGCGAGCGACTTGTCCAGACCGTTCAGAATGCCGCTGCGCACTGCTTTTGTCGTAAGGTCTTTCCTGGTGATGAGCTTGTTCCCGTCAATCTCGTTCCGAATCCAATTGTCGAAACGAACCTGCATGTTAGGCGTATCCTTTCTTCCTTCGAGGAATTCCTGATACAAACCGGAGAGAGCAGTGTGCGGCTTCGCGCTGCCTATGTTCCGGTCGGCAGGGGACAGCGCACGGAACTTCTCCAGAAGCGCATCCCTTTGCTCCACATACTTCAGCAGGAACTCATCGTAAGCCTTTCGGTCAAGTGAGACATAGCAGTAGAGACACTGCGGGTCGGTGGCTATGTCATATACCATCTGGCTCGCAAGGAAACTCTCCCTCTGCGTCATGGGTCTTCCGAGTGCGGTCTTCACATCATCGCAGAACTTGTTGTATGCGAGAGTGCGCAAACACTTCAAGGTGTTCTCGATGGTCTTGCCGTAAGAGCCGTTTGCGAAGATGGTACTCTTTGCGCTTCCGTCCTTGTATACTTCCAATGGAAGAATCCGGTTTCCCCTCGCGGTCGCGTTGTAGAACGGAGTCATCCATCCCGCCACGACATCCATATCGGCCTGTGCCTTTTCAAACACTTTCTGGCTGACATCGGTGTTGTGCCTGCCGAAGTAGTCCCTGGATTTCTCGTCCACCTCGCCCTTTCTCTTGAGCGAGTATCGTGTCACGCCTTCTGCGGTCTGCAATGCCTCATCGGATGCGGCTTTCGCTTCCCTGTATGCGTTCTCTATAGTCTTGGCAAGATTGTCCAGATCCTCGCCGCTGATGGTTTCTCCGCTGTCCAGGCGGATGGCCCTCTCCCGGTCATATCCGGTGAAGAACTTGCGGAGAGCATCCACCACCTTGCGGAGTACATCACGGATTGCCGCGAGTGCGGAATAGTTCATGCGGAATGCAAGGTCGCTCGCCATATCGTTGTTCGTCAGCATCTCTCCGACAACATCCGCGACCACTTCCTCCTCCACCTCGGAAGCATCCAGGTCGGAGTACAGTTCAGATGCACGCCTCATCCTTTCCGCAAATGCCTCTTCGCCGAGAGCAGACCTTACCGCAGAGAGGAGGCTCTGATAAGCCTCTTCGGACTTCTCTCTTACTGCGTGTGTGGCTTCGTGCCCGAAGGTTGTCGAGAGAGGATTCTCGGAGTCGCGTGCAATCTGGATGATGCTCTTCGTCTCCCCGGTGTTCTCATCGGTGACGGTCTTGTACCGTCCGTTCTGCGCCATATGGTCTACCCATTCCACCTTGCTTATGCCGAGAGCCTTTGCAATGGCTTCGCAAGCCTTCTTCGTTGTCTCGTCTATCGTGCGTACTTTGGCGGCGGTTGCATTTGTCTTGCGGCTGTTTTCTTCAGAATTAGTCTCCTGTTTGTTTGGACTTTCGGATTTCTTTGTATATTTGTCGGTGGAAGAAGCCTTATTCAAATCCGAAATTGGCGTTGCATTATTGCGATTTGCGTCGGTGAGAGCAGGGCTTTTCTTTTTCCACATACTAACTGCTGCAAGTTCTTTCCTCCCTCTCCTGACTTCTTCTACAAACATTGTAGTCCCATCCGGGTACGTCTTTGAATAGACAATATTCTTTAGCCCTCGTTCGCCATCATCAACAAGGATGTCATCATAATTGTTCACGACATCAGAAATCCTTTCGAAGTCGGCATCCGTAATTGGAATCTGACCCCGTTTTAGTTCAGATTCTCCTCCGTGATTTTTTATTGTGTGGATAATCGCACTATTATCCAAAGTGTGGTGATAATCGTCAGTGAGTTGTATTCCTTTTTTGTCAAGGTCTGCTTTCAGCCTTGACGATACTGGCGCGATAATCTTCTTAATAAGGCCCTTTGCCTCGCCTTTAGCAGCTTGTATCAGTTCGGATAGAGTTCCGCTAAAATATTGGAACTGCACCTGTCTTTTGCTCTCTTTCTTCTGCGCATCGGTCGGATTCTGGTCAATGTCGGCAGCTGCCGCCTCAATCTCCGTGGAAACTTTATCCTCTTCTCCGGAAATTTCCTCCTGCCCGTTGCTATTGTCTGAAGTCTCTATATCTTCTCCGGTCTCCTCCTGGCGGTCGGCATCTTCCGGAAGCCCTTCGGCCGCCCGTTCCTTCGCCTCCTGCTCCATCTTGCGCTGTTCTATCTGGCCTTCGATGTACCGTTGCTCCGCCTCCCTGTTCGCTTCCTCTTTCTTCGCCTGCTTCGCCCTTGCGTCAGGGAACGTGAGGACATTGCTCCAGTAGTCCACCGACTGCTGAAGTGCGGCAATCTGAGCCTTGCGCTCGTTCTTGCCCTTCTGGATTGCCATCACATCGGAACCTCCGGGCAGCTTCCTGTCCTGCGCTTTCTTCAATGCCTTCCTGGCGTTGTCGAGCATCTGCCGTGCGGTGTCCTTCGCTTCCTCGACATCTCCCTCGTTCAGTTCGACAATCGCGTCCCAGGTATCGACCGGCTGTCTGTTGCGGTTGCGGATACTCTCCTCGGTCTGCGTGAGCAATGCCTGTGCGTCTGCCCTCTGGGTCGAGTCCTCATTATACCTCTGGTCATACCAGTCCTGGTTCTCCTCCTTCTGCTCATTGAGATTGTTGATAATCTTCTTGTAGCTCTTGGCGTTGGAGATTCCTCCGAAAATGCTTGCGGCCGCGTTCATTCCGGCACCTATAATACTTCCTATAGCCATATTACTTTTTTTTAAAAAAAGAAGTTAATCGATATAACTTCAGCCAAATGTAAACAGGTATTTTTGCACAAGACTTTTATCCGTTAACTTCGATAGGATTATGGCGAAAGGAAAGAAAACGGGCGGCAGGCAGAAGGGAACGCCTAACAGGCTGACATCGGACATCAAGTCGATGTTGGCGAAGGTAGTGGGGGATTATACGGCAGACAAGCAGTTCAGCGATGACTGGAAGGCTCTTGAACCGAAAGACCGGCTCGCTCTGACGGAGAAGTTCATGCAGTACATCGTGCCGAAGATGCAGGCCGTTGCGGTCAGCGGAGACGAGGACAAGCCGCTGACGATAGAAGAGAAGCTCGTTGCCTTGTCAAAGGCAAACTCGGAAGAAGAATAACAACCATTCATCTAAAAATGTCTATTTTAGATGAAGTATATTTCCTATCTAATTTTTTAAAAGTTAATACAAAAATAGCCCGACAGCAGTGAATGCTCTTGGGCTATATCTCTCTTGTCTTGTACTTGTCCGGGGATGTCGTTATCTAATCTTAGGTGAGGAATATTCTTATCGTCCATTGACTCCTTCCTCTTCTATCTTTGCAGAGTAATAGTCATACTTGTTCTGCATATTCAGC
>CAVAID010000087.1:0-5777 GCA_963588685.1 bacterium
CCATCCACAAGGCCCTCAGGGCAACATTGCCGTTCCCTCGATTTGAAAATGTGCCAATTAATGCCACACGGAAGCTTGCAGGTGACCTTTTTTTTCGTTATTGCTCCTCGCCCCCTCTATGCTTCAGTCCCGGCCCGCCAAAAATAAGAAAGAGCGAGTATCTCTACCCGCTCTAAATGTTTACACAACGGAATAATCCTTATTGTGAATTGCTTCTTTTTGTTGTGCGAAGGTAGTGAAACTTTATTGAATTCCAATATTAATTCGTAGATTTGTGGGAAAGCACCAAAGCAAGTACACTTATGAAAAGAGTCTTAGGTCTAGATTTAGGAACGACCAGCATAGGTTGGGCCATTGTCAACCAGGCAGAAACGGATGAAGAGAAATCTTCCATCATACGGACAGGCGTGCGGGTTAATCCGCTTACCACAGACGAGAAGGACAGTTTTGAGAAGGGCAAAGCCATAACGACCAACGCCGACAGACGCCTCAAACGCGGCATGCGCCGTAACCTCCAGCGATACAAACTCCGTCGAGACCATCTCATATCGGTACTCCGCCGTGAAGGCTGGATAGGAGAAGACACTCTGCTTTCCGAGCAGGGCGCTGCATCGACCTATCAGACTTTCAAGTTGCGCGCTGCTGCTCCTGTAAGGGAGATTTCTCTGGAGGACTTGTCGCGTGTGCTGCTGATGATTAACCGCAAGCGCGGCTACAAGAGCAATCGCCGTACAGACACTGGTGAAGAAGGCCATCTGATTGACGGGATGGAAGTTGCGCGGACCCTCTATGATGAGGGCCTTACTCCGGCCCAGTATTCTCTGCGTCTGCTCGGCAGCGGCTCCAAAATTACCCCTGACTACTATCGCTCTGACCTCGTGCAGGAGTTTGAGAAAATATGGACGGCACAGGCTGCTTTCTGGCCTGAGATTCTGACCGATGAATTCAAGCACTGCATCGAGGCCGATTCGCGCAATGGAGTCAGCAAAAAGTTCTTCGCGAAATATGGCATTTATACAGCTGACAATAAGGGCAAGGACAGGAAGCGCGTGGCCCTGGAGTGGAGAGTCAAGGCTCTGACCGACAAACTGGAGCAGGATGTGCTGGCCTATGTGATAGCAGATGTCAAGGGAGAGATTCAGAACGCCGGCGGATACCTCGGTGCCATAAGCGACCGCAGCAAGGAACTTGTATTTGCAGGGCAGACAGTCGGGCAATACCTCTACCGGCACATTCAGGAAGACCCCAACTACAGCACCAGGAACCAGGTATTCTACCGTCAGGACTATCTTGACGAATTCGAAAAGATATGGGAATGCCAGAAACAGTTCCACCCCGAGCTGACCGATGAACTGAAATCCGAAATCAGGGACATCGTAATATTCTACCAGCGCCGCCTCAAATCTCAGAAAAACCTGATAAGCATCTGTGAATTCGAACACCGCGAAGCTGAAATCGAGATTAACGGCGAGAAGAAGCTGAGAACTCTAGGATGCAGAGTCGCCCCGCGCTCGTCGCTTCTGTTCCAGGAATTCAAGATATGGTCGGTACTCAACAATGTCGCCATCAGGAATAGGGGGACAGGAGAATCCCGCACACTTACCGATGAGGAGAAGAAAATTGTTTCTGATACCCTCAAGATAAGGGAGAAACTGAAATCTTCGGAGATGCTTCGACTGCTCGGCTGCAAGCCGAGCGGGTACGAAGTCAATTATCCTGAACTTCAGGGCAATCTTACGATGTCCGCATTCTACAGGAAGTTCATCGAAATCATCGCCGCTTCCGGACACGGAGATTATGATATCGACCAGCTGACATACGACAGAGCCCGCGATATTATCTCGGAAGTCTTCAGCACGCTTTGCTTCAACACTGGAATTCTTTCGTTTGACTCGTCCCTCCCTAAGGAAGAATATGAGCGTCAGCCGCTCTTTAAACTCTGGCATCTGCTCTACTCATACGAGGGAGACAATTCCGCAACGGGAGATGAAAGCCTGATACGGAAGATTGCCGAGATATGCGGAATGCCGGCAGATTATGCACGTCTGCTGACCTCCATCCGCTTCGTTCAGGATTATGCTTCTCTCAGCCACAAGGCGATGCGCAAGATTCTCCCTCATCTTAAGGACGGCTGCACCTACGATGTGGCCTGTTCGCTTGCCGGTTATAATCATTCGTCATCCATGACATCGGAGGAGAATGCCGCGCGTGAACTGAAGGACAGGCTGGAAGTGCTTCCTAAGGGTGCTTTGAGAAATCCTGTGGTGGAGAAGATTCTCAACCAGATGATCAATGTCGTGAACGCTCTCTCCGATGAATACGGCAAGCCTGATGAAATCCATATCGAGCTGGCCCGCGAACTCAAGCAGAGTGCCCGCCAGCGCGAGAAGGCTACGAAGGATATTGCCGACAGGACAAAGGATAATGAAAGTAGAAGGAAGACTCTTCAGAATGAATTCCACCTCTCTTATGTGAGCGCAGCGGATATCCTCCGGTATCGGCTATATGAAGAATTGAAACCGAACGGCTATAAGACATTGTATTCGAATAAATACATTCCTCGTGAACTGCTTTTCTCCAGAGACATTGACATTGAGCACATTATCCCGCAGGCACTCCTGTTTGACGATTCTTATTCCAACAAGACTCTCGAATACAGGGATGTCAATCTCGAGAAAGGCAAGGAGACCGCGTGCGACTATGTGGCGAGGAAATATGGCGTGGATGGCCTGAATGAATATAAATTGAGGGTCAATGATTTAATGGGCAAAGAGGTGATTTCTCGCAGGAAGGCTGAGAGGTTGCTTATGACGCAGAGCGAGATACCTTCAGACTTCGTCAACAGGGATTTGACCAACTCTCAGTATATTGCGAGGCAGTCCACCGAAATCTTGAAGCAATATGTCCGCACCGTTGTACCTACCAACGGAAGCATCACGGCAAGGCTTCGTGAGGAGTGGCAGCTTGTGGACATAATGAAAGAGCTCAATATGCCTAAATACCGTCAAGTGGGCAGGACCTATTCAGTTGAAAAGCCTGATGGCCAGAATCTTGAGAAAATCGACAGCTGGACGAAGCGCAACGACCATCGCCATCATGCGATGGATGCCCTGACCATAGCCTTTACCCGTCCTGCCCACATTCAGGTGCTGAATTCACTCAATGCGCTTGAGGGGACTGAAGACTATTCTCTAAAGATGAAGATGACAACAATGGTTGACAGGAAGCGGATATTTATCCCTCCTATGCCTCTAGGTCAGCTTCGGGCTGCATTCAAGGATGCACTTGAGTCAACCCTCGTCTCCATCAAGGCAAAGAACAAGGTGGCGACGAAGAATGTCAACAGGACTAAGATTGGAGACGGCAAAACTCTAGCCGTCAGCACTTTGACTCCACGCGGACAGCTGCATAAGGAGCAGGTGTATGGCAGGCGTCAGGTTTATGAGACATTTGAAGTCTCTGTGGGCTCTAAGATGACTGCAGAGATGATTGCCTGCGTCGCTTCAAAGGCGGAAAGACTCGCTCTTATGAAGAGGCTGGAAGAATTCGGCGGCGACCCTAAGAAGGCTTTTACCGGCAAGAATTCCCCGGACAAGAATCCAGTCTATGTTGATGCCGCACATTCAACGATTGTGCCGGCCAAGGTTAAGTGCGTATGGCTCAAGGATGTATACAGTATCCGCAAAGAGATTGGCCCGGATCTTAGTGTCGATAAAGTGATGGACGCCCGGATTAAAAAGATACTTCAGGACAGGCTGGCAAGGTTCGGCGGCGACCCGAAGAAAGCCTTTGTCAACCTCGATGAAGACCCGATATGGTTCGACGAGAAGCGTGGCGTGAAGCTGAAGAGAGTGACAATCGCGGAGAATTTTGAGCTTTGCGCGATAAGGGATAAACGCGACAAGGAGGGACGGCTGATTCTCGACAGCAACGGCAACCCTGTTCCGAATGATTTCGTGAACTTGCGCAACAATCACCATATTGCAATCTACCGGGATGCCGACGGCAATTATCAGGAGCAGGTGGTGACGCTGATGGAAGCCTTGCAGCGTGAGGTCTCCGGTGCTCCGGTTGTTGGCCGTGAATTCCACAAGGAACTGGGCTGGTCTTTCGTCTTCAGTATGAAGATCAACGAGATGTTCGTCTTCCCTAATCCCAAGACCGGCTTCCGCCCTGAGGATATAGACCTTACCGATCCTGCCAACTATGCGGAGATAAGTCCTAATCTGTTCAGAGTGCAGAAGTTGAGTAGTAAGGATTATTGGTTCCGGCACCACCTCGAGACATCGATTGAAACTGTCCCGGAATTGAGAGATATCACCTGGAAAAGAGTTCAGAATTACAATGCTTTAAAGGGCGCAGTTAAGGTTAGAGTTGACCATATAGGCAGAATCGTAGCCGTGGGAGAGTATTGATATGATCAAGCGGACTCTGTATTTTGGCAACCCTGCCTATCTTTCTCTTGATAACAAACGGCTTGTGGTCGAGAAAGCTCCGGATGGAGACCTCCCTCTCGGGGAGCCGGCGGATAAGAGGTTCATCCCGGTGGAGGATATCGGGGTGGTGGTCTTGGACAATCGCCGGATTACCGTTACCTCCGGCCTGATGTCGGCGCTGCTTGACAATGATGTCGCGGTTGTGACCTGCGACGAGAAGTCTATGCCTGCGGGTCTGTTACTGCCTTTGAGCTCCAATACGGTGCAGAGCGAGCGCTTCCGTTGTCAGATTGATGCCTCGCTTCCTCTGAAGAAGCAGCTCTGGCAGCAGACGGTCGAGTATAAGATTCTCAATCAGGCGGCGGTGCTCAAATATGTGTCCGGCGAGGATGCAAGGAATATGCTTGCCTGGGCGGATCAGGTCAGGAGCGGCGATGCGGATAATATGGAGGGACGGGCGGCTGCGTTCTACTGGAAGAACATCTTCCCTGAGCTGCCGTTTTTCGTGCGCGGCCGCTATGATGGGGCTCCTAACAATCTGCTGAATTACGGCTATGCGGTGCTTCGCGCAGTGATGGCTCGAGCCCTGGTGTCGAGCGGCCTGCTGCCGACTCTAGGGATTCATCATCACAACCGTTACAATGCATATTGTCTTGCAGACGATGTGATGGAGCCGTATCGGCCTTATGTTGACCGGCTTGTGGTTGACATTATGAATGATTGCAATCAATGTCCGCAGATGACCGTAGAGACGAAGGCTCGGCTGCTGGGGATTCCTGTAATTGATGTTGTGATAGGCGGAAGGAGAAGTCCGCTGATGCTGGCGGCGAGCCAGACTACGGCTTCTCTGGCAAAATGTTTTTCGGGAGAGTTGAGGAGGATTGCTTACCCTGAGATGTAGGGCGTGTCCAGACTTAGCGAATACCGTGTCATGTGGGTTCTTGTGTTCTTCGATCTTCCGACTGAGACCAAGAAGGAGCGCAAGGCTGCTGCCAAATTCCGTAAAGAGCTGCTGGGTAACGGCTTCTCTATGTTTCAGTTCTCGATTTATATCCGTCAATGCCCTTCGGTAGAGAATGCTGAAGTGCATATCCGTAGGGTCAAGGGGCTGATGCCTGACTATGGCAAGGTCGGGGTTATGTGCGTGACGGATAAGCAGTTTTCGACTATGGAACTCTATATCGGCAAGAAGAATGTCAGCCTGCCTCAAGTCGAGCAACAGCTGGAGCTCTTCTGAGCCTCGCCATCTCACTGCTTCGCTGCGACGGAATCCGCTTCTGAACGCAAAAATCTCCACCGGAAGGGCGGAGATTTTTAATCCTGTAATGACAGGTAACTGCC
>CAVAID010000088.1:0-5727 GCA_963588685.1 bacterium
AATATGAACTGCATCTCAAAGTTTGAAGAGACTTACCGCAAGTCGCCGGAGGGCGTGGCGTTCTGCCCCTACAGGGTCTGCCCGGTGGGCGCGCACAGTGACCACCAGCTCGGCAAGGTGACCGGATTCGCCATCGACAAGGGCATCCATATCGCATTCAGCCCCAAGTACAACGGAGTCGTGGAGCTGGCTTCGCTCCAGTTCGAGAAGCGTGCCCAGTGGCACGTGAGGGACGTGTTCGAGACGCGCCGCGGCGACTGGGCCGACTACCTGCGCGGAGCGACGATCGAGCTCGGAGCCCTGTACCCGCTGCGCAACGGCATCAGCGGCGTCATCGAGGGCAGCCTGCCTATCGGCGGACTCTCCTCCTCCGCGGCGGTGACGATCGCCTTCATCTCGGCGCTCTGCTCCGTCAACGAGATACATCTCGCCCCGCTGGAAATGATAGAGATAGCCCTGCGCGCCGAGCTCAACTATGTGGGCGTGGCCGTGGGCAAGCTGGACCAGAGCTGCGAGGTGTATTCCAAGGCGGGGCAGCTGCTCTACCTCGATACCCGGGACGACAGCTACGAGCTCATCCCTGCACCGGCGGCGATGAAGCCGTGGAAGGTCGGGGTGTTCTTCTCCGGGCTGGAGAGGAACCTCGCCGGCAGCAAGTACAATATGAGGGTGGACGAGGTGCGCAGCGCGGCCTACGCCCTCAAGGCTTATGCCGGGATGGAGTACGGCAAATTCAACGAAACTTACCTGCGCGAGGTGCCGGTGGAAGTCTATGAGCAGTACAAGGAAAGGCTGCCGTACAACTGGCGCAAGCGCGCGGAGCACTGGTACACGGAGTTCGCCCGCGTGGAGAGCGCTGCCGAGGCCTGGAGGCGCGGCGATATAGAAGAATACGGACGCATCTCGACGGCGAGCGGCGCATCGTCCATCAACAACTGGGAGACGGGTTCGCCGGAGCTGAAGTCGCTCTACGAAATCATTGTGCGTCAGGACGGTGTCTATGGCGGACGCTTCAGCGGCGCGGGCTTCAAGGGCTGCTGCATGGCGCTGATCGACCCGGCCTACGAGGAGAGCATCGCGGCGGCGGTGGAGAAGGAATATCTCGCCGTGTTCCCGGAGCTCAGGGGTAAATATCTTTATTGCGGCTGCGAGAGCGCCGACGGAGTTGCATTATGAAATGTCTGATACTTGCGGCGGGCTACGCGACACGCCTCTACCCGCTGACCGAAAACTTTCCCAAGCCCCTGCTCAAGGTCGGGGACAAGACTATCCTGGACTGGCTGATCGACGATATCCGCAGCGGCGGAGAGGTTGACGGCTTCGCCGTAATCTCCAACCATAAGTTCGCGGGGCATTTCCGCGAGTGGGCGCCCTCTGACGTGACGGTCATCGACGACGGGACTTCCACCAACGAGACTCGTCTCGGTGCGGTGCGGGACATCCAGTTTGCGCTGGAGAGCCTGGGCTGCAGGGACGATGTGCTCGTCATCGCGGGGGACAATGTGCTGGATTTCAGCCTCTGCAGCTTCGTTTCGTATGCGCGGCAGAAGGGTACTTCCTGCATTATGCGCTACTTCGAGCCGGCTGAGGCGCGCCTGCACAAGAGCGGAGTGGTTGAGGTGGATGCGGACGACAGGGTGCTCTCCATGGAGGAGAAGCCTGCTGAGCCGCGGAGCCACTGGTGCTGCCCGCCGTTCTATTTCTATACGGCTGCCGACGCGGCCCGCATCCCGGAGGCTATTGCCGGGGGCTGCGGGACGGATGCGCCGGGCTCGTTCGTCTCCTGGCTTGCGCAGCGGAGCCCGGTACACGCCATGCAGATGCCGGGGAGCCGCTATGATATCGGCAACCTGGAGAGTTACCGGGAGGTGTGCGCCACTTATAAGGGTATTACTTACTGAATCCCCTGGAAAGCGTACGGGGCGTAGATCAGCCCATAGTACTCGTAAACCTTGCGCATGGAGTCGCTGACGCGCTGCACGAACTGCTCCGCGTCGCCCTCGCCCTTGTGCCACGCCACCTCGGAGAGCGCGCTGAAGCGCGGCAGCTCCATGTGCTGAGCGTGGTCAAGGCTGCAGATATACTCCGTCCAGGTATTCGCCTGAATTCCAATAATATACTTCTGTGCCTCGGCGTCCAGCTGGTCGTACGGGTCGAATGACCAGCACTTCTGGATCGGGACATGCCCTCCGATGCCGGCAGGCTCGCCGTTGCCGCGCGGGTCGGCGGTCTGGTAGTAGTCGAGGTAGAAATAGTTGTTCGGCACCATTATCACCTTGTTGCCCCGCTTCGCGGCGGTGATTCCGCCCTGCGGGCCGCGCCACGACATCACTGTCGCCGTCGGGGTGATTTCGGAGTCGAGGATCTCGTCCCAGCCGATTATATGCTTGCCCTTGGCATTGAGGTACTTCTCTATTCGCTTGAGCATATAGCCCTGAAGTTCACCGACTTCCGTGAGCCCCTCGTCGCGCATGCGCTGCTGGCAGTCCGGGCACTCGCGCCAGCGGTCGCGCGGGCATTCGTCCCCGCCGATGTGGATGTATTCGCCCGGGAAGAGTTCGCACACCTCGTCGAGCACATTCTCCAGGAATTCGAATGTACTCTCACGGCCGATGCAGAACACCTCGTCGTTGACTCCCCACTCCTGCCATACATCGTAGTCTTTGCCCCTGCAGCCCAGGTAGTTGTAGCTCGCGAGGGCGGCTTCGGCGTGGCCCGGCATCTCGATTTCCGGGATGATGGCGATCTGGCGGGCGGCGGCGTATTTCACTACTTCGCGGATCTCCTTCTGGGTGTAGTATCCGCCGTACGGGGTGCCGTCCTTGCCGTCCTGTCCGGCCCAGCCGACCGGGGACTGCGCGCGCCATGCCCCCACTTTGGTGAGCTCAGGGTATTTCTTGATCTCGATTCGCCAGCCCTGGTCGTCGGTGAGGTGCCAGTGGAAGGTGTTGAGCTTGTGCAGGGCGAGCACGTCGATGAATTTCTTGACCTCGGCGACGCTGAAGAAGTGGCGGCAGCAGTCGAAGTGGGCGCTGCGGTAGGAGAACTGCGGGTAGTCGTCGATTTCCAGACCGGAGATGGCGAGATAGGCCCCCTTCCCTGCCCCGGCTTCTGCGCTGCGCGGATTCTCAGCGCTCTCGATAAGTATCTGGGTCAGAGTCTGCAGGCCCCACCATACGCCTTTGGCGGAGCCGCCCCGGATGGCTATCATCTCCTCGGGGTTGACGCTGAGGGTGTATTGCTCTTCGGCGAGGCTCAGGTCCAGGTAGAGTTTGACCTCGGCCTTGCGCTCGCTGCGGCTGCGGCTTACTTTCGGCAGTGTGACATCGGAGACGATTCGCCTGAATCCCGTCTCGGTCTGGTATTCGCCCGGCTCGTAAGGCTTGCGGAGCGCTTCGGCCCAGACGCCGATGAGGCTGCGGAGCTCGCGGTCGCCGGCATAGACCCTTATCCTGTCAGCGGGGATGCGGATGGCGGTGCGGGTCTGCCTGATGCTCTGAGGCTCAGGGACTATGGTGACGGCGCTGCTGCCTATACCGTTGTTTTGCGGCTCAGATGCCGTGTTGGATGTGCAGGCCGTGCCGAGCCCGCCGAGCAGCGCGATTGCGGCGATGCCGCCGAGGACTGTATTCTTCATAAGCAATGGATTTCCTACAAAGATAATTTAATTTTTCTATCTTTGCCCCGGATTGCGGTGAGGGGCGGGAGCTCCTCTGAATTTTAAAAGGGAAGCCGGTCAAAGGCCGGAACTGTGCCCGCAGCTGTAGATTCCGCAACGCTCCGGCAACTGTGCCATTGCCCTTGTCAAGGGGCGAGAAGGCGCCGGAGGGGGAATGAGTCAGAAGACCTGCCGCAGTCAAGTCAATACCGGAAGCTCGGGGGCAAGCTTTCCAAAAGGCGCAACATAAATGTTCTTAACAACTTTGATTGCGGCATCCCTGTCGATGACAGCGGTGCCGGACACCCTTGAAGCGGTCACCGTCGTGGCCGACAGGGGCATGGTGGTGTCAATGACCGACACCCTCTCCATCAGCGGTTCGGAGACAGTCTCCGACGTAATCCTCAGAATCCCGGCGCTCTCGCTCAGCGACTACGGCGGCGAGACCGGCTCCAAGAGCATCAGCCTCAGGGGCCTCGGCAGCGCCCACACCGCCATCTATGTGGACGGCGTCAGGGTGGGCAATGTCCAGAGCGGGCAGGCTGACCTCGGCTTCCTGGACATGAGCAGTTTCGGCGCGGCGGTGATCGACTATGCGCAGAACAGCGTGACTTTCAAGACCGCAAGGCCGACATTCCACAACGGGCCCCTCAGCGGCTCGGTAAGCTTCCGGGGCGGCTCCTTCGGCACTTATCTCCCGGGCGGGAAAATATATTATAAGGTTAGCGACCGCCTCATAATCGGGGCCAATCTCTCCGCCGTCATCAGCGAGGGCGACTACCCTTACGGCGAGGGCCAGACGCGCAGCAACAACGACATCCGGCGCATCCGCGGCGGCATCGACCTGCTCGGCAGCCTGGACGGAGGCGAATGGAAGGTCAAGGGCTACCTCAACGGCTCCCGCCGCGGCACCCCGGGTTCTTCCACCTGGCCTTCCGAAGACCGCCAGAACGACCGCAACGCCTTCGTGCAGGGCAGCCTGCACCAGACATTCTCCCCTCTCTACACCCTCGACCTCAGCGCCAAGGCGTCCTACGACAAGATAGACTACCTCAGCTCCTGGGGCGACAGCAACTACGACCAGAGGGAACTGCAGCTCAACTCCGTGCACAGCTTCCGCGTGGCAGACTGGCTCGGGCTCAGCGCCTCCGCCGGAATGCAGCACGATGCTCTCAAGTCCAACATCTATGACGCCTCCCGCACCAGCGTAAACTCCTCGGCGGCAGCGGCAGTGAGGCTCGGCAGCTTCAAGGCCGACCTCGCCCTGCTCTATGACGGCTGGTTCGACAGGGACGGCCTCTCCCGCAATGTCCTCTCCCCTTCCGCCAGCCTCAGGCTGACGGCGCTCGAGGGCCTGGACATCGTGGCATTCGGCCGCAGGGCGTACAGGGTGCCTTATTTCAACGAACTCTACTATGTCGGCTACGGCAACCCGGACCTCAAGGCAGAGGACGCCTGGCTCACCGACCTCGGGGCCGAGTGGAAGAGGGCCTACGAAGGCGGCTGGAGCAGCGAACTCAAGCTCGACGGCTTCTACAATATATTGAAGGACAAAATCACTTCCGCACCTACCGCCGCCGACCCTAATATCTGGCTTCCTTACAATGTTGGCCGCGTGGAGGCGAAGGGGCTCGACGCTGCAGCCGCGCTCAGGTACTCCGCAGGCGGCTGGGACGCCGGCTTCTCCGCCGCTTACTCCCTGCAGGACGCCCTCGACAGGACCGACGGCAGCGCAACTTACGGACAGCAGATCAACTATGTGCCTAAGCACAGCATCTCCCTCGCCGCAGACGCGTCATACAGGGGCTGGGGCCTCAGGCTCAACTGGGCGCACCGCAGCGGCCGCCGCGACAGCTACGGCGAGCTTCCCGCCTGGGGCACGCTCGACCTCACGGCGCACAAGTCATTCAGCATCAGGAGGGTCGGGGCAATTGACCTCAACATCACCGCCAGGAACCTCACAGACACCCGCTACGAGGCGGTGCGCTACTACCCTATGCCGGGCCGCTCAGTGCTCGCGGGCATTGAATTCAAATTCTAAGCGATGCTCAGTCTCCTATATGTAATAC
>CAVAID010000089.1:0-5581 GCA_963588685.1 bacterium
GCGATAGTAGCCTTGGTCGGGTCGGAAGGGTCAAGCGTAAGCTCGGATTTCTGCGCCGGGAAATATACTCCGTAGCATCCGTCAACATCTTGCTCTCCCCACTCATAAGGCTCATAGCTCTCTTTACAAGAGACCAGAGCAGTGGAAACAGCTGCGAGGCAGAACAGTGTCTTAAATATTTTTTTCATATTGTAATATCTTTAAAATTAGTCTGTTACACCATCACGAAGGCCAGGGTTCTGACCCATAACAGGGAGGGTGCCGTCGGTGTTGTCAACGATGGCGAAGTTGGTATTCAACTCACCCTGAGGGAATCTCATGAGCAGCCATCCGTCATCTGCAGCCATATTGAAGCAGAATGCGCTAGGCTGGTTTGTACTGTCCTCATTATCGTGGAAACGAACCATAGGCTTGTTGAGACGCTTGGTGTCATAGATACCGAAGCCCTCACCCCAGAGCTCGACACGGCGCTGGAACCAGATCTCGTCAGCAAGAGAAAGACCTCTCTCGTCAACTGAATAGCCAGGCTCTCTGTAAGTCTTGACGAAGTTGGTAAGAATCTCCTTGGCCTTGGCCTCGTTGCCGCTCTTGGCATAGCCTTCAGCCTGGATGAGAATCATTTCCTCAACTCGCATGAGAGGAGAGTCTTCGTCGTTGTTGTTGGTGCCGATGGTAGTGCAGCCGAACTTGACATTGGTGTAAGGGAGGAATGCCATCTTGACATCGTCGATCTCAAGGTTGGCGATATCGCCCTTGGCTACACCGTCGACGAGCCAGGTAAGACCGTCGAGGAGCGGAGACTCAAGGTCTTCGTTAACCCACCAGCCCTTGCGGACGTCACCTGCAGTGATCTTGTCATAGAGAAGCTTGTTGATCATCGTGTAGCACTGGCAGGCAGCTGAATAACTCCAGCCTGAGAATGAACGGAGCCAAGAGGATGAAGTAGCGTAGCGACCGCCCTGGGCGAGGTCGGTAGTCATATCGTAACCCCAGATCCAGTTTTTCTCGCTGATGTCCATGAATGAAGGCTTGGAAACATCTGCGATGGAAGCCGGAGTATATCCCTCGGCGGCCTTCTCTGCGTCAGCCGCAGCCTCGGCATATTTTGCCATGTTCAGATATGCACGGGCACGCAGACCGTATGCAACCTGCTGGTCGATATTGGCCTTGGTAGCCCTCTTGTAGCCTTCGAGGTGCTCGATAGCATAGTCGAGGTCAGAAAGAATCAGCTCGTAAACCTCCTTGACGGTAGCGCGAGGATTGTTGGTGAAATCCGTAGTTGCCTCGGTAACGATAGGGATGCAAGGCTTGTCTGCAGAAGTCGCATAACTGAACTGGAATGCAGGCGCGAGTGAAAGATAAGCGTAGGCGCGAAGAGCCTTTGCCTGTGCAATCATATGGATGGCATCCTCGTCCTCGGTATCCTCAGGATATGAAGACACGAAGGTGTTGACATCTGCGATGAGCTTGTAAGGAGCGCTGTAGCGGATGTAAGGGTTACGGTAGTTGGCGTTCCTGGAGCTGTACTCGCCGCAGACTGAGAACCAGTTGTAGCCGGAGTCAGGCATGAGCGCGTCGGCGCTCTCCAGGTCGTTGCAGTATCCCATCATCAGGAAGCCCCAGTCATCAGGCTTGCCATAACCCATGCTGTACGGTTTGCCGATCTGAGTAAAAAGACCGGTAAAGGATGCAGTGGCACGTGTAGGAGCAATAATATTGGTCTCCTGAACCTGCGAAGCGAGCATGGTGCCGCTCTCAGGTGCGATATCGTCCATTTCGGTACAAGCGGCGAACGCAAGACCGGCCATTGACAGATAGAATATTTTGCTGTATTTCATATTCTTTTCTCTTTAAATGTTAGAAAGTGAGAGTGACACCACCTGTGATGTTGCGCAGGGTACTGTAGGCACCACTGTTAAGACCGGAGCCGGAAGTGTAGCTGCCCAGACCCATAGAATAGCGAGGGTCAACACCCTTGCGGGCTGAGAATACTGCAAGGTTCTCACCTGCGACATAGATGCGCAGACCTGCAATCTTGATCTTGTTGGTAAGCTTGGACGGGAAGGTGTAACCGAGGGTTACGTTGTTGATGCTAAGATAGTTGGAGCTGATCATGAAGCGATCGACTGCAGTCTGGGCAACCTGTACGTCACCGTCGAGACGAGGAACGTCGGTATCGGTGTTCTCAGGGGTCCATGCCTTGAGGGCATCCTTGTGCCAAGCCTGACCTGCAGAGCTCTGGGTGTGCATCAATGCCTGGTAAGTACCGTCATAGTACTTGCCGCCGAGCTGATATGAGAACTGGATGGAGAAGTCGAAGCCGTATGCGTTGATGCCGGTGCCGAAACCGCCGTAGAGCTTAGGAAGCACGCTTCCGATCTCGTACTGGGTAGCCTTGCTGAACGTAGCTGTGGTACCAGTCACGGTGTTGCCGTCCTCATCGGTGTAGTCGTAATAGTAGAGAGCCTGGCCCGTCTCCTTGTCAACGCCTGCATACTTGCGCATATAGGCCTCGTAGAGGGAACCGCCCACCTTGTAGATGTAGTTGCTGCCCTTGATGCCTTCCGCAGCTACGCTTTCATCGAGTGAAAGAATCTCATTCTTGTAGTGGCTGAGGTTGACATTCCAGGTCCAGTCGAAGTTCTTGGTCCTGATGAAGGAGCCGTCGAGGGTAAGTTCATAACCCTTGTTCATGATGGAACCCACATTGACAGGGATGGCGCCGGTAGGGTTACCTGCAGAGAGAGGGACATCCTTTGAGTAGAGAAGGTCCTCGGTCTTGCGTGCGAATACCTCGAAGCTACCATTAACCATGCCCTTGAAGAGTTCGAAGTCGGCACCTACATTGAAAGACTTGGAAGTCTCCCAGGTGAGGTCTTCGTTACCCTTGTAGGCGAGGGTGATGGAATATGCGCCGGTCTCCTCGTTGTAAGAGTGGGTGTACTGGTCTGCGTAAGGATAGAGGCTACCGAGGTTGTCATTACCCTGCATACCGTAGCTGACCTTGAGTTTGAGGAGGTCGATCCAGCTTACATTCTTGAGGAATTCTTCCTTGTTCATAAGCCATGCTCCGCCGACTGACCAGAAGTTGCCCCAGCGGTGCCCCTTTGCGAAACGGGAGGATGCGTCGCGGCGGAATGATGCGCTTGCGAAGTACTTGCCGCCATAGTCATACTGTACACGTGCGAGGAAGCCCTGGGTCATATACCTGTTGGTATAAGAAGAGACTGACTTGTTCTTTGAACCGTCGGCGTTGTTGAGCTCGCCCACTACCGGGTTGAACAGGTGGTCGTTGTAACCATCAAGGTACTGGGACTTCCTGTTGTACTGCTCGTAACCCGCGAGGATGTCGATATTGCTGTGTTCGCCGAAGTCGGTCTTGTACTCGGCAAGATACTGCTGGTTGGTGGTGAACATTCTGCTGTGAGCCACGTCAACCGCACCGTCGGTACCGCTTGATGAGCCGAACTGGCTGTAGAGGTATGTGCCTCTGGTGTTGTCGGAAGTAAAACCGAGGTTTGCGGAAATGGTGAGGCCCTTCACCGGAGTGAGAACGACACCCCATTTGCCGGTAAGCACATCGGCTACGGAGTTGTAGTCATCCTGCTCGTTGTCGCGCACTGCGTTTCCTACGAAGCTTGGACGGGTGAAGTTGGTCTGGTTGGCATCGTAAACCTTCCTGCCGCCTTCGTACATGATATTTCCTTCAGCATCACGGACATAGAGCGGATAGATAGGAGCTATGCTGTTGACGATGTAGAAGATGTTGCCTGAAGATCCGAAGCTGCTTGAGTAGGACGCGACCTGGGAGTCAGACTGTGAGAAGCTCATGTTGGTGATCATCCTGAACCAAGGCTTCACCTGATATTCGGCGTTTACACGGCCGGTGAAACGCTTGTACTCGGAGTTGTCGACCATACCGCCGTCATCGAGGTAACCTGCGCTGGCGTAGTATGTGAACCTGTCGGTAGCGCCGCTGATGGACACGTTGTACTCCTGACGCATACCGGTGTGATATGCCTCGTTGTACCAGTTGTCCGGGGTGTAGTAGTACTCGCCGTCGCTGTAGCCGAGGGTGGCGTTAGGGTTGAGCTTGAAGTTGGTACCTACGAGATTCTCTCCTTCAGGGATGGTATATACAAGGTATCCGAGACCGCCGTTGTTGTTGTCGAGGAGGTTCTTGTTGGCATAAGCGTAGCTCTCCGCTACGGAGTGTCCTGAATAGTAGTATGAGTTGTACATCATCTTGTACCAGGTCTCATAGTACTGTGCAGGGTCGTCGATTACGTCATACTGAGGGATGAGGCGGGAGTTGACACCCCACTTGCCGTCGAACTTGACGGTAGCTTCGCCTGACTGGCCCTTCTTGGTGGTGATGAGGACGACACCGTTGGCTCCGCGGTGACCGTAGATGGCGGAAGCCGCCGCATCCTTCAATACTGAAAGGGACTCTACGTCAGTCGGGTTGATGTCGGAGATGGCGCCTTCGTAAGGGACACCGTCCACTACGATAAGAGGGCTGTTGCTTGCGCTCATGGAGCCGATACCGCGGATGCGGATGGAAGAGGAGTTGCCGGTAGGGTCACCTGAAGAAGAAATCATCTGTACACCAGGGGTGGTACCTGCGAGGGCGCTGGTAACATTGGTGGCGATCTTCTTCTCGATGGTCTCGCTCTTGACCATTGCGGCTGAGCCGGTGAATGAGCTCTTGGTGGCCGTACCGTAGGCGACCACGATAGTCTCATCGAGGAACTCTGAATCCGGCTCGAGAGCTACATCAATCTTGCTTCTTGAGCCGACTGTGATTTCAACTGACTCGTATCCGATAGATGAGAACACGAGGACTCCCGATGCGGGAGCGTTGATCGAATAGACACCGGCTACGTCGGTCGCGGTGCCGTTGGTCGTTCCTTTCACCATTACTGATGCAAAAGGAATCGCTTCGCCTGACTGTGCGTCCCTGACGGTTCCTTCCACCTTTACGCTCTGGGCAGAAAGGGAGACCGTTACGAGCGCCAGCAATGCGCTGAGAAACAGTTTCGCTTTTTTCATAAGCAAATACCTTTAATTAAACATTGTTATACTAACCACTTATATATAATCGTGTGTGCCACCTCGCTGCGCCCTGCACTAACAAACGGGCGTTTTTGGAAGCGAAATGCGATGCAAAATTACCATATTATTTCACATTTGCAAATCTTCTAACTCTTGATGGATAGGGAGTTAGCAATACGGATTGTTGCAAAAATGCGGAATTTGGTAAAAATTTTAAAAATTTCGCGGCCAAATACTTTCGAAATAAAAGCAAATTTTGGCATTTTTCCAAAAATTCGGATAAATAAAAAATTATAAAAAATTTTAAGAAGCCCGGGGCCGGGCGGCGGGATAGGCGGTCAGCGGCGGTCCCGAGCTTGTCGAGGGGCGGTCATCCCGCATGACGGCGCTTCAACGCGCCCTCCGATTATTTTTCTACGAAATGCGGCCATGAAAAAACCGCGCTCACGCAACAGGATGAAGATTGCCGTGGCCATCGATGACTTCGAACTCACCGCCGGCCACGCCAATACCGATTCTACGCGCT
>CAVAID010000090.1:0-5408 GCA_963588685.1 bacterium
AGTCGGTTGCCCCTGAAAGGGGCTGTCGGCGTTAGCCGACTGGGGTTAGAGAAGCTAAGCAAGTCGCGCAGCGACTTGAGCGCCGCGGGGTTTGGGGTTTACCCCAATAAAATGGCTGGCGGGCCGCGGAGACTTCCGTCAGGGAGCTGCGGGGAGAGTTTGACCCGGAAGGGGTCGGAGAAATCCGGCAGGGATTCGGCGCTGCGGACTGCCGGAGCGGGAATTTCCGCCGTTGCAGGAAGCATCGCCGCGGCAAAGAGAAGATGCGCGGCGCTCCCGGCTGCGTCATACTTTATGATGTACGTCCCCAGCTCCTCGCAGTGCTGGAAATGGTGTATGTGCTTCTCGGTGAGCTCGTTGCAGTGGTGCTCGTGGGGGATGACGGAGTGGGCGAATACAACCGTAAACGCCAGGATGCAGAATATTGCCGATATGGTCTTGCTCCGTGCCATCGGGACAAAGGTAGATATTTTTTTGCTTGAATCTTTCCTCATTTATGGGGATAGTCCCGATTTTTTTTGTAAGTTTGCCGATGTAGTTAAATTACCTTTTATCAAATGGACAAATTTACAGCCAATTATGTCGATCGCTTCATGGCGGAGCTGATCGCGCGCAACCCCGGTGAGAAGGAGTTCCACCAGGCGGTTAGGGAAGTGGTTGAGAGCGTGGCCTCCTACGTGACGGCCTACCCGCACTTCATCGATCTCAAGATTCTCGAGCGTATGACCGAGCCCGAGAGAGTTATCATCTTCCGCGTGCCGTGGACTGACGACCGCGGGGAGATTCACATCAACCGCGGCTTCCGCGTGCAGATGAACAGCGCCCTCGGCCCGTACAAGGGCGGCATCCGCTTCCACTCCAGCGTCAACCTCAGCATCATGAAGTTCCTCGCCTTCGAGCAGGTATTCAAGAACTCCCTCACGACCCTCCCGATGGGCGGCGCCAAGGGCGGCTCGGACTTCAGCCCGCGCGGCAAGAGCGACGCCGAGGTGATGCGCTTCTGCCAGAGCTTCATGACCGAGCTGTCCCGCCATATCGGCGCCGACACCGATGTGCCTGCCGGCGACATCGGAGTGGGCGGACGCGAGATCGGCTATCTCTTCGGGCAGTACAAGCGCCTGCGCGACGAGTTCACCGGCACTCTGACCGGCAAGGGACTCGGCTGGGGCGGCAGTCTGCTGCGTCCGGAGGCCACCGGCTACGGCGTATGCTATTTCGCCCAGGAGATGCTCGCCCTGCAGGGCAAGTCCTTCGAGGGGCAGACCGTGCTCGTGTCCGGCTCCGGCAATGTGGCCCAGTACGCCGCACAGAAGGCGATGAGACTCGGCGCCAAGGTCGTAACCCTCTCAGACTCCGACGGTTTCGTCTATGACCCTGAGGGACTCGACGAGGAGAAGCTCAATTATGTTCTGACCCTCAAGAACGTAAAGCGCGGGCGCATCAGCGAATACGCCAAGCAGTACCCGCAGGCCCAGTATTTCCCGGGCGAGAGGCCGTGGAAGATCAAGTGCGACATAGCCCTGCCTTGCGCGACGCAGAACGAAATCGAGGCCAAGGATGCCGAGGCCCTGCTCGCAGGCGGCTGCTGGTGCGTGGTGGAGGGTGCCAACATGCCTACCACCCCTGACGCCATCGCCCTCTTCCAGAAGGCCAGGATCCTCTATTCTCCGGGCAAGGCTTCCAATGCCGGCGGAGTCGCGACTTCCGGCCTGGAGATGACCCAGAACTCCATCCGCCAGAAGTGGACCGCCGAGGAGGTGGACAGCCATCTGCACAGAATCATGTCCGACATCCACGCAGCCTGCCTCAAATACGGCCGCGAGGAGGACGGATACATCAACTATGTCAAGGGCGCCAATATCGCCGGCTTCATCAAGGTGGCCAACGCGATGGCTGACCAGGGACTCGTATAAACGCTTATGAACGTTCAGCAGGACTATACCAAACTGATGACGACGAAGATCCGCAGGATCCTCCTCGTCTGCAACAATTACGACAGTTTCTCCCTCGAGGAGGACGGGCACATCGAAGAACTTATCAGTCAGGAGTATTCCGAACTCAACCTGAGCAATCCGCCGGCCATAGTGAGGGCCGAATCGACCATCGAGGCCATCGAGACGCTCAAGGGAAAGAACGGAAAATTCGACCTGATCATAACGATGTACAATGTCGGCGAACTCGACGTGTTCGGCTTCTCCCGGCAGGCCAAGCAGATCCACCCCGAGACCCCGATAGTCCTGCTGAGCGCTTTTTCCCGCGAAATCTACCGCACCATCGAGACCAGCGACCACTCCGACATCGACTATGTCTTCTGCTGGAACAACAGTACGGACATCATCATCGCCATCATCAAACTTCTCGAGGACAGGCTCAACGCCGAGCACGATATCCTCAAGATGGGGGTGAGGGCAATCCTGCTGGTCGAGGACTCGGTGCGCTACTATTCCACCTACCTGCCTCTGCTCTACAAGCTTGTGCTTCAGCAGAATATTGAGTCCGTCAAGGATGCGCTCAACGAGGAGCAGCAGGTGATGCGCAAGCGCTCCAGGCCTAAAATCCTGATGGCGACCAACTACGACGAGGCCGTCGCGCTCTACGGGCGCTACAAATCCAACATAATCGGAGTCATCTCCGATGTAGGCTTCGTGGTCCACAAGGGCGACCGTCCCGAGGACGAGAAGAGCGACGCCGGCGTGTGCCTGTGCAAACTCATCAGGGAGGACAATCCTACGATGCCGTTCCTGATGCAGTCCTCGCAGGCGAGCATGCGCAGCGTGGCCGAGGAGCTCGGGGTGGGATTTGTGCAGAAGACCTCCAAGACCCTCACCCACGAGGTAAGCGAGTATATCGGGCGTGAATTCGGCTTCGGCGACTTTATCGTCACCGATCCTGAGACCGGGCAGGAAATCGCCCGCGCGCGCAATCTCTACGAGTTCGAGAAGGTCATCGCCACGATGTCTGACGACGCCCTCAAGTACTTCGCCGCCAAGAACTACATCTCCCGCTGGCTCTACGGGCGCGGCCTCTTCTCGATAGCCGATCTTTTCCGCCCGATACGCATCGGGCCGGACAGCGACGTCTCCGCAGTGCGTGAGATGAACCTTCGCAAAATCCACGATTACCGTATCAATCAAGGACTTGGCGTGGTGGCGAAGTTCGACCGCAACACCTACAACGACGCGATCTGGTTTTCCCGAGTGGGCAACGGTTCGCTCGGAGGAAAGGCCCGCGGTCTCGCGTTCCTCAACCATATTCTCCAGAAATACGAGCTCTACGACAAATGGGAGGACGTGCGGGTGCTCGTGCCGCGCACGCTGGTCATAACGACCGAATACTTCGACCGTTTCATCATCGAGAACGGACTGCAGTATGTGATAAACTCCGACATCTCCGACTCGGAAATACTCTCCGAATTCGTGGCCTCCACCCTCCCGGCGGAGCTCACCGAAGACCTGAGGGTGTTCATACGAAATGTGCGCAAACCGCTCGCGGTGAGGTCTTCCTCCAAGCTGGAAGATTCTTATTATCAGCCGTTTGCGGGAGTGTATTCCACCTATATGATTCCGCATACCGAGAACGAGGACCAGGAGCTGCGCCTGCTTTCCAAGGCCATCAAGAGCGTCTATGCTTCGGTGTATTTCGCTTCGTCGAGGGGCTATATAGTCTCCACTTCCAATGTGATTTCGGAGGAGAAGATGGCCATCGTCGTGCAGGAAATCTGCGGCAGCGAGGACAGCGGATATTATTTCCCTACCTTCTCCGGCGTGGCTCGTTCAGTCAATTTCTATCCTATCGGCTACGAGAAGCCTGAGGACGGGGTGGCAAAGCTCGCTTTCGGCCTCGGCAAGGCCGTGGTGGACGGTGACCAGGTGCTGCGCTTCTCCCCGAAATATCCGCGCAATGTACTTCAGACTTCGACTCCTGATCTTACTATGCGCGAGACCCAGCAGGCTATGTATGCCCTGAATCTCCAGCCGGACAAGTTCAAGACTTCCGTTGATGACGCCGTCAATCTGGAGCGGATTCCGGTCTCCGACTGCGGACGCTTCAGAGCCTTCTCCAAGGTGGTTTCCACCTGGGACTACGAGAACCAGCGTATAGTCGATTCTCCGCTGCCGGAGGGGCCTAAGTTCGTGACATTCTCGCACATACTCAAATACGGGACCTTCCCGCTTGCGGACATCCTCAGCGAGTTGCTCGAGATTACGCAGAAGGAGGTGAAGTGCGGGGTCGAGCTGGAGTTCGCCGCCGACCTCGACCGCAACGGCAAGCGCAGCTTCGACACCTTCAATGTGCTGCAGATCAGGCCTATCTCTGCCGACGGCCTGAGCAGCGCGGTGGACTGGGACGAAGTGGATGACAGCAACGCCCTGCTGCGCTCGGGCTGCGCGATCGGTCCGGGCAAAATCAGCGGAATCCGCGACATAGTCTATCTGCGCCGCGACGCCTTCGATGTGCTCAAGACGCGCGAGATGGCCGCCGAGGTTACCGCTCTTAACGCCCGCCTCCGCGCCGAAGGCCGCAACTACATCCTCATCGGCTACGGCCGCTGGGGCTCCAGCATCCCGTCGCTTGGAGTGCCCGTGCACTGGAGCGACATCTCCGAGGCCAAGCTGATAGTGGAGTGCTGCCTGGAGAATTTCCGCATAGACCCGAGCCAGGGCACGCATTTCTTCCAGAACATGACCTCGTTCAATGCGGGCTATGTCAATGTCAACCCTTACGCCCGTCCGGATGAGCTCTGCGACACCGACCGGCTGGACGCAATGCCGGCCGAGTACGAGAGCCAGTATGTCCGCCATGTAAGATTCAGCGGGGACCTTCTCGTCTGCGCCGACGGCCGGGAGAGCCGCGCGGTAGTCGCCCAGTAGCGCGGCTGGGGTCCGGCGTGGCCGTGCTGGTTCAAGGGTGGCCGTTCGTGGTTCCAGGGACATTCGGCGTTGCTTTGCGACGGCCCCCGAGCCTGTCGAGGGGCCGAAGCAATAGTTCCCCTCCATTTTTGCTTTGCGCCGCAAAATTTCTTACCTTTACCCCTTGAAGCCGGCCCGAAAGCCGGGATGAATGAAGAAGCGAAGCTAAATTTTAACGATGGAAATAGTTAATCTATTCTATATCAATAAGTTAAAAGTCAAATTGGGGGGGGCGAAATAGCCCTTTTCCCGCGTCTCAGCGCCGCTTCAAACTATCCTCCTGCAACCATCTCTACAGCCCGACGGTTCTCCGCCAGGGCGGCATTGCCGTGCAATATGCCGCCGGCCGCCTGTGCGCCGCATGTCGGGCAATAAAACCGCAAATCAACAAACAAATCAAAATATGAACCACATCAAATCCCTTACAATCCTTTTGGCTGCCGCCGCCCTGATCCTCGCCGGCTGCGCCAAGACCTCCGACATCGAGAACCTTCAGGG
>CAVAID010000091.1:0-5311 GCA_963588685.1 bacterium
GCCCGAATGCTGGAAGTCGGCCCTGAGGTGCAGGTGGTGGGTGTCGATGAGGCGCAGTTCTTCGATGAGAGCCTGATTGATGTGTGCCAGAAACTTGCCGACAGGGGAGTCAGGGTCATCGTGGCCGGACTCGACACCGACTATATGGGAGTGCCGTTCGGGCCTATCCCCAAGCTGATGGCAGTGGCCGAAGATGTGCAGAAGGTGCACGCCATCTGCGTCAAATGCGGAGGCCTCGCCAACCATTCGCACCGCCTGAGCAAGAGCCGCGACCTCGTGCTGCTCGGCGAGAAGGATGTCTATGAGCCGCTCTGCCGCAGCTGCTACAATGCGGCGATAGCCGCGGAACAGGCCGAAAAAGCCGGAAAGTCCGGGAACGGCGGCAAATAATGGGCCCGTCCCCGGGAATATATGCCCGCAACTGCTCCGTCCGCCGCATCGACAGGCAGACGGCGGCGGAGTTCATCAACGCAAATCATCGTCTGGGCGACACCGGAAGCCGCTACCGCTACGGTCTCTTCGTGGAGAGGAGTACCGGGGCGGGGGAGTTCGTCTGCCCGCCGGGCACCCTGGTCGCCGTGGCGGAGTTTTCCAACGCGCGCCGCTGGCTTAAGGGCGACAGGAAGATAAGTTCTTATGAATGGATACGTTACGCCTCCCTCACGGGGATGAGGGTCGTGGGCGGGATGAGCAAACTCCTGCAGGCCTTCATCGACGAAGTCCATCCCGACGACGTGATGAGCTATGCCGACGCGTCGCGGGAAGACGGGGGAGAGGCCTACCGCAAACTCGGATTTGAGCAGGAAGGCATGGTGGAGGGGGAAGGTTTCCGGAATATAAAGTTCCGCCTTAAACTGACTCGCTGGTAATGCTGTCCGCGAGGGCGCGGACCTGCTCGTATTCGTAGCCTCTTGAGAGCGCGAAACGCAGCAGTTTCAGCTTGCCCTGCGGGTCATTGGAGAGCGATTTCCACTTGCTGCGGAGCAGTTTCTCCAGCTTCGCGTCAGCCTTGTCGCTGTCGGCCTCCTGCAGCGCCGCCTCTATTGTCTCACGGGGTATATCCTTGGAACTCAGCGCTCTGCGTATCTTGACGGGGCCCCAGCCCGTGAGAGAAGATTTCTCGGAGACGAAGGCTGCGCAGTAGCGCGACTCGTCGATGAATCCGTCCTCCACCAGAGAGGCAATCAGTTCTTCCGCGGCAGCGGCGTCGCCTTCCAGCCTGGTCAGAGCCTTGCGGCGCATATCCCCGATGCAGTATTCCCTCCGGGCGCACTGTGCCTGGAGCGAACTAAGTACCTTGCGTGCCTTGTCGTCCATAGGCCTAGAAATCAAAGCCGATTGAAGCGTAGAAGCCCCAGCCGTAGCTGTTGGACCAGTGGGTCTGAAGTTTCACCGGCCCTCCTATGAAATTGTAGCCCAGCTCCACTCCGAGCGCGAAGCAGTCCGGGTCGAACTCCGCGATGAAGGTGTCGAGCGCCTTGCTGCTCTCGAATATGCCCGCCAGCGCCGATGCGTACAGCTTCTTGTACGGGTTCCAGCGCAGCTCGAGTACCCCTGTGGCGAGGTAGTCATCCGCGAGAACGGTATTGTTGATGCCGAAGAACGGCACCTGCTGCTCCACATACCTGCCCTGGATTTCTCCGCCTACGACATTGATGTGCATCGTGGACCATTGCTTGAATTCCAGACCGTATTCGTCGGTAGTGTAGCCGTTGTTGACGATGTTGCGGAAATGCAGGTCAGGGATGATGGCGAGCCTGCTCCCGATGGGGAAGACCTGCTTGTAGTCAAGTCCGACCGAGAGTATCGGGGTGAAAGAGGAAACTCCTGCCTGGCGGAAATCGTAATTGGCCGTGAGCGAGACGCTTGAGCCTTTGCTCGGGTAGTAATGGTTGTCGAAGCCGTACCAGTGCCCTTCGGCGAACGCGCCGATGTATTCGCCCTTGAGGGCGTTCTTGCCGGCCAGCGCCTCGATCATCGCACCGAGGTAGGAACTGCTCCTGAAGCTGTAGAATTCATTTTTCAAACCCAGTTTGAAGTTGGCCCTGGACCAGTTGACATCGGTAAGGTACAGGGTTTCCCTGTGCCCCCAGAGCGGCGCTTCGAGCATCATTCCCTCTCCGCCGGAGGAGGTAAGGCTGCCCTTGTAGCGCAGAATGGTACCTTCCAGGTTGACGGTCGGCAGGCCCGGGAGGTTATATGAATAATGGAATCCGGCCTTGAAGTTCTGCCCGAGCTTGGTGGTGACGCTGAAGCGGGAGCCGGTCAGGTTGTTGGCATTTATCCCTAAGTTGAATATCATAGATGCCCATTCCACGGTGTCCATCCTGACCCCGAAGCCTATATTGTTGGTCGGGGCGGTGACGCAGTCGAATACCAGGGCATACGGCGCCTCGCTGCCCAGCATGGAATAGGTGATGGATGCGAATGCGCCCGTGGCCTGCAGGCGGCACATGGCATCATCGATGGCTGCCTTGTCGAGGATGGCGCCTGCGCGGAACGGGAGCATACGGCTCAGGAGCCTGGACTCGGCGTCGCTGACTCCACGGAACTCGACGGACCTGACCTGCACGCCCTGACGGGCGAGGTTGACGGCGTGCCCGCCTTCATCTTTAGGCTTCGCCTTGCTGACCATTCTCTTGATTGCGAGCAGTTCGGCTTCCTTGGCCTGCGCCGCAGAGTAGCCGCGCGCCATCATCGTATCCACGGCTTCATTGCTGAAACTTAGCATGTTGAACTCGGAGATGGTAGGTTTTATCAGCACATCCGGGATGTTCACATTCTTGTCGAATGCATCCTTGCCCAGCATATTGATGAACTGCGAGGCTATGTCGCCGATATTGTGGATCTCGTCATAGCCCGCTTTGAGGTCGGAGAGTTCGATTCCTATAATTATGTCCGCGCCCATCGCCTTGGCGATGTCGGCAGGGAAGTTGTTGCGCGTGCCTCCGTCCACAAGGATCATCCCGCCGGTGCGCACCGGGTTGAAGAGTCCCGGGATGGACATCGTGGAGCGCATCGCGGTCTTGAGCTGGCCCGCGCCCCAGTTCTTGGCCTTGTTGGTAACGAGGTCGGTGGCCACGCAGACATAAGGGGTCGGCAGGTCGCGGAATGCCAGGCTGTCATGGTAGCCCACTGTCAGGCTGGAGAGCAGGTTGTTGATATTGAAGCCGTTGGCGTAGCCGGAAGGCAGGGAGCTCACCAGTGACTCGCGCTGCCTGGTGCGCCTCTCGTCGAGCACTTCCTCGGCGTTGTGGAACGGAATGGTAACCACATATTTGGCGTTGTCCATCTTGGTCGTGTAGGGGATGTAGCTCTGCGGCACGGCGTCGGAGAGGATTACGCCCCAGTCCTGGGTGGTGAAGAGCTCGTGGAGGTCTTCGCTGCGGTAGCCCACGGCGTAGAGTCCGCCGAGCAGTCCGCCGATGCTGGTGCCGAGCACCATGTCCACCGGCATCTCCATCTCTTCCAGATACTTGAGCACGCCGACTTCGGCCGCGCCCTTGGCACCGCCGCCGGAGAGGACGAGGGCTACCGTCGGGCGGCGCTCGTCATGCCTTATGCGGGCCATCCTGGTCCGTACCTGCTTTATGAATACGGCATCCCCCTGCGGGTCCACGCTGTCCATCGACAGGCCGTTGGGGTAGTCCTGAGCTGCCGCGGGCAGTCCCGCCGCGAGCATCAGAGCTGCTCCGAGCGCTGCCCTGCAAGCAGACCGCAGGCCGCGAAGATGTCTTCTCCCCTTGATGTGCGTATCGTGCATATTATTCCGTTGTTGTTGAGTCTGTCCCTGAATTCCTCCATCTTCCGCTCCGAGCTGCTCTCGTACGGGAAGTCCGGAATCTTGTGGAAGCGGATGAGGTTGACGCGGCACTCCAGCCCGCGCAGCAGGCGTATCAGAGCGTCGGCGTGGCGCTTGTCGTCATTGAAGCCCGCGAACATTGTGTATTCGAAGCTGACCCGCCTCTGCCCGCTGAAGTCGTAGCCGCGCAGCAGCTCGACCACGTCCTCTATCGGCCAGGCCTTCTCTACCGGCATCATCTCCAGTCTCTCGTCGTGGAAGGGGTTGTGGAGGCTGACGGCGAGGTGACAGCGCTGTCCGTCGAGGTATCTTTTGAGCACGGGTATAACTCCCACCGTGCTGAGAGTCACTCTCTTGGGACTCCAGCCGAAGCCCCAGTCGGCGGTGAGAACTTCGATGGCGGCGCTGACCTGCTCATAGTTGTCCAGCGGCTCTCCCATCCCCATAAATACCGCGTTGGTGAGGCCCGCAGCCTCTTCGATGCCGATGAACTGGCTGAGTATGTCGGCCCTGTCGAGGCTGCCGTGGTAGCCCTGGCGTCCCGTCATGCAGAAGTGACAGCCCATCTTGCAGCCCGCCTGGGAGCTGACGCAGAGGGTCTTGCGCTCGCCGTCCGGAATCATCACGGCCTCTATCGCCCTTCTGTCGGGGGAGCAACTGACCGGGAAGAGGTACTTCACCGTGCCGTCAACGGAGCACATCCGGCTCTCCGGGAGGGCGACTCCCAGCTCGTAGCGCTCGGCGAGGGCTTCCCTTGAGGCCTTGGAGATATTGGCCATAGCATCCCAGCTCCGCACGCGCTTGGCGTAGAGCCAGTCCGCGAGCTGCCTGCCCACGAACGGCTTGAGAGAGCAGCTCTGCGCCGCCCCCTTGAGCTCTTCAAGGCTCATTCCCAACAGTTTCTCTTTCATATCTTTACATTTACTTCCGGCGGCTGCGGCTCCCCTTATGGGGCCGGGGCGGAGATGGATTACAAAATTAAGTATAAATTTTAGAAGTTTGTGCCGGAATTATTCCTATATTTGTGCTTACGGCGGGAGTTCCGCCGGACTATAGAAAAACTTATTAAAAACAGTAAATTTATGGCTAAAGAAGTTGAAGTTCAGGGACAGGAAGTGAATGCCGCGAAGCTCAAGGCGCTGCAGGCCACTATCGACAAGATCGAAAAGGATTACGGCAAGGGTACGATCATGACCCTCGGAGACCAGCCCAAGTGGGACGTTCAGGTCATTCCGACGGGTTCCATCGCGCTCGACCATGCGCTGGGCATCGGAGGCTATCCGAGAGGGCGCATCGTGGAGATATACGGACCGGAGTCCAGCGGTAAGACCACGCTGGCCATCCACGCGATAGCCGAGGCTCAGAAGGCCGGCGGCATCGCCGCGATGATCGATGCGGAGCACGCCTTCGACCGCAGCTACGCGCAGGCTCTCGGAGTCAATCTCGAGACTCTGCTCATCTCCCAGCCTGACAACGGCGAGCAGGCTCTCGAAATCGCCGACAACCTCA
>CAVAID010000092.1:0-5044 GCA_963588685.1 bacterium
TTGTCTATGTACTTGAAATTTAAGCATTTGAATAAATATTAACTAAGTATTGTTTAAAGATTCATCTATAGTCCAATTATGGTAGACTTCCCAACCGAGACTGCGTAGCATGGTCGGCTGGACAATCTCACGGTCACGCGCCGTCGGAGTTTCATAATAGGCATGACCATCGGAAATGATTCCCTTCAGATAGCGGTTAAGATGCTCGGGATCGACGATGGCAACATCGACCTTGAAACGAGAGCGACCGACATTGGTATGAACCTCATAGCCCTTCTGCCGCCATTGTTCTGCAACCTTCTCGACAATAGGATCAATCTCTTTAGTTTCAACCTGTAAAGAGAGTTGTGGCAGTTCTCCGGTTTCTGCATACTCTAGGAACTGCTTCAATCCCGCTACGCCATAAGCGCTTGTACGATCCAAATCAATCTGTGAGGAACGGAGCGATGAGAACACCTTCATTTCATAGCGTGCACGAGAGACAGCCACATTCAGACGACGTTCACCACCTCGCTGGTTTAGCGGTCCGAAGTTCATGCTGACACGACCCTGTTTGTCCGGGCCATAGCCGATACTGAAGAGAATGATATCGCGTTCATCACCCTGAACATTCTCTAGGTTCTTGATGAAGATCGGTTCCTCTCCTCCCGTTGCCAATGTTTCCAAGTCAGGATGTTTTGCCAGGGCATCGGTCAGCATATCCTCAATGAGCGAAGACTGCACCTTGCTGAAAGCCACGACACCAATACTGCGGGTTACACCGCTCTCTTGCTGACTCTGCAGCCGCGCAATGATATCATCAACCACAGCCTTGGCTTCCGTCTTATTGGAACGTGTCTTACCGAAGTCATAGATGCCCTTGATAGGCTGTAAGGTTACCTTCCGTTCCTGGTCATCGACTGACGGGAAGGTGATAAGCCGTCCATCATAGTAATGGACATTGCTGAAGGCAATAAGACTTTCGTGCTTTGAACGGTAATGCCAGCTCAAGTATTGCGATGGCAGGGAGAGTGAAATACAATCATCCAGGATGCTCTCCAAGTCTTCGAATTCCGCATCACTGTCATCGGTCTGCTGTGCCTCAAAGAAACTGGTCGGAGGCATCTGTTTGGGATCGCCGACAATGACGGTTGCAGCTCCGCGGGCAATAGCACAAACCGCTTCGCTAGTCGGCATCTGACTGGCTTCATCGAAGATTACCAAATCGAACTGTTTACTTCGCATATCCAGATACTGAGAGACCGAGAGCGGACTCATGAGCATGCAAGGGCAGAGGGAAGGAAGAATATGCCTCGTCTCCTCCAACATCCGCCGAACGGTGTAGGAACGACCTCCGCCAGCAATCCGTTTGCGTAGGAAGGTAATCTCTCCGGCTATTTCCTTCGAGGCAGACTCTGCTCTTGGGGTGTGTTGTGACAGACGGCAGAACAGTTCCTCTCGGGTCAGTTTCTGAAATGCATCTGTCAGACTTCTGTAACGATCAATGACCTGTTCGAAGAGGAGTCCGTTGAATGAACGCAGTGCCGGATCCCTATCAATCGTCATTAGCGAGAACCGGCGATAATATCCTTTCAGCAAGGCATCGGCAGTTGCTTTGCCATTTGATCCATTCATATACAACTCCATGATGAATGGCAGTTTGTATTTCTGCAAGACATTGGCTCGCGTGCTGAAATGATACCATGATCGCAATCGGTCTATCTGAACTCTCCAACAGTCAGCGTTCTTGGCGAGTAAGACTATATCAGTCGTAAGAGAAGGATCCAAGCGTGCAACCTTCCTGAGTTTAACCAGCACCTCATCCTTTTGGAGAATCTCCATGGCCGAACGGCGGAGGAAAAGTCGGTTCAACCATCCCCGAGACTTCTTATTGGCACGGGCAATGGTCTGAGGCAGCCGTTCAATCTGCTCCCGGACACGAGTCTGATTCTCTAATGTATTTTCAAGCGGATATAGTCCCTGTAACGGATGTGCAGACGGATGACATCCGATAATCTCCTGCACTGTATCAAGTTCTCGCAACTGACGGCATATCTCCTCGATGACCGTCAAAGGAACCTGCTCCACGACTTGGTCCTGTATCTGCATGAATTCTCCTTCAATGTTCTGATAACGGTTGAGTGCCTCATAAAGAGAAAGGTCTCCTGCCCGCTTCAAGTGGAGTGCATTCACATAGCCGTTTAACTCCTGACGGGTTCGGAACAATTCCTCCGACTGCATATCGAAGCCGCTGACTGAAGCCTTGCGCTCCACATCCAATGCCATCTCCATCTGCGATAGGAAGGATTTCTTATCGACCTTATTGCTGTGCAGTTCCAGACAGAATGGTTCAAGGCCTATGCGCTTCAGTCGTTCCTGCACCACCTCGAGAGCCGCTTTCTTCTCAGCCACAAAGAGAACCCTTTTATTATGGTAGAGTGCGTTGGCAATCATGTTGGTAATGGTCTGCGACTTGCCGGTACCTGGAGGTCCGTAAAGGATAAAGGAATTGCCTCGACCAGAATTAGCTACAGCTTCCAACTGCGAGGAATCAACATCTACAGGCAAGGCACAATCCTTAGGTTGCATAGTTTCGTCCAGCTGTCGGGCATCGCAGAAAGTCAGGCCGGTATTCAGCTGTTCGTCCAACTTGCCCTCCATCAAACTCCGTAATAGCGGATGATTCTCCAAGACTTCGGGATTAGAGTGGATATCGTTCCACATGACGAATTTAGCAAACGAGAAGATACCGATCATGCATTCCTCGACAATCTGCCACTTGGCATCCTCCGGACGGCGCTCGTTGACTTCGTTCAAGGAAGTGTTCAGGATATCGAATACGCGACGCCAATCGGCCCTTTCCTGTTCATCTTCGGGAATCGGCGAAAGAGTCGGGATTTCAAGGTCGAAAATCTGGCGCATCATTTCAAGCAGGGTGATGTTCATCAGGGGTTCCTCGTCACGTGGCCGAATCACATATTTGCGCGCTCCGTGCCTTACCATTTCAACAGGCAGGAACATAATTGGAGCGAAATGCGGCTGACGGGCATCCTCCTCGTACCAGCGCATCGTACCGACAGCAAGGAAAAGTGTGTTTGCACCATTCTCCTCAAGACTGAGCCGTGCAGCGCGGTACAGTTCCTTTTGGGTCGAGAAATCCTCCTTTTCTTCTATGCACGACGCTAGCTCCTCCTTCTGCAACAGGTTCAGAATCTCGTCGATATTGAGATTCTTGAGAGGAATGAGATGCTTCCCGGACTTCATGTTGAGCAGCGTATTACGAAGCGACAGATCAAGTAACTTCCGTTCCCAAAGCTGTTGCTTGCCCTTCATCTTTTCAGTGGAATTGCTGCCATGTATAGCATAAGGATTCTGTTCTGCCAGACGGTCAAAAAGCTCGTCGTAATCCGGAGTCTCTACCACCTCCCATCCTTGTGGATGCTGAATGCTTTGCGGCAGCGGACGAATCCGGTTCTTGCGAGCCTTGTAGATATTGACCATACACTCAAACACCTCATTATGGTCGAAGACATAATCTTCTCCCTCTTTCACCGCATCCTCGAACGAAGCTCCTTTCGTCAAAGACACGGCCTGTACAACTACCATCTGATGCTCCTTGACCGCGGTTCTGACGACTTGGATATCCTGTTCTACCATCGGGATGCTTTCGTCCGGATAGAGACTCGCTGCCACCAGGGCATGGCCGTAGTACAAAAGGAGGAATGTTTGAATGCCTATATTCTCCAGACAGGAACAGAGCAGCAGGGAAAGATCTATGCAATTGGCCATCTTTTCATTCAGCACTTTGTCCACTAAACGGATGCGTTGTCCTGTCTGTTCAAAACTTGCAGGACAGATCTGGAAGGTTAAGTGTTCATCGAGCAAGGCGTGATAAACACTCTCTATCTGCTGCAGAATCCGGCTGTCATCGGAGAAATACGAGTTTAAGGAGTTATCTCCTGATAGCTTCTCCAGGTATTGGGAGGCTCGCTGGCTTATTGGAGCAAGGCATGGATGATTAGGCGTGACGAACGCTGCAACCAACTCCGGACGGACCTTATCACCATGCCATTGGTCGAATGCCATGAGCAATAAGGGCAGCGTCTGACTCAAGACGAGCGTCTCCCCTACATGGACAGTAATGGTAAAAGAGGACTGTACGGCTTCAGTCAACCGCATCAGTTTTGAAGTTACTGGCAGCAGGTTTGCATCCTGGAAGTCGATTGTCTGGTGCGATTTTAGTTTGGCAAGGTTCAGTTGGCAAAGCTCGATCAGATCTCCACCAATCTGGATGTGGACATCTTTCCAAGTCTGCTCGGAACAGTTCTTCAGATGACAACGACTGATTGCATGATCTTCGTTCAAGACCATGGCATAGTTTACGCTCGGCAGATAGTCCAACGTGAGCCGCCCGGGGAATCTGCCACTTAGATCAAATACTTTCTGCATTATTCATCATCCTAAGAATATCACTTCATCTTCTCCGATCTCATAATCCTTCTCTTCCAGAATCCGGCTATGCTTAGGCGCAGCGATGAACTCTGCGAAACCTCCTGCCGTCGCTCTGGAATCTTTGGGAACCGGAGAAACTAACTCTGCATCCGTCGTCTCCATTGCCTCTCGAAGTTTGCGCAATGGTAGCGCAGGAATTCTGATCCATCGTTTCTTGCCGTTTGATGGATTAAAGACATCAAAAGTCAGCTGTTCTCGTGGAACATTAATACGCTGTATGTGCTCAATATTGATGATATAGCTGCGACCTACCTGAATGAACTTCGAGGCTAAGTTGTGAGGCAGTTGTTCATCGATCATTCGGGCAACCTCGCCTTTCTGAAAGCCAACAGACTCCAGTTCTTCTCCATCAACAAGGTATATATTGCAATAGTTACCACTGGCCTCAATGCATAGGATATTGTTGGGATTCAAATATAGGATCTCACTCTGGTTCCCAATTTCAAGTACATTTTTGCGATTTTTCATCTTGCGTAATTTTTTGATTGATGGTGCAAACAATAGTTCGTTAAAAATTTGAGTACTAGGCCGCATGCGCGACCCCATAAAATAA
>CAVAID010000093.1:0-4614 GCA_963588685.1 bacterium
CCTATATGTAATACTCTCCGGTATCGCCCTCCCTGTGGGGGGCATACAGATGCAGTATCTCTGGCGCAACCAGCTCGGGGATGTCTATTCCCTCGGGCTGGGTTCCGCCGCCTGCCTCGGTGCCGCGGCGGCCACGATGTCGGGCTGGTGCTCGCTGACGGTGGGTTCGTTCATCTGCACGCTGGTTTGCACCCTGATTTGTTTTCTCGTAACTCTCAGGGTATCAACGCAGAACCTGATTACCTTCGGGATAATTTTCGGCACCTTCATCGGATCGCTCGGCACTATCGTGGTGACCAACGCCCCGAACGGCGACCTGCTCAAGCAGTACTATCTCTGGGGTGCGGCGAACTTCCGGCTGGAGGGGGTGACAGGGGGCGACATAATATTCTCCCTGGCTCTCTTCGCCGTGGGATTCGCCGCGGCGATGCTCTCGCACCGCGACCTCACCCGGCATTTCAAGGGGGAGATTGAGCTGAGCAATCTACGCAAGGCGGTAAGCCTGCTGATGATAATGTTCCTCGTGACCTCCGCCGTGAGCATCTGCGGCCCGATCGGCTTCATCTCCCTCGGCGTGCCGAACATCAGCCGCACGGTCTGCAGGAGCACCGACATCCGGAAGCACTACCTGATTTCCTCCGCGATGGGCATCGGGCTGCTGCTCATCACCTACCTCGTCGTAAAGTATGTGAATTTCGGGATTTACCTCCCTATCAGCGCCACGATGGCGATCATCGCCCTGCCGCTGATGGCGTTTTTGTTTGTTAACAAAAAGTAATTGTAACATCGCGCTGCCCGTTTTATGTGAATAAATGCCGTACTTTACAAACGGAATATCGTTAATCACATAAATATGGACAAAAAACAGATTTCAATCATCCTGGCCTCGGCAGTCATAGTGCCGGCGGCCCTCGTCGCCACGCTCGCGATTGCGTCCGGCGGCAGCTCAGTCAAGGAGAGGCCTGAAGGCCCGTGCGACATCTACGCGGCCAACGGCGCGCCTTGCGTGGCGGCACATTCCTCCACCAGAGCGCTCTACAAGGGCTACAACGGCCCGCTCTACCAGATTATGCGCCAGTCCGACGGCAAGACCCTCGACATCGGAGTCGTGCAGCCGAGCGCTGGCGACCCGGGCGGATATGCCGACGCGGCGGCTCAGGACGAGTTCTGCAAGGACACCTACTGCTGGGTGACCATCCTCTACGACCAGTCCGGCAAGGAGAACCACCTCGTCCAGGCGCCTCGCGGAGGTTTCAACGGCCCTGCGATGGGCGGATTCAACAATGTGCCTCTCGCCGACTGGGCTCCCGTAACCCTCATGGGGCACAAGGTGTATGGAATATTCATCGCCCCGGGCATGGGTCTGCGCTGGAACGATGCGCACGGCACCGCAGTTGACGACCAGGCCGAAGGACAGTACTGGGTCATCAGCGGACACCACTACAACACCGGCTGCTGCTTCGACTACGGCAACGGCGAGACCGACAGCCGCGACGACGGCGACGGCACGATGGAGACCACCTACTTCGGCAACCAGACCAGCTGGTACCGCGGACACGGCCCGGGCCCTTGGATCATGACCGACCAGGAGAACAACCTCGTGGGCTGCGTCAACGAGGACCCTAACGACAAGTTCTGCGAGACCCTCGAGAGCATCAACTGGAGATTCGTCACCGCCACGGCCGACGGAGCCCCTCACCGCTGGCGCTCTATGGGCGGCAACGCCCAGGAAGGCAAGCTCAACCTCCTCTATGACGGCAAGCGCATCCAGAACGAGCGCAACAGCTACGACCCTATGCGCAAGCAGGGCGCGGTGCTCCTCGGCAACGGAGGCGACAACTCCAACATCTCCGACGGCACCTTCTACGAGGCAGCGATGACCGCACCGGGCACCTTCCCGAGCGAGGAGACCAACCAGAAAATCCAGGAGAACGTAGTCGCAGCCGGCTATGACGTGGCACGCCTCAGCGTAAGCGCCACCGCCGACATCAACACCCCTGCAGGACTCCAGACCTTCAACCTCAAGAGCAGCGCCCACACCTCAGTCAAGTTCGTCAACACCACCGGCAAGGCCATCGATGACCTCAGAATTTCTCTCAAGGTCCCTTCAGGATGGAAGAGCGTCGTGACCGGCACCAAGGATAAGGTGCGCCGCATCGGATACACCGTGGAGCCGGGCCAGACAGTGGTAGTGGACTTCACCGTCAGCACTTCAGGCAAGGAATACAACGGCGACATGACCGCCGTGGCCGAGTGGAACGGCCCTGCTGGACAGGATAGCTGGACCGCGGTACAGAAGGTCCGCAATGTGGCTCCGGTACGCGTCAACGAGTTCCAGGCCGCCGACGGCAAGGGCAACTCCACCAACGCCTTCATCGAGCTTTACAACTCCTCCGACAAGGATGTCAACATCTCCGGCTGGACCGTTACCCACCACGAGATCGAGATCCCTTACTTCTCATCCATCGTAATCCCTTCAGGCACAAAGATTCCTGCCAAGGGCTTCTATCTGATGGGCCTCAGCAACTCCGGCCTCGCGGTGGACGCAGCCAAGGGCGACAATGTTATCTATGTCCGTGACGTCAAGGGCATCAAGGCGGGCGACGAGATCAGCGTCGGCACAGGCAAGAAGGCCGAGACCGCCAAGGTGGTGTCCGTAATCGCACCTGAGCCTCAGGCCGCACCTGCACCGGGACGCGGATTCGGCTTCGGTCGCATCGCAGCCCCCGGCAAGCCGACCACCATTTGGCAGCCTCTCCCTGAGGGACCGGTCATCACCGTTCCTGCAGGCTCCAACAATATCCCTGTGACCAGCACGGCCCACTTCAAGGTAGGCCAGAAGATGGCCATCGGCTATGGGGCCACCGTCCCTGCCGTTTCCAACTCCACCGAGAGCTATGAGGTCGTGACCGTCACCGCCGTAGGCAAGCCTGGCACCCAGGCATACCTGTCAATGGACGCGAAGAAGGGCGACACCAATATCAAGGTCAGCAGCACCGAGAACATCTCCGTCGGCGACAAGATCAGGCTTGACATCGACAGCGAGGGCCACGGCATCGAGACCGTCACGGTCAAGGCTGTCGGCACCCCTTCAGCGCGCAGCACCTTCAACGGACCGCTCCGTCCGGGCGAGGATCCGGGTACCGGACTCGAGCTTGAGGAGCCTCTCAAATTCGACCACTCCAGCAATATGCCGTTCAGTGCCTGGGGCACCGGCATAAGCTTCGAGCCTGCTACCAAATACGCTCACACCAGCAACGAGCCTGTGCTCGCCCTCGTGTATGCAATCGAGCTTGACCGTCCTCTCGGCAAGGCGCACAGCATCGACGAGGTGGTTTACGACGCGGCGGTCAAGGATGCCGGCTACCAGGGCGAAGTGCCTGCAGACCTCCTCTTCGGCGGCCCTGCCCTCAGCACTTCAGCGGGCAACATCACCCTGCGCAACTCCCGCGGCCTCATCGTTGACGCGGTCAACTACGGCAAGATCGTGGACCCATGGCTCGGCGAGGGCTATCAGGCTACGCCGAATTCCGACGGCAACTATGCACCGGCACCGACCGTCACCAGGCCTTGGGGCGCATATACCCCTAACTTCCAGAAAGTTCCGACCATCAGCACCGGACGCTACCCTGACGGAGCCGACAGCGACGACGCAAGGCGCGACTTCCAGGTGCAGGGCTACGGCACCATCCTCGCTCCGGTCAAGGCCGGGGACAGCATCATCAGGGTATCCGACATCCACAAGTTCCACATCGGGCAGTATGTGATGCTGGGCAATGACGATGCGGCGGAACTCGTGCAGGTGGCAATCGTCGGCACCGGCGGAGCCGCTGAAATCACCGAGCCTGCAGCCGCCGGAGCGAAGAAGATCTCCGTGCAGGGCGCAAGGTCATTCACAGTGGGCCAGAGCGTGACCGTGGACGGCATCGAGTACAAGATCGAGGCAGTCGAGGGCGCGAGAATGTTCTGGCCGGGAGCAGGCGGCAACGGCAAGATGCCTAGCGACGTCGTCACCCTCAGCACGGGCCTCAAGAAGGCGGTCAAGGTCGGGGACTATGTCAACGGCACCGGACTGACCCTCACCAACCCTGCAGCCAACTCTCACGCGAAGGGCGACGCGGTGACATCAGCCGCATCCACCCCGGGAAGGCCTAACAGGTATTGATGAAAATCAATCAAAATATATTCAAATGGGCGATGGTGCTTCTATGCACCATTGCCCTTATATTATCTATAATACTCTGCGTCCACGCCTTCAGCGGGCGCGGACTCATCGGCTGCGGGGCCGGAAGCAGCTGCAGCCAGGTGCTAGGCAGCAGGTGGTCGTTCCTGTTCGGGCTCGTGCCCGTGAGCGGACTTGCCGTCTGCATTTACTGCATCCTTATTGCCTGCCTGCTTCTGCTTGACGCCGCCGGCACGGACAGCGCCCTTCGCGGTCTGCTGCGGGGCGTCATTCTCGCCGGAGCCGCCGCCGTGCTCGGGAGCGCGGTCTGGTTCATCACGGCGCAGAAGGTGCTGATTCACGCATTCTGCCCGTACTGCATGACGACTCATATTATAGGGGTGATTTTCGCCCTGTCGGTTATAATCCACGAATTTGCTGCGGGCGGCAGA
>CAVAID010000094.1:0-4590 GCA_963588685.1 bacterium
GCCCGGGTCAGGCTATTGATATGTTAGATGTTGATGCTGTTTGAAACCTTATCCCATTCCTTAACATCAGGGTCCCAGAGGATTTCATTTACTCCGAGGATAATGTTGAGGGTGTACTGCTTTCCGTTTACCCAATTTTCAGTGTAGATGCTCTCAAGGTCTTTGGTGACGGTAACAGTCTCAGTAACAGCCGTGCTGGTGTAATTGGTAGTGATGGTATAGACTACTTCGATTACCGGAGTGTCGTCAGAGAAGGTCTGAGGGAGCACGATGTGGTAGTCGTTGGTGGAAGGGACTACTGTCTGTACGGCCTTTGTTACTGAGATTTCATTTCCACTGTAGGCTGAGAGTTCTGCTGTAGTGCTCTGATTGCTCCAAGGAGTAGTGCATGCAGTCGGAGAGCCCTGAGTATAGTCACCTTTGGTGTTGACGTTCTTCAGCTTAATGGTCTGGAGCTTGAACATTCCGTCAGGGTAAGTATTTCCGGAAGTAGTCTCATCTGTCATAACAGTGAACACGAGGTCAGAGAGCACGTGTTTGAATGCTGTAGGAACGCCCTTCTCCCAGCTATCGTGCTGAGTGGTATTTGCGGACTGGTCAGCAGCGATATCAGCAACCATCAAGTCCTTATTCACATTGGATGTGATAGTGTATCCAGTTGTATAGATGCCCTTGTCTTTAGCACAGTAAATGGTGGAGCCTGTAACTGTTGGGGATGCGGTGTAGTCTGTCCAGGCAAAGAAGGTCAGCTGACCCTGCTTTGGCCAGTAGTAAGTTGTAGTCGCGTTCTTCCAGTAATTCTTGCTGTCTTTGGTAACATACTGAATTAAAGAGCTATTGATATATTCTTTAGCTTCAGTTGCGTTGTAGTTGGTAGCCCAGCCAAGTTTGTCGCTAGGAAGGAAATAAGCATAGGAGTAGAACTTCTTGCCTGTGTCGAAGTTTGAGGCCGCTTTGGTCTCGACAGTCTGGAAAGTGATCTCCTGCGGAGCGCTTTCCACCGGGAGCACTTCTGACTTGCTGCACGCTGCGAGGAGAGCAAGCGCGGAAGTGGCGAGGATGATGGTTTTTACGTTCATAATGATTTATGTTTTTATTTACTTTATTTTCAATTCTTTACAGTATTATGTCGTGATTTTCGCTTTCCCAGTCATCGACTGTAGGCTCGAAGCCGCCGCTGCCGCCGGAAGGCTCAGGAGGGTCGATGGTGATGGTCTCGTCGAGGAGCAGCCAGTGGTGCTTGACCGCGTTGTCGGAGAGGAAGAGGTCGGAGATGTTGAAGGTGCGCTGCACGGTGCCGCTCTTAGTCTGGAGGTCGAAGGTGACCTCGAGGTCGTTGTCGGAGCCGTCCGGGTGGCCGAAGGTGTTGAAGATGGTGCAGATGACAGGCACGCCGTTGTCGTCGCTCTTCTGCATCTCGAAATATACCGTGGACTGCGGGTCGTCAACCCTGTTGCCGAGGGCGATGTAGTTGGCGCTGGACATCCCGGAGAGCACTGCGGTGGCGGAGTTGACATATTCGAGTCCCTCCACCTTGATCTGCAGGTAGTAGCTCTCGACCACGGAGCGGGCTTCCGCCTTGACTGTATAGACTCCGGTGTGGTAGGGGATGACTTCCTGCGGGCTGCGCGCCACGACGAGGTGGTCCGGGCTGTAGGTGAAGCTTTCGTCGGAGGGCACCTTGGTGGTGTATGCGCTGGAGATGCGGTCAGGCACGCCGAGGGCGTAGGCTTCCACGCTCTCCCATTTGTACGGGTCCTTGATGAGGGTCGCCTCGGTGCCGAAATTGTATGTGTAGAGCCTGTATGTGCCCGGGACCATGCTGATGTCGCCGGTGAATACGGTGTTGCCGTCCTCGTCGAGCTCGGTGCCGGTGAGGTAGGTCTCGGCGGCGATTTTGTCTTCATTCTCTTCGAAGAAGATGGCGTGCATGACGTCGAGCTGGATTTCTGGAACCGGGATCTTGGAGTTGTAGATGTCGCAGGTGACGTTGTAGATGGCCTCGACATTGATCTTGACCTTGATGCGGGTGTTGTAGTCCATGTCCTCGAGGGGACGGCGGATGCAGCCGGCGGAGAGCAGGAGCACTGCGGCGAGGGCTGCAGGGACTATTGACCTGGAGGCTTGCATTGCCTTGCCTGCCTGCCCTGCGAGGCGGGTTGCATTATTATATATGGTATGGAGTATTCTCATCGTGCGTATTTCCTGTATTTTATCTGGATTGGCACGACCAGGGAAACCTTGAGTTTCGTCGGGCCGAAGTATGAGAATACACCCGTTCTGCTCGGGTCGCGGTAGAGGTGCTCGTAGGCTGCGTCCGGCTGGTAGTGGCGCCAGTCGCTGCGCAGGAAGCCCACTGAGGCTGAGAGTTCGAGGTTGCATACCTTGCCGATGGGCAGGGCAAAGCCGTAGCTGAGGCCGGCAGACCAGTATTCGCCCTGCCAGCAGAGGTCGGTGTCCCACTGGAAGTCGTAGCGGGAGGACATCCCGTAGAGTCCGAGGAAGTGTCCGGAGAGGCGGTCGCGCTCCGGGGTGCGGGCGAACCACCACCTCGGCTCGAAGCCGATCTCCCACATCTGGAAGCAGTATTTCCTGTCGTTCGGACCCCAGGCCCACCACGGGAACACATCCTCGACTGCGAGGGACCAGCGCTCGCCGATAGGGACCTCAAGCTCGAAGTTGAGCGCGGTGACCGCGTCGTAGAGCAGGTTGGTCTTGAGGGCAAGGATGGTCTTCCACTCATAGACATCGTATCGTGTGGGATGGATGCTTGTGCTGTCTGTGAAGTCTGCTCCGCGCTGAGGGACTCCGCCGCCGACCGTTGAGACGGTCTCGAAACTGGGCAGGGGCTCGTAGATGTCCTCGGTCCAGGAGAGACGGATGAACGAACGGCGCATATCGACGAACCAGTCCTTGACGATGCGGTTCCAGAGGGGACGGTCGTAGCTCTTGAGGAGGAGCTTTTTCTGGTCGGGGCTGGTGGGTGATTCTATGATGGAGAGGAGGTGCTGCCTCTGGTCGTCGGTGAGGGTGGAGTCGGTGAGGACACGCTGGCGGAAGAGGTGCCAGGACTCGCCATCGGGGACGATGCGGGTCTTGCCGAGGAGCTCTGGGTACTGCTCGCTGATGTAGCCATTCATCGCTGCTGCTCGGCGCTGGGAGAGCTTCTGGTTGTAGGCGAAGCGGCCTTCCGGGGAGGAGTAGGAGAAGATGTTGAGGCTGTCGATGCGATTGATGTCAATCGAAGCGATGGAGTCGGCGAGGGCGCGGAGGTTGGCTCCGGTCTTCATATATCTCTGGTCGAGGACTGAGTTGTCCCAGCGGAAGTCGACGAAGAAGTCGGCGTGACGGGCGACCGTGGTGTCGGGGGTGGAGGAGAAGTGGATGGGGGTAGGTCTTGCAGAATTTTCGGCGGACGGGGTGGTATCTACAAATCTTCCGCTCTCCTGCGCAAGCGCCGTAGAGTGGAAGATTATGCACACGCAAGCAACTAGGCTTGCCGCCAGTAAATTCTGTTTTCCCATTGCTCGTAGTCCCGCGCGGTTTCACCCGCATCTGAACTGTTCCGCCCCGGTCTCCTGCCTCTTGTGTATTCGCCTCGCTCTCTTTCTTCTTGTGCTTTTGCCTCGCTCCCCGGTCTCTCGCCTGTTTGCCTGCCGTTCTCGGCCCGCTCGCTTTCGCTTCTTTGCCGGCGCCTCATTGCGCAAACACCGTGCCACTGTTTTTCCTGTTATTCCTGCACTTGCCTGCACTATGGCTTCTCCGGTTTTTCTCTCTCTCCGCCCGGTCACGCTCGTGCTCTTCTGCCCTTGCTCTTGCTCTTGCCCTTGCTCTTGCTCTTGCCCTTGCTCTTGCTCTTGCCCTTGCTCTTCTACTCTTCTACTCTTCTACTCTTCTACTCTCCTGCTCTCAACCGGTCCAGGCACTCTTCTTTCCCATCGTGCTGCCTGTCCATCAACCGATTGTGAGATGCTGAAGCTTATTAAAGTGTTGCATCTGCTTGGCTTGGCTATGGTTAGGCCCAACAGGGTGCAAAGTTAGTATGGATTTTTATATCTACCAAATATTTTTCGGATTATTTTTTTTTTTGATTTTTGGGAACTTTTGTTCGGCGAAACAGCGGTTATTCTTTCAATTTGTCATTTTCGGCGGGCGCTTTCTCCCAATTTCTCAATTTTGACTTCTTAAAAATCGCCGCCGTTAAGTTTTCGTTCGCTGAGCTCCGTCGAAGCGTCGCCCCTCGACAGGCTCGGACCGAACTGAAATCGCAATCGCGTCCAGGTTGGGAACTTTTAGGTCGATTTTGTCCCTACCTGGATTCCCCGGATGCCCTGGAAGGCCTTCTAGGGCAGCTGCCGCGTCCAGGTTGGGAACTTTTTAGCTGATTTTGTCCCTACCTGGATGACTCTGCCCTTCGGCCCCTCGACGAGCGCGGGGACCGTCTCTATGGATTCCTCATCGCTCTTTAATGCGGTCTGAGCTCCGCGGTTGCTGAGCTTGTCGAAGCGTCCGGCAGGATTCTGACCGGATTTCTACGAAATGCGGCCATGACATTGTGCTGTATAGCGCGCAGAAGCGGGATTGGCGTGG
>CAVAID010000095.1:0-4456 GCA_963588685.1 bacterium
TCGGCGGCCCTGAGAATCAGGCTCTCAGCGCACAGGATGCAAGCTGCTTGGGCCTAGTTTTGTAGAAAAGTAGAGCCGCCACGGAAGTTCGCAACTGAACCCAAAAAAGACCATACCTTTGCGATGTTTATTACGATTTAAGTGCTTGAGAGAAGGCAAGCTCTCGTGCAAGTATAACAGGGTATTTTTCGATAGAATGAATGCCCTGTTTTTTTTGCCAGTATTGCCCCTCGACAGGCTCGGGGGCCGCGTCAATGCGCTATGATCCACACTGCGAGCGCAGCGGCTGCGAGGGTGCCGCCGGAGATCTTGAGCCAGAGAGGCAGCTTCTGCTCGCCCTTGAGCCAGGTCCTCTTGAGAGAGTCGCGTACAGGCTCATCGTAGATCTTGACTATGCCCCAGGCCAGCACTACGGACAGTATCACCACTCCGACCGCCGAGAGGAAATGTATCCAGGCCGGCGCGTCCGGATGTTCCGCGACGAAGGACATGTGCGCGTAAATTATCGGAAAGTGAGTTATGTAGATAGGGTAGGAGATGTCGCCGAGGAACTTGCACAGCTTTGTGCTGAACGGATGCGTGGTCTTGCTGCCGGCGCCGAGGAGCACGATGAGCGGGAAGAGCACGAGGATGGCTATGGCCTGATAGATGCCGTTGGCAACTCCCGGCTTGCCGCCGATGCAAGGGACGCTGAAAATGACGATCAGAAGGAGCGATGCCCACCAGAAGCCGCCCCTGGCGTGGAGCGGACTGCCGCTAGGGTTGCTTTCAGTGCGGTGCTTTGGGAGAATCCTGGAGATGATAAGGCCGCAGAGGAACGGATAGAGCAGACGGCTGAAGCCGATGTAGATCTGCTGTGCGGTAAGGCTCCATCCGCCGATGACGGTGTACTGAGGGCCGCCGGTGCAGACGATGCTTCCGTCCGGCATGGTCATCCGGTTGACGGGGAAGAGTCCGAACATGTCCCAGCCCAGCGTGAGGTCCAGGGTAAGGACGGCGGCACAGGCTGCGAGGACGCAGAGTATAACCGTAGGGAGCCTGCGGAAGAGGAAGGCGTAGAGGATGTTGCCTATGTATTCGAGGGTCAGCGACCAGTTCGGGCCGTTGAAGGAGTTGATCTCGCCCCAGCCGCGGATATCCATCCTGGGGCCTGCAGGAATCATGAACAGGGCCATCACGAAGCATACGAATACCTTCCAGCCCGGAGCCTGAAGGATGTCCGGGAAGGCGGACGCGCCGAAGTAGAACATCGCGAAGCCGATCACCGTGCCGGCAATCACCATCGGATGCAGGCGTGCGAGACGCCTCTTGAAGAAGCCCCAGGTGGTCATCTTGCCCCAGCGGTCATCGTAGGCATAGCCGATGACGAAGCCGGACAGGACGAAGAAGAAGTCCACCGCGAGGTAGCCGTGGTTGATGTGCTGCTGCGCCCCTGGCGGGCAATAAGTCTCGAAAAGGTGAAAGAATATCACCATCATTGCGGCCACGCCGCGCAGTCCGTCCAGTATTTCGTACCTCGGTTTGGACTCCAGATACACGTTTTCTTTTGCCATTGTCTTGTGTCGGAGATGTTATGCAAGCACAAAGTTAGTTATTTTCAGGGCGGGGGACTTGTCCTATTTTTATAAATATTTATCTTATTTTTGCATTATGGATGAGCTTTACAAGACAGGGACATTTACATACGATTATGTGCGCTTCGCTCCGCAGAGGCAGATTGACCTCCATTCCCAGAAGTCCTGGGAACTGGATTACATCCTGACCGGCAGGGGAGTGCGCACGCTGGGCGACAGCCGGGAACCTTTCCGGGAGGGAGAGATTATCCTGGTCCCGCCCGGGATGCCGCATCAATGGAAATTCGATCCTGAGCACACCGATGCCGGAGGCAAAATCTCCAATATAAGCCTGAGTTTCGACGACCTGCTTCTGGATTCGATTCTGCGGGTTTTCCCTGATATGCAGGAAGTTGTCAACCGTCTGCAGGGGAGGAAGGATGCAGCCGTTTCCTACAGCGGCGACACGCGGCGCAGGCTGGCGGCCGCCTTGAGTGATATGCGCTATGAATCGGCCGCGGAGAGACCAGCTTCGTTTCTGAGGATACTCCAGTTGCTCGGGGATGTGGCCGGGGCGAAGCAGATGGGGGCCTACCTTAAAGTCAGCCAGGAGGAGCAGCGGAAAATGCAGATCCGGGCCTTCATCGCCTCGAACCTTTCCCGCCCTGTATCCCTGAAGGAAATCGCATCCCACGTGGGCATGAACGAGGCGGCGTTCTGCGTCTTTTTCAAGAAGCATTACGGCCGGACTTTCGTAGAATATCTGAACGCCCGGCGGCTGGAATACGCCCGGAATCTCCTGGAGAAGGGCGAATTGACTGTGACGGAAGTCTGCTATGCCTGCGGCTTCAGCTCCCCGCCGTATTTCTCCCGCCTGTTCCGCAAATCCGTCGGGATGTCGCCGCAGCAGTTCGCCAGGTCAGTCCTTGTGGATTCCAAAGTTTAGGGAAAGAGTTTTTTGCAAAAAACAATATTATGAAACACAGCGCAATAACGATATTGGCATTGGTGGCGGCAGGCTGCAGCACGGCGCAGCCGCCGGAGCCTTACGGGCCGGTCCCTACGGAACGGCAGCTGGAGTGGCAGAAGATGGAGATGAACATGTTCGTCCATTTCGGGCCGAACACCTTCACGGGACGCGAATGGGGGCTGGGCGACGAGGCCGAAGACATTTTCAACCCCACATCGCTTAACTGCCGGCAGTGGACGGGCATCGCCGGGGCCGCCGGATTCGGAGGGATAATCATCACGGCAAAGCACCATGACGGATTCTGCCTCTGGCCCAACCCTGCGAGCAGTCACACTGTGGCGGCAAGTCCGTGGCGGGAGGGCAGGGGAGACGTGCTGAAAGAGCTCTCGGAAGCCTGCACCGAAGACGGGCTCAAGTTCGGGGTGTACATCTCGCCTTGGGACAGGAATGACCCTACCTATGGGACGCCGAAGTATAACGATATGTTTGTCAGGACCTTGGAGAGCGCGCTCGGAAGCTATGGACCGGTGTTCGAGCAGTGGTTCGACGGGGCGAACGGCGAGGGACCGGGCGGCAGGAAGCAGAAATACGACTGGGATCTCTTCAACGGCACGGTCCGCAGGCTGCAGCCGGGCGCGGTGATATTCAGCGACATAGGCCCGGACTGCCGCTGGGTCGGCAATGAGCGCGGCTCAGCCGGCAGGACGAGCTGGAGCAGGCTCGACACCGAAGGATTCGCTCCAGGATCGGGCGCACCCGTCACGGATACGCTGAATGTAGGGAATGTCCACGGTGCGAGCTGGATACCTTCCGAGTCGGATGTATCCATCCGCCCGGGCTGGTTCTGGAGGGAGAGCGAGAATGACAGGGTCAAATCGGTGCGGGAGCTCCTCCGGATCTATTACGAGTCGGTGGGGCGCAATTCGCTGCTGCTTCTCAATGTGCCGCCAGACACCGCTGGACGAATCAATTCCGTTGATTCTCTGAGGCTTATGGGATTCCGCGGAGCGCTGGACAGAATATTTTCCCGCAACCTGGCTGAAGGCGCAAGGGCTGAAGCGAGCGCCGTCAGAGGCCGGAAATTCAAGGCACAGAATGTGCTGGACGGCGACTATGACTCGTATTGGGCCGCGCCGGACGGGGTAAGGCAGGCGACGCTGACCATAGACCTCTGGGAAGAAAAGACCTTCAACCGGGTCCTCCTGCAGGAATACATCCCGCTCGGACAGAGGGTGAGCTCATTTACCGTTGAAGCGCAGGCGGCGGACGGCGGCTGGACTCAGATTGCATCGGAGACTACCATCGGATATAAGCGTATAGTCCTGACGGAGGAGACCACTGCGTCCCGCGTCAGGGTAAACATTACCGACGCCTACGCCTGTCCGGCCCTTAACGGCTTCGGGCTGTATCTCGACCGGGAGCTGTAGCCCCTCGACAGGCTCGGGGGGGGGGCCGGAGCCACGTCACAGCAGCACCTGGATTTTCTACGAAATGCGGCCGGGGCATTGTGCCATACATAGCACAGGAGCCGGATTGGCTGGGCCGCCGGCGAGCTTGAAGGCGTCGATGGCCCCGGCAATCTTCATTCTGTAGCTTGAGTGCGGTTTTCCTTGGGCCGCATTTCGTAAAAAAATTTCTGTTTCTTAATTTCATTAACTGTTTCTTTTGTGCCGATCCCGAAAATTATGCCTACCTTGCGGGCAATCCTCGGAGGATTCGGGACGCCCAACTGCGGGCATTTCGATGCTTCGACAAGCTCAGCAACCGCAAGCATCAATGACCGCAGTTGCATGGTAACTCGGACATAGGGCCTGCGGTTGCTGAGAGAGTCGAAGCGCCAAGGGCGGTCCCCGAGCCTGTCGAGGGGTCGAACCGCCTAGGGGAGAATGTATAACTTTAAAAACTACTAAATTATGAAGACTTCAACCTCTTC
>CAVAID010000096.1:0-4348 GCA_963588685.1 bacterium
GTTATAGAGTTCCGCCCAGAACAACAACTTGCAATAGACAAGACGGTTAAGAAGTTTTCCACCGGTGGAAAAGTTATGCTATGGAACGCAAAGATGCGATTTGGCAAAACTCTTTCAGCATTACAGGTTGTTAAGAACCTCAACTATCATCGAACTATAATTATTACCCACAGACCGGTGGTTGATAAGGGCTGGTTTGAGGATTTTGGAAAGATTTTCGGTCTCCTTGACGGATATACATACGGCTCGCGAGAGAAGGGAGAAACATTTGAGCATCTCGAAAAAGCTGCGAAGAAGAATCCGGATGCCCATTATGTGTATTTTGCATCTATGCAAGACCTTCGAGGAGCGCAGTTGGCCGGAGGGAAATTCGACAAAAATGCCGATATCTTCAAGGCGAATTACGATATGCTCATCATTGATGAGGCGCACGAAGGAACACAAACCGAACTTGGACAGAATGTGATTACGCTCCTCACGAAGGAGAATACCCACGTCCTCAACCTTTCCGGTACTCCGTTTAATCTTCTGGAAGATTACAAAGAAGATGAGATATACACTTGGGATTATGTGATGGAGCAGAAAGCAAAAGCGGAATGGGACATCAATCACTTTGGCGACCCTAACCCTTATGCCGGACTTCCTCGCCTCAACATATTCACCTTCGATCTTGGCAAGGCTATGGCCGGTTTCGAAGATGTCGAGGACCAGGCATTCAACTTCGCTGAGTTCTTCCGAGTTTGGACTGGCGATATTGAGAAAGACCATCGCGAAATGCCGGATGGCGCATTGGGAAAATTCGTTCACGAGGAACACGTCAAGAATTTTCTCGACCTTATAGTGAAGTATGACCCAGAGAGCAATTATCCTTTTTCCACAGAGGTGTTCCGCAATAGTTTCCGGCACACCCTATGGATGGTTCCTGGCGTAAAACAGGCAAGGGCTCTTTCAACTCTCCTGCAGCAGCATACTATATTCGGACAATTCCAGATTGTGAATGTGGCTGGAGATGGTGATGAGGATGTACCGGATGATAATGCCCTGAGTCTCGTCGAGAGTGCCATAGGAGACAACCCTGAAGATACGAGAACAATCACGCTGTCTTGCGGCAAACTGACAACCGGAGTATCGGTCCGCCCGTGGACAGCCGTTATGTATCTCGCTGGCTCACATAACACGGACGCGAAGGCTTATATGCAAACTATTTTCCGTGTTCAGACTCCATATACAACGCGAGACGGAAGACGCAAGGAAAATTGCTATGTGTTTGATTTTGCTCCGGATAGAACGCTCAAAGTTCTTGCGGACACAGCGAAAGTCAGCTCAAAGAATACTGCCAGCAATCAGGACCGCGTAAGACTCGGCGAGTTCCTAAACTTCTGCCCGGTTATAGGCTACAACGGCACCAAGATGGCTACATTCAACGTGGAGAATATGTTGGAGCAGTTGAAGCGGGCATATATCAGCAGAGTTACGAAGAACGGCTGTGATGACCCGAGGCTGTACAATCAGGAGATGCTCAGGAAACTAGACGCCGCTGCTCTTGAAAAGTTCAAGGGTCTCCACAAGATTATCGGAGCGACAAAGGCTAACCATACATCCACTGATGTAGATATGGCCAAAACTGGTCTCACTAATGAGCAGTATAAGGAACTCGAAAAGATTAAGAAGAAACCGAAGAGAGAGTTGAGCGAGGAAGACCTCCAGCGCCTTGCTGAGGCAAAGGAAAAGAAGAAGAATGCCGATGCAGCTATCTCCATTCTGCGCGGTATCTCTATCCGTCTGCCACTGCTTATGTACGGAGCCGAGCTGAACAATGAAGGTCAAGACATAACTCTCGAGAATTTTGCCGATCTTATAGACGACCAGTCCTGGGAGGAGTTTATGCCGAGAGGTGTAACGAAGGAACTTTTCGCGGAATTCGCTCCATACTACGACCCGGATATGTTTCGAGCTGTAGGCCGCAACTATCGAGACCTTGTAAGGCAAGCCGATGAACTGGCGCCTATGGAGAGAACAAAGGCTGTCGCCCGAATCTTCTCATACTTCCGCAACCCGGACAAGGAAACTGTCCTTACCCCGTGGAGGGTCGTGAATATGCACATCGGCGACTGCATCGGCGGACAGGTATTCTTCGATGAGGCAATGGATACAGAGGCTGTCAAGCCGAGGTTTGTGGACCACGGTGAAGTCACGAGCAAGGTATTCAAGGACAAGAATACCCGCATTCTTGAAATAAACTCCAAGACCGGTCTTTACCCGCTTTATATGGCTTACAGCGTCTTTGCCGAGAAGCTTCAGGCTTACCGTGAGTCTCATATGTTGGCTACTGAAGTCCCCGTCACGATTCAGAATCAAATCTGGGACGAGGTCTTAAAGAACAACATCTTCGTCATCTGCAAGACCGAGATGGCAAAGAGCATTACCAAGCGAACCCTTAGAGGTTTCCGCAATGCTAAGGTCAACGCCAGGTACTTCGAAGACCTTATCAACAAGATTATGAACCAGCCGCAGCTCTTTCTCGGGAAGGTAGTTCGCGGTAAGAACTATTGGAATAATAACGATATCGAAGATAATATGAAGTTTAATGCAATAGTCGGAAATCCACCGTATCAGGTTACAAAAGCCAGTACCAATGCATCGTTTTCCTCTGCTATATACCCAATGTTCATAGATATTGCGAAAAAACTTATGCCGCAGTATATATCAATGATAACACCTAGTAGATGGATGGCCAAGCAGGGACAAGGTGTTTCAGAAGATTGGGCGGATTCGATGATTAATTCTAAACAATTTAGGTGTATTTTCGACTATCCCGATGCATCAGAATGCTTTCCAGGCGTGGAAATTAAAGGTGGTGTGAATTATTTTCTATACTCTCCAGACTATACTGGCACATGCAGATATTCACTAATCTCAAAGGGTGTGCGGACTACACGCGATGAATATCTAAATAGTTCAGGTGCAGGGATTGTAATTCGCAATTCAATCGCTGTGGATATACTAAATAAAATTAAAGCTGTTGAGGGGAATTATACTGTTTCAAAGAATTTTGCGAGCATGGTCGGCCCGATTCACTTTTTTGATAAGGATGGCCAGCTCAGTTCTAGTTGGAAGGGATATTCAAAAGAAAAAGACAATGACCACATGATAAAATATTATCTCAACAAACAGATGGATAATTTGGGCTTTGGATGGATTAGCATCAAAGACATTCCCAAAAACCATGACTCAATAAAGCTTCATAAAGTGTATTTCCCAGAAGCAGGCGGCTCAGGAACAGATTCAATAGTTCTGGGGCGTCCATTCTATGGCGAACCCAATAGTGTATGTTCTCAGACATATTTGGTGGTAGGATATGATCCGATTAAACATAACTTTACAGCGAAGGAATGCAATAACATAATCGTGTACATGAGAACAAGATTTTTTAGATATCTTGTTTCAGTAAAGAAAACGACTCAACATAATCCTTCAAATGTGTTTCAGTTCGTTCCCATACAAGATTGGTCTAAGGCTTGGACAGATGCAGAACTATATGCCAAATATAAACTGTCATCTGATGAGATTGCCTACATAGAATCTAAGATAAAGCCTATGGCTGATGATGCTTTGTTCTCAACAGAGGAAACACTTGACCCTGAGTTCGGTAACTTCAACCTTCAGGAATATGGAGTAAAGCCGGGTGACAGGATAGTTTATACTCCACTTAATATAGAGGTGTCCGTTCTCGAAGACAACAAAGTTGAGCACGAAGGAGAAGTAATGACACTATCTGAATTTACTGCGAAGTATATGCCGCATAATAAGCGAAGCATTTCAGGTGTCTGTCAGGGGCCTAAATATTTCTCCTATAATGGGGTAACACTATACAAGCTTAAAAATTCCTTTTTGAAAGAAAAGAAATAGAGGGGATAGTTCTAATATGTTAAATCCCCGCGCTCTTATTCGGAGCGCGGGGACTGCTTTAAAGTAGTACAACACTCAGGCTACTCGCCGAGCTTGGCGGAGGCGTACATATCTCCCGACTTCTCACCGGTGACGGTGTTGACGTAGAAGTACTTCAGGAAGACCTTAGGAGCGCCGGCGGACACTGCGCCGTGAACGGCCTCGTAGTCAGCCTTGATGTCGTAGTCCTCGGCGGCGATGGCCCTGGCGTCACCGATCTGGACAGCCTTGCTGTAGGCGCGGGTGATACCGTTGCTCTGCGGCTCTGAAGCCGTGATGATGAGCTTGAGGTTCGTGGTCACTGCCGGAACGTCGTCAAGGGTGAACTTGAATGCGTCGGCGGTCAGGGCGATGGTGCAGCTCGAAGGAGCATCCACACCCGAGAGGGTCGGAGGCGCGG
>CAVAID010000097.1:0-4075 GCA_963588685.1 bacterium
TACGGCTGCCGGACATATATTTTTCGATGGATTCGGTCTCAGAGCTGTTGAATCCCGGATCATCGTCACCCTGCATCCATTCTACGAGCCTGTCCGCGGCCTTTCCGTAGTCATAGGCAGTCGGTTCATAGCCTTCGGCAGCGCATGTCTTCTCAACGGCCGTTTCCGCATTGTCTTCAGCGTCGTAGTACCCGCTCGCGCTGACATCGGAGAGGTCGGCCTGATCCTCAAGGCGCGGAACCACATAAGAGGAATTGTAGCGGAATGCGGCAGCTTCCATTGCGCCGTAAGGCTTGTTGCTGAACAGGTCCTTCATCTCGCACATCTTGTCGTAGAATTTCTCCGCAGCGGTCATGTCGAAATCGATGTTGTCCGCAAGGATGGACTCGACTACGGCGTTGAATGACATCCTGTTTGCCGCGAAATCAGGGAATTCAGGATTGATAAAGACGAAATTCGCACCTGCGGCGTACGCCTCGAGCAGAGCGCGCGTGTCCGCCTTATCGAAGTCGAATGTGCAGGATGAGGTGAACACCACAGCTTTGTCGCTGGACGAAACTTCATCGCTGACATTGCTCAAACGGTTGACGACGGACGCATTGAAGCCCGTACGGCTGTTGCCCAGCACGACCGTCTTGCCGCTGAACATAACATCCAGCTGGTCCTCGGTAGGAAGGGCCACATTCTCCTCACCTTCAGGGACTTCCATCTCGGTGCCTTTGTCTTTGTGGCAGGAGGCGACAATCCCCGCCACCGCCAGCATTGCGCATACTGACAGCGCAATAGCCAATTTTCTGTTTTTCATACAAATAAACATAATTTTCGGGGCGCAAAATTAGCAGTTTACGGGAAAATTCCAATAAAAAATTTTAAAAACTTTCCGAGCGGCGCTTCGATGCTTCGACAAGCTCAGCAACCGCAAGCTCAGACCGCAACCTCGAGCCCACCGGACCCGGTCCCCGAGCCTGTCGAAAATTTTACCTATATTTGTACCAAATCCAAATAAAATGAACCACATGCTCACCGCACTCTGCCTCTGCCTCGCACTCACGGCACAGGTCTCAGCAAACTCCGCCGGCAGCGAAGCCAAACCGGCAGCCACCAACGCCAAGCCAACCGCAACAACAGCCGAAGCCCGGCCGACCGCAACCGCGGCCCTGACAGTCACCGAATCCGCCACCGCCGACGCCTTCCCTATCGTCAGCAAGCGCGCCGCCGCCCGCATCCTCTACGACGGCAGCGACTACGAAGTCGTAAAAGAGTGCGCCAGCCTCCTCGCCGGCGACATCCGCAGCGTCAGCGGACGCAAGCCGAAGCTCATCCAGACCGCAAACCTCGCCACATCGCACCCCAGCATAATAGTCGGCACCGTCGGCCATAGCGCCCTGATAGACAAGCTCATAAGCGACGGCCGCCTCGACGTCTCCCCTATCCTTGGAGGCTGGGAGCAATACATAATCCAGACCATCGACAGCGACCTTGTCATCGCCGGCTGCGACCGCCGCGGCACCGCCTACGGCATCTTCGCCCTCTCCGAAGCCATCGGAGTCGATCCCCTCTACTGGTGGGCCGACGTACCTGCCAAGCAGCACAAAACCCTCTACCTCGCCGCCGGCCGCCTCGTCTCCAAAGCCCCGAGCGTCCGCTACCGCGGCATCTTCATCAACGACGAAGGCTGGGGCATGCAGCCCTGGGCCAGCAAAACCTACGAGCCCGAAGTCGGCAACATGGGCCCGAAAACCTACGCCCGCATCTGCGAACTCATCCTCCGCATGAAAGGCAACATGCTCGCCCCCGCCATGCACCCCAACACCGTGGCATTCAACCGGATAGACGGCAACCGCGAAGTCGCCGACAAATACGGCATCGTGATGACCTCATCGCACTGCGAGCCGCTCCTCTACAACAACACCACCGAATGGGACAAAGCCGTCAACGGCGAATGGAACTACCTCACCAACAAAGACGGCATCCTCAAGGTGCTCGACGAGCGCAGCAGGCAGACCGCCCCCTTTGAGAATGTCTATGTCCTCGCGATGCGCGGCATCCACGACGCCGGACTCGTCGGCGTGCCCGAAGACCGCAAAGCCGAAGTCACCGAGGCCGCCCTCGGCGACGAGCGCGAAATCATCAGCCGCCGCACCGGCAAAGCTGCCACAGAGCTCCCGCAGGTATTCGTCCCGTACAAGGAAGTCCTCGACATCTACATGAACGGCATGCACCTCCCGGACGACGTCACCCTCGTCTGGCCGGACGACAACTTCGGCTACATCAAGAAGTTAAGTGATGACAAAGAGCAGAAGCGCAGCGGCGCCTCCGGAGTCTATTACCACATCTCATACCTCGGCGGCCCGCACGACTACCTCTGGCTCAACACCACCCCTCCGGCACTCATCTACGAAGAGATGAAGAAAGCCTACGACACCGGCGCCGACCGCTACTGGCTCCTCAATGTCGGCGACATCAAGCCCGGCGAACTCGGCATGAAATTCTTCCTCGACCTCGCCTGGGACATCGACTCCGCCGGCTATGACAGCGCCCACCTCGCAGTCCCGGCCTACCTCTCCGGCATCTTCGGAGAGCAGTACCGCGCTGAACTCCAGGACATTATGGACACATACTACCGTCTCGGCTTCCAGCGCAAACCGGAGGCCATGGGATGGGGAATGGAGTGGAACACCTCCGTCTCCCACGAGCGCGTCGTCAACACCGACTTCTCCTTCGTCAGCTACTCCGAAGCCGAGAGCCGCCTCGCCGAATACGACCGTATCTCCGCCGCCGGCGAACGGATATTCAACGCCTTGCCGGACAGCTACAAAGCCGCATTCTACGAGCTCGTCCTCTACCCCGTCAGGGGCGCCACGCTCATGAACCGCAAGATGCTCGCCGCCCAGCAGAACCGCTGGTACGCCATCCAGGGCCGCGCCGCCACCGCCCGCTGCGCCGAGACGGCCGCCAGCTGCCACGACAGCATCGGGGTCTATACCGCCCGCTACAACTCGATGCTTGACGGCAAATGGAACCACATGATGGCCCTCGCCCCGGGCTGGGTCGCCACCTACCAGAACCTCCCGCCGCTCAGCGAGACAGCCATCCGGAGCGGCGCCGACATGCAGATATTCATCCCCGGCAAAGTCACGGAATACGGCCTCAATGTGCTCCCGTGCCTCAATCCGTACACCCGCCGCGACTCCTTCATCGAACTCTACAACCGCGGCAGCGAACCTTTCACCTGGCAGGCAAGCGCCAGCGAGCCGTGGGTCAAGCTCGGCCTCAGCGCCGGCGAAACCCTCCTGCAGGACAGGATTCCGCTCAGCCTCGACTGGGCCGAAGTGCCTAAGGGAGAGCGCATTACCGCCGAGATAACCATCACCTCCGGCGACCGCGCCGAAACAGTCTATCTGCCGGTATTCAACCCCGCCTCGCCGAGCGCCGACGAGCTGCGCGGCCTCTATGTCGAGGACAACGCCTGCATCTCCATCTCCCCTGCCCGCTTCCACCGCAAGGTCGAGAACTCCGACATCGCCATCCGCACCATCCCGGGCCTCGGATACGAGGGAGAATGTCTCCAGCTCGGCGAAGCCACCCGCCCGTCGCAGGGCACCTGGGACATCGACCGCACCCCCAAGGCCGAATATGACTTCTACTGCTTCAGCTCCGGCACCGTCACGGTCAATGTCTATACCCTGCCGACCTTCCCGGTCAACAGCAAGCGCGACTGCCGCTACGGAGTGATGATTGACGACGGCGTGGTGCAGACCGTATCCGCCGCCTCCAAAGAATATTCGGGCGAATGGACCAAAAACGTGGCCCGCAACTGCGCCGTAGGCACCGTCAACCTCAATATCGCCACCCCGGGCCGCCACACCCTCAAGCTCATCTGCCTAGACCCCGGCGTAGTGCTCCAGAAAGCCGTAATCGACTTCGGCGGCCAGCAGCGCAGCTACCTCGGCCCCCCTGTCTCCCTGGCGGAATAACGGCCCCGAGCCCGTCGAGGGGCCGAGCCAGTCGAGGGGCCGACCCTCCCCGAACTCACGGACAGGCGACATACCCACCTGCCCCACAGCCCCTTGCA
>CAVAID010000098.1:0-3838 GCA_963588685.1 bacterium
CCCCGATTCTTAACCATAAATTGACTATATTTGAAGTCAGTAACAAGCAAGAACTGATAACCGAGATAGCCCTATTCTAAGAAAACATGGACAGACAGCAATTATATCAGGAATTTCTCCAAGAGTTCCCCCTGCAGAGCCTCAAGACTCTTCCGCTCGACAGATACACCAACCTCAAAAAAGATTCATTCTGCTACTGGCTGGAGACCGTCCTGCGCAACCTCGGGAAAATCTCCGGCACCGTCGCATACAAATTCGGCATCTTTGCACATAAAAGCAAACCCGAAAACACTGCCAGGCATCTCTCCGACGGAGCATATTCCTGGTTCAGGCGTCTGGGAAATACCAGCGCGGAAGCCTACTCCAAAGTCAGAGAAGATGTATATCAAATCGCCCTGGCAGCAAGCCGCGGAGAATTCGAGAAGATAGAATCCGATGACTGTTCGGTATTCCCCAATGTGAAATGGAAGATAGCCTTTCTCTATTCAGGCGGGAATCTTGTCCCCGTTTACAAGAAAGAAATGCTGGAAACCCTTGCGGCGCATTATGGCATGACCCAGCCCGAAAACGCCTCCCAGACGGAGCTCAACGCTTTCCTTATCAAAATAAAAGGCGACCGGGACATATTCGACTTCTATGACGAACTGCTCGGCATCCTCCCGGATAAGGTCAAAACCGCAGATGCCGAAACAGTAGAGTCCGAAAAGCCAACGCCACCCATGCACGGGAAGAACTACTGGTGGCTGGTGTCCAGCCCGAAAGTGTGGAGAATCTCCAGCATCAAACCGGGCGAAGAGCAGGACTTCAGCCTGTACAACGAAAACGGCAATCCGAGGCGGGTGTTCCAGAACTTTGAGGATGCCAGAGTCGGCGACATCATAATCGGTTACGAAGCCAATCCGGTCAAGAAAATCACCGCCATCGCCGAAATATCCAAATCCGCCGAAGACACCGGCGGCGAGTCCATCTTCATCAGGAAGACCCGCTCCCTGCTGGACCCTGTTACCTACGACCAGGTCCGTGAGAATCCGGCCCTCTCCTCCATGGAGTTCCTCAAAAACCGCAACGGCACGCTCTTCAGACTGACCGCAGACGAGTACGAGGCGCTGATGGACATGATACTCGAGCAGAACCCTGTACCTAAGGAGCCCGTCAAGGCGGAAAAGTACAGCCGCAAGCAGTTCCTGTCGGAAGTCTTCATGGACGGAAAAGACTACGACAGGCTTGCCCGTCTGCTCAGGAGCAAGAAGAACATAATCCTCCAGGGCGCCCCGGGAGTCGGCAAGACCTATTCGGCCACGCGGCTCGCCTACTCTCTTATGGGAGAGAAGGACGACTCCAGAATATCGTTCGTGCAGTTCCACCAGAACTACAGCTACGAGGACTTCGTGATGGGCTACAAGCCTAACGCCGGCGGCGGATTCGAGCTTAGGAGCGGAATCTTCTACAAGGCCTGCATGCAGGCAAGGAACGCCCCTGACCGGGATTACTTCTTCATCATCGACGAGATCAACCGCGGTAACCTCAGCAAGATATTCGGAGAACTGCTCATGCTCATAGAGAGAGACTACCGCGGCTTCGAGATCAGGCTGGCATATGACGACGAGCCGTTCTCTGTCCCGGAGAACCTCTACATCATCGGGATGATGAACACCGCCGACAGAAGCCTTGCAATGATAGACTACGCGCTCCGCCGCCGCTTCAGTTTCTTCGAGATGGGCCCCGGCTTCGATACCGATGGCTTTAAAGCCTACCGGAAGAGCCTCGACGACAAGACCTTCGACAAGGTCATCGAAGGCGTCAAAGCCCTCAACTCCGTCATCGAAAGCGACAACTCCCTGGGCGCCGGCTGCTGCATAGGGCACAGCTACTTCTGCGGACAGAAATCCATCGACAAAGGCTGGCTGAGCGATGTGATCGACTTCGACATAGCGCCGATGCTCCGCGAGTACTGGTTCGACGACAGGCAGAAAGCCGAGACTGAGATCAAGTCCCTTGAAGACTGCCTTAAATGACCGTTGACAAGAACATACTCATCCGCAATGTCTATTACATGCTCTCCTACGCCTTTCAGGAGCTGAAGCAGAGCAATTACGAAAACATCGCGGGCGAGGAATTCGAGAACATCCACCAACTTCTGGCGGAGATACTGTTGCGTGGCGTGTCCTTCCAGCTAAAGCAGGGCCTGCACAGGGAGTATGTCCCAGTCAATGAGACCCTTATCACGGTCCGCGGGCGCATCGACATCCCCGGCACCATCGCAGAGCGCACCCGCCAGCGGACGGGCATAGCCTGCGAGCATGATGAATTCTCGGAGGACTGCATCTTCAACAGGATCATAAAGTCCACCATGTCCCTGCTGCTCAGGACCGACGGGCTCAGGGACGGACAGCCTGCCGCGCTGAAGCGCCTGATGCCCTACTTCGACGGTGTGGGCGAAGTGCAGCCCTCGCAGATAGCCTGGTCCGCGCTCCGCTTCGACCGCAACACCCGCAGCTACCGTATGCTCCTCTATATCTGCAACTTCATCATCGAGGGCATCCTCCTCACGACCGAGACCGGCAGGTACAGGATGCGCGAGTTCTCGGACGAGAGGATGTGCCGTCTCTTCGAGAAGTTCATCCTGGAATACTACCGCAAAGAACACCCGCAGACCAGGGCCGAGGCGAAGCAGATCGGCTGGGATGCCGACAGGGAGAATTCCACCATGGACATACTCCCGATACTCCAGACCGACGTGTTCCTCACGCTCGGCCAGCGCAGCCTCATCATCGACGCGAAGTACTACAGCCACACGATGCAGGCGAAGTTCGAGAAGAAGAAAATCCACAGCGCCAACCTCAACCAGATCTATGTCTATATGGACAACGAGGACAGAAAGAGAACGGAACGCGGCCTCGTGGACGGCATGCTCCTCTACGCCAGGACCAACGAAACCGTCGTTCCCGACGGCTGCCTCCGCCGCAGCGACGGCAACACGATATGGTTCCGCACCCTCGACCTCGGCGTGGACTTCCAGCAGATTCGGGCGCAACTCGACTCGATAGTGGGGATGGGGCGATGAAGACTCCCACGCCGCCCGCAATGCCGGCAATATCCTTTTCCGACATTCGAGATAATTGATTATATTTGTTTCCTGCAAGCACAACCGGCACAGACAGATGAAAACCAACAGTCAATACTCAGCCTCATTCACGGGAGCCTCATTCATGTTCTCCGAATTCAACGCCGTCCTTCCGCTCATGATGGGCGGGAACATCGAGGCCAGGCTCAAAGCCGAAACCGTAGAGCGCAAGCATCTGCAGGTAAACACGGAAGTGGCGGCATACCGCGTGTTGAGCGAATTCAAAAAGCGTTACAAAGCCATGCCGGAGCGCTTCTGGTTGTGGTACATTACCCTTGGAGAGCAGGCTCAGAAAGCCGCCCTCCTCTATGTGCTGCTCAAGACCTACCGCCTCCTCTTTGACTTCCACACCGGCGTAACCGTCCGCAAGTGGAACTCCGCGGAGCGCACGGTCACGGCCAATGACCTCCTCAGCGCATACTACGAAATAGCTTCCAAAGACGAATTCGTCGACAGCTGGTCAGACAAGACCCGCAAAAAGATTGTCAGCTCATACCAGACCATCCTCTGTCAGGCAGGAATGATGGACAGGACCACCGCAGAACTCCGTCCGCTTCATCTTGCCCCGCAGGACTACTTCTGGTACATCCAAAACGGAGAGGCCTGGTTCCTTGAAGCCTGCCTCCTCTATCCCTACGAAATTGAAGACATTAAAACCTCGATATGAACCTGTCTGCACTCTACGACAAACTCTCCGACCCGGGCTTCCAGGAC
>CAVAID010000099.1:0-3773 GCA_963588685.1 bacterium
TTCTGTGGCCTGAACGCTAGATTGCTGTGGCCGCATTTTGTAGAAAATATGCGGTGGCTCCGAGAGAGGTCGCTGAGCTCCGTCGAAGCGCCGCGACTCGCCCCTCGATGCTTCGACTCTCTCAGCGACCGATTGCTCGTCCATCTAAACGGCCTTAGGATGGACGGGGAACGTTTTTGTGCGTGCCGTCCATAATTCGGGCCTTAGGATGGACGGGAGACAGCATTTATGGTGACAGAAGGAAAACGGTGTAAGAAAAGCCGTTTATTTGCACCGAATGACTGGGGGAACGAAAACGGTGAAAATAATGGCGTTTCTGTGCACGAAATAGTTGCTTTGACACACTAGGCCCCTCGACAGGCTCGGGGACCGAAAAAAAAGGCGGCCCGAGAACGGGTCGCCCAAATTCAAGTCTAAAAGACTCAATAGAAATTACATAGCCTGTGCTACCGCAACTGCGACTGCAACTGTGGCGCCGACCATAGGGTTGTTGCCCATTCCCATGAATCCCATCATCTCGACGTGTGCCGGAACTGATGAAGAGCCTGCGAACTGAGCGTCGGAGTGCATACGGCCCATCGTGTCGGTCATACCGTAGGATGCAGGACCTGCCGCCATGTTGTCCGGGTGCAGGGTGCGTCCGGTGCCGCCGCCTGATGCTACAGAGAAGTAAGGCTTGCCTGCAAGGGTGCGCTCCTTCTTGTAGGTACCTGCAACAGGGTGCTGGAAACGGGTAGGGTTGGTGGAGTTGCCGGTGATGGAGATGTCCACATCCTCCTTCCACATGATGGCAACGCCCTCGCGTACATCGTCAGCGCCATAGCAGCGCACTGCACCGCGGACTCCGTCGGAGTACTTGGTCTCGGAGACGATCTCCACCTTGCCGGTGTAGTAGTCGAACTGGGTCTGCACATAGGTGAATCCGTTGATGCGGGAGATGATCTTGGCGGCGTCCTTGCCGAGTCCGTTCAGGATGACGCGGAGAGGCTTCTTGCGCACCTTGTTGGCCATCTCGGCGATCTTGATTGCTCCCTCTGCGGCAGCGTAAGACTCGTGTCCTGCGAGGAAGGCGAAGCAGCCTGTCTCCTCGCTGAGGAGGCGTGCGGCGAGGTTGCCGTGTCCGAGACCTACCTTGCGGTCGTCAGCCACGGAGCCCGGGATGCAGAATGCCTGCAGACCCTCTCCGATGGCCTCTGCAGCCTCGGCGGCGCTCTTCACGCCCTTCTTGATGGCGATGGCCGCGCCCACTACATAAGCCCACTTCGCATTCTCGAAGCAGATCTTCTGGGTGTCCTCGCACATCTTGTACGGGTCGATGCCCTTGGCGTCGCAGATGGCCTTGGCCTCGTCGATGTCCTTGATTCCGTATTTGTTGAGAGCGGCATTGATCTGATCGATGCGGCGCTCGTAGCTTTCAAAAAGTGCCATAGTCTCTTACTCTTTACGTGGGTCAATATACTTCACAGCGTCCTTGAAGCGGCCGTAGGTGCCCTTGGCCTTCTCGATGGCCTCAGGACCTGTAGCGCCGCCCTTGAGAGCGTCCATCAGCTTGCCGAGGTTGACGAACTCGTAGCCGATGACTTCGTTGTTGGCGTCGAGAGCCATACGGGTGCAGTAGCCCTCGGTCATCTCGAGGTAGCGGCTGCCCTTGGCCTTGGTGCCGTACATAGTGCCCACCTGGCTGCGGAGGTTCTTGCCGAGGTCCTCGAGGGAGCCGCCGACAGGAAGTCCGCCCTCGGAGAAGGCTGACTGGGTACGTCCGTAAACGATCTGGAGGAAGAGCTCGCGCATAGCCGTGTTGATGGCGTCGCAGACGAGGTCGGTGTTGAGAGCCTCAAGGAGGGTCTTGCCCGGGAGGATCTCAGATGCCATAGCGGCGGAGTGGGTCATGCCTGAGCAGCCGAGGGTCTCAACGAGAGCCTCCTCGATGATGCCGTCCTTCACGTTGAGCGTGAGCTTGCAGCATCCCTGCTGAGGTGCGCACCAGCCGATACCGTGGGTAAGGCCGGAAATGTCCTTGATTTCCTTTGCGTGCACCCACTTCCCCTCTTCAGGGATTGGGGCGTTGGCGTGGTTGGCGCCTTTGGCAACGCAGCACATCTGCTGCACTTCTTTTGTGTAAATCATATTCTTGTATATGTAAGTTTTTCGCGACGCAAATATACTGAGAAAGTAAGTATTTTGCAACGGAAACGGATAATTACTAACTTCGCGGGACGGATTAATTATAATGGGAATGCAATCACTCGAAGATACGATTTGCGCACCGGCGACGGTGCCGGGAACGGGGGCAATCAGCATCGTGCGGCTCAGCGGGCCGGAGGCGCTCGCCGTGGCAGGGCGGGCCGTGAAGGTCAAAGGCACGCCGCTGGCGGAAACGGAAGGCTACCGGCTGCGCTACGGCACCGTTCTCTCGGACGACGGGAGCGTGCTGGACGAGGTGGTAGTCAGCGTGTTCCGCGCGCCGCACTCCTACACCGGCGAGGATTCAGTGGAGATTTCCTGCCATTCTTCCCGGTACATCGTCACTGCCCTGCTCGGGCTGCTTACCTCCGCGGGCGCAAGGCTTGCCGAGGCTGGAGAATTCACGCGCCGCGCGTTTCTCAACGGGAAAATGGACCTCGCCCAGGCGGAAGCGGTGGCAGATGTGATTGCCTCCGGTTCGAAGGCGCAGCACCGCGTGGCGATGAACCAGCTGCGCGGCGGCTATTCGGCGCAGCTCCGCGAGCTACGCGCCAGGATGCTGGAAATCTATTCCCTGATGGAACTGGAACTCGACTTCAGCGAGGAAGAGCTGGAATTCGCGGACCGCAGCAAACTGCGCAGCCTGCTGGGCGAGGCGCTGGGGCAATGCACGCGGCTCGCCGACTCATTCAAGGTGGGCAACGCAATCCGGGGCGGCGTGCCGGTGGCGATTGTCGGGGCCACGAACACCGGCAAGAGCACCCTGCTCAACGCCCTGCTCGGCGACGAGAGGGCGATAGTATCCGATGTGCCCGGGACGACCCGCGACACCGTCGAGGACTGCTGCATCATCGGAGGCGTGCAGTTCCGATTCATCGACACCGCCGGCATCCGCGAGACTTCCGACGAGATCGAGAAAATCGGAATTTCGAGGTCATACGAGAAGATGGGCGGGGCCTCCGTGGTGCTTGCCCTGCTCGATGCTGGCGCGCCGGAAGAAGAGAACAAGGCTTCCGTGGCAGAGATAGTCTCAAGGCTCGACTTCGGGTCACAGAAACTCATCATTTTGCTAAATAAAGTGGATATTTTGGGTGGCAACATAAATGTTAACAGTATTAACGAATATGTTTCATCGCTTGATATAAAAGCGCCTGCGCTCGCAATCTCAGCAAAGACCGGTTTCGGCCTGGATGAGCTGAAAAATCAACTAGCAGACTCGCAGAAGTCGCTCCTTTCCGACTCCGACCAGGCCGTTGTGACCAATCTTCGGCACTGTGAAGCGCTGCGCGAGGCCGCCGCTGCGCTCTCCAGGGTGATTGATGGGCTGGGCACTTCCGGGGCAGGTTCAACCAGCACCGCTTCTTATAGTGCTGCCTTGCCATCGGACGGCACTGCTCTGAACGGCACGGACGGACTTCACGCTGCTTGCTCCCCTCTCCCGTCCGACCTCCTGGTAGAGGACCTGCGCACCGCCCTTACCTCCCTCGGCACCATCACCGGCGAGATCACCACTGATGAATTGCTTGGGAGTATATTCAGCAGATTCTGCATCGGAAAATAAGATACGAAATCAAATGAACGCCCGCGAA
>CAVAID010000100.1:0-3734 GCA_963588685.1 bacterium
GGCTTTAATGTCGTTACCGAACCGGAGCGACGTGATACATTCCCGGCAATAGCCCTTGCCGCAAGCTATCTAGCAAAAGAAAAAAAATGTAAAGATGACGAAATAATTGTTGTAATGCCTTGCGATGTTTACACCGAAAGCGGCTATTTCGCCGCCATCGGCCAAATGGCTGCGGCTGTAGAGAACAATATAGCAGACCTCGTATTGATGGGTATCTCTCCAACCTGTCCGAGTGAAAAATTCGGTTATGTTGTTCCGCAAAAGGGTTGCAACAACGATAGAATCAAGAAGGTTGAGAGGTTCATTGAGAAGCCAAACGCGGAAACAGCAAAAGAACTTCTATCGCAGAATGCATATTGGAACGGGGGAGTCTTCGCCTTTCGTCTAGGCTATATGATGAATATCGTAAGCCGTTACATTAATGCAAACTCTTTCGCAGAAATATATGACCATTATCGTGATTTCCCAAAAATTAGTTTCGACTACGAGGTCGCAGAAAAAGCCAAGTCGGTTGCCCTAGTCCGTTATTCTGGAGATTGGAAGGACCTTGGCACGTGGAACACCTTGTGCGAAGAACTGCCAGCCACGCATATGGGTAATGTAATGATGGGGGGCAAAAACGAGAATAGTTATGTTGTTAACGAACTGGGGATTCCAGTGTTCTGCAATGGGCTAAAAGATATTATTGTCGCAGCTTCTTCGGATGGAATAATGGTCTGTGGCAAGGCAGAATCAGAAAAAATTAAGGACTATGTCGGGACGCTCCATCTCCGACCTATGTATGAAGAACGCCGCTGGGGTAACTATAGGGTATTGGACAATGTGACCTATAGAGACGGTACTCAGTCTTTGACAAAAAGCATAAATCTGAAGGCCGGGAAAAATATCAGCTACCAATTACATCATCATCGGAGCGAAACCTGGACTTGCGTGGATGGCGAGGGTGTTTTTGTGCTTGATGGAGAACGGGGCCAGATCAAACGCGGTGATGTAATGAATATCCCTTTGGGACATTATTACGCCATTAAAGCACTTAGTGATATGACATTCATTGAAGTTCAGATTGGCGACCCACTCGTTGAAGAGGATATTGAGAGATTTGAATATAATTGGTGAATTGTGTTTTATATGAAATCACAAATAGGCGCCGTCGTAGTTAAAGATGTTCCGGACAACTGTGTGGTTGGCGGGGTGCCGGCAAAGATTATAAAATACATCGAACCGAAATAGTTTTTAAGAAGTGCTTTTCAATAGCCTTGAATTCATAATCTTCTGGATAGCAGTAGTCTGCGTATACTATCTTATCCCGAACAATACCTGGAGGAAGGTTTTCCTTTTGGCGGCATCGTTTTATTTCTATGCCTGCTGGAATGTCGCTTTCCTCGCGATATTGCTGTTCGAGACGGCATTGTCGTATGGATTGGGGCTGTCTCTCGGACGGGATGACGGGGATAAGCGAAAGTCCAAGCTATGTTGCGGGATTGTCCTGCTTCTGCTGCCGTTGCTGTGCTTCAAGTACTTGAATTTTATCCTGGCATCCGTAGGTGATATCATACACGCAACTGGACTGAGCATCGCGGTGCCTCAATTCAAAATTCTTCTTCCGGTTGGGATTTCGTTCTATACCTTTATGGCTGTCGGCTATATCGTGGACTGCTATAAGCACAAGATTGAAGCGGAGAAGAACATATTGGACTATTCTCTTTTTATCGGCTTCTTCCCTCAGATTGCTTCAGGCCCGATAGGCAGGGCGTCGTCGATGCTGCCTCAGTTCAAGGAAAGGCATCCGTTACTTTATGAGAATATCGCTGCCGGCGCCAAGATGATGCTCTGGGGCTTCTTTATGAAGCTTGTGGTGGGTGACCGGGCCGGAATCTATGTGGATACGGTGTTCGGCAATTATGCGCAGCACAACGGTGTGTCGCTTATGCTGGCTACATTCCTTTACACGATTCAGATTTATTGCGACTTCGCCGGATACTCGCTGATTGCCATCGGCACGGCCAAGACTATGGGGTACAATCTGATGACCAACTTCAACCGGCCATATTTCTCTCAGACTATCGGGGAGTTCTGGCGCAGATGGCACATTTCGCTGAGCACCTGGTTCCGCGACTATGTTTATTTCCCGCTCGGAGGCAGCCGATGCTCACATTTGAAGACATATCGAAACCTGCTTATCACTTTCCTTGTCAGCGGCTTATGGCACGGGGCTGCGTATAATTTTATCTTATGGGGGGGGTATCATGCTGTAATTCAAATAGTTGAGAGGGCGGCTCATCGAAAGGCGGCCACCGGCTCATTCGGGCGTTTTGTGAATATCGTCATCACTTTCATCCTTGCAGCTTACGGCTGGATGCTGTTTTATGCCCCGGACCTTAATACTGCTATTGAGATTACCAAAGGGTACTTCCATCTAGGGATGCCATATATCCACCAGACGACTATATTCTTCTTCTTTGTCGGTTTCGCGATTCTGTTCCTGAAAGACCTCAAAGACGAGTTTTGGCCTAATAAGCAGTTGCTTCTGTCAAGCAGGCATATCGTCGTTCGCTATCTGACTTTTGCCGCGCTTGCAGTCCTGATTGTTTCAATCGGGGTGTTGGACGGAGGACAGTTCATTTATTTCAAATTCTGACGGGAGGTTGACAGTATGAAGAATATTTACAAGGTGCTGATTGGAGTGGCTGCGACTCTCTTGCTTCTGTTTGTGATGGACAGGGCGGTCGGATGCGTGATGAAAGCCGGATATACAAACGCCAAGTATGGCATTATTCACAGGCAGGAATACTGCCTGCATGACTCCAACGAAGATATTCTGATAATGGGGTCATCACGGGCGGCGCATCATTATGTCCCGGAGATATTCACAGACAGCCTGGGGATGTCGTGCTATAATTGCGGCAGTGACGGGCAGTGCATCTATTACACTTATGCCCTTTTGTCCGCTTATATCGAGCGCGGCGCTGCCCCCAAGATGGTAATCTGTGAGGTAGTACCTCAAGACATTGAAGTATCGTCAAGTTCGACTTTCAACTTCGATGCGGCTGCTGAAAGGTTTGCACCTGTCTATGGTGAATTTGAGTGCATTGACTCGTTGCTGGAGTCACAGGGTTGGAAGTCCAAAGTGAAGTTGCTCTCTCAGGCATACCGATACAACTCGAAACTGGTGCAGGTCATCAAGTGTAACTTTATTGGAGAAGCAGAGAACAATGGCTATGAGCCGCTGTATGGGACAAGCCCTGTTGGGGTCATAGAGGATGACGGAGAAGTGGTCTCGGCTTCGATTGAGACGGATAAGGTGCAGAGTTTTAAGAATTTGATATCGCTCTGCAAGAGGAATGGAATAGATTTGATTTTCGCTTACTCACCAACTTTGAATAGACAACGGTCTGAGGGTATTGCGATGGCAAAGTCAATCGCCGAGGCGTCGGATGTGCCGTTTATAGATATGAGCCGTGATGACCGCTTCGATGATGCGTCCCTCTTTAAGGATGGAACTCATCTGAATGATACTGGGGCGAGGTTGTATTCAGCGGCTATCGCGGGAATGATTTCAATGGCACAAAGCAATTAAATAACAATCAAATTATAGGACAATGGGGCAAAAGTTATTTATAGTAGTCAATGTTGACACTTTTTTCCTGTCTCATCGCAAGGATATCGCATTGGCGGCCCAAAGCGCTGGGTGGGATGTCACGATTGTAACGGCTGACACTGGGAAACTTAAAGAC
>CAVAID010000101.1:0-3577 GCA_963588685.1 bacterium
CGCCCTCCGGCGACTTGCGGTAAGTCTCTTCAAACTTTGAGATGCAGTTCATATTATTGTGCATTACGATTTATTAACCACTTCATTTATGACTTTTACCCATTCGCGCCCAATGGTATCAAGTGCCAGTTTATCATACACTTTTGTGGCCACGGCCGCCATGGATTCTGCAGAGGCCGGGTTTTCCAGTAAATATTTTACCTTATCAAACAGCGCAGCCTCATCTCCGACATCAATCAGCAAGCCGTTGACTCCGTCCTGTATCAAATCTGTTGAACCTGAGACTTTAGTCGATATGACAGGGAGGCCGAGACACATCGCTTCAATCAGAGCATTTGACATGCCTTCATAATTCGAGCTCAGGATGAAGCATTTAGCATGCGAAATACAATCCCAAACTTTTGATGAAGAACCTGGGAGCGACACGACATCATTCAATCCCAAGTCGGATATCATCTTCTCCAGATCGCTCCTGATTTCTCCTTCGCCATATATGACCAATTTGCATGTCGGGAAGATTGTATGCAAGCGCTGCATCATCTTTATCATCATCGCCTGATTCTTCTGCGGGTGCAGGCGCCCGACAGACACAATCAAATCCTCTTTGTCCGCCTTAATAGCGGAACCAAGATAATCTGTTGCCATATTGATTGGGTTATAAATAACCCGGCTCTTCTTCCGGATATATTTCGGATAAGCGGCCATTTCATGTCCGGTCTGCATCAGGCATAAAGCAGCCTCCCTGTATAGCTGATTTCTGAGTTGCCGCATAATCCAACCGCCTTTGATATTGTTGGGGTCATTTCTTTCACACACGATGACCTTATGCCGCCCTGCGATACCGGACATTAATGCCAACATATTGAACGGCGTGAGGAAAGAGACCACAATATCAGGGTTCTCAGTTTCAACGAATTGGCGGAAAGTCCGGATATTCTTAATTTTATTGTCTGTACCGCTGATATCCGGCAATCTGACCAGCCTGATTCTCGGGTCAATCTTATAGCAGTCCGGAATATCCATCCATAGCAGATAGGTAACCTCTTCGAAAGAATCCGCAAAAGTGCCGGACAGGATAGACAATACCCTCTCCGCACCTCCAAATGCCAGACTACCGATAGAAACAAGTAATTTCATAGCCTTGATTGTGTCTTATTTTTCCTGATTATTCAACATTCTAATAACCTTAGCCGGCACGCCTGCAACTATACAGTTGTCCGGCACATCCTTCGTCACAACCGCGTTCGCAAGGATTTGGACATTATTACCAATATGAATATTACCAAAAATCTTGGCCCCCAAGCCTAAATAGCAGTTGTCTCCAATAGTGGGAACTCCCTTTTGCGTTGCTCCAACTGTAACTCCAGGATACAGTGTACAATTCTTCCCAATTCTAGCCTTCTCATTGATTATAATCGGGCCCCAATGGTAAATCTTGAGGCCATTCCCTATGGTATTCGCAGGAATCTGATACCCTAATTTATACGACAATCTCCTATAAAAGAAATAATGATAATAGTATCTTATATCTCTTTCGCCGTAAAATTCCATCCACCTGAGATGTTTAAGAAATCTTTGTATCAAATACGCCGGTCTCTGGAAAAAGAAGTCAACCACAAACCAACTTCTTTCTTTGTCATAAAAGGCAGCCTCTTGCCAGATGCGCGCTTTCGCCCCCCCCCAACATTTTCATAACCTACTGATTTATAATATCTTGAACAAGGCAGAGCAAGTCATCATTCTGTTTTTTAAGCACCATATTATACCGTTCCAGCCCTTTCTTCTCATATCGTTCAGATACAGCCTCATCATTGAGTTGTAGAATTCGATTGGCGATTTCCATATATGAATATGGATTTGTGAACAGCACTGCGTCCCCACATACTTCTTGAATGGAGGCGAACGAAGAAGCAACAACCGGTACTCCAAATTTCATAGCTTCCAAAGGAGGATATCCGAATCCCTCATTCAAGGTAGGGTACAATAAAGCAAAAGCCGAATAATAGTTCTCCTCCAACTCGGACTCCGAAACATATCCTTTACATATAAATTTGTCCTTGTTAACCACTTTCTCAAGAAGAGTTGAGTCCTCCTTAATTCCCAATATGACTGTCGGTCTTTCAATCATATTGTTGGAATAAAGGTAATCCAAAGCCAAAATCGCCCTATATGCATTCTTCAACCATCTGTTCGCTGAAATAATCAAGTAATGTTTTTTCCTTCTTGAGCTCAAATCATGATTGTCAAATGCTTTAGTAGTTGATGGGGAATAGCGCACAGATATCAACTCTTCCCTCAAAAATGGATAGTAACACAACAATGAATTTTTTGAGTGCTCTGACACTGTTATTACCTTAACATATGGATATTTCAACAGTGAACTGTATTGCCCATAATACTGTTTTTCCAGATGATTATAATACGGTGTTTGCTTTACTAAGGCTTTGACTTTATCGACGAAGGAATTGGCATATTTGTACTCATATTCATCGCGATTCATCTCCAAAGCCCGCAGGCCATGGATAGTTACGGTTATCGGAATATTTAGTGGATATAACAGTTCATATGACTTGTTATACAACGGGGAATATAGCCGATTCCCCCTTCCGGAGGTGAATACTGACACCAAAGTCTCAGCATTAGCATCAACTACCTGCACATTATTGTTCCTAATAGTTTCAAGGACATCGTCAGGCACATAGCGTTTGGAATTTACATAGGCCAATACTTGCTCTCCATACGATTTCACGAGTTCCTTAAAAACAATATACCCATAGACACCGCCACCGTGATTAACAGTACTCTTTATCGGCTGGCATACGGTCAAATCAAACACAAGTTTATTCATATCATCTCTTGCTTTGCCAGAAGAACTCATACGGGATGGTCTTTTGAGAATTGCTCATAGTACCATCTAAATAAAGGACACTTGGTCGCATTACAAATAAATTAAAATACACGAAGAATATCAAAGACACCATTCCGATAACAACTCCTCGATAAGATCGTGAGATAGCCAAGGAAATACAATCCGGAATTAATATGATCAAATATATCATGAAAAACAAGGCCATTCTTGTTATCAGTGACGCCACGGGTGCGAAACACTGCAAGCAAGTCCCCAAACACAAGCAGTGAATCATCATCGAATATGTGTCAGACATTCTATTCTTACATAAAACGAAAAGGCCCAAAGTAGAAATGACATATAATGCTAAGAGAGTGTAGCCTTCTCCTCCGCCGTTGAAATTTACATATACCGAGTTATAATCACTCATTATATCTACTATGGTCGCCGCATTCACAATCCGAGACAAGCAGAATGAACCAGCAATTACAACCACTAAATACCAGAAATTAGGCTTAATTCTAGCAAATAATGGAATCAACAAAATCGGGAAAATTGTCTTATGTATCTCTATTGCCACTAAACTCAAGAGCCAATACTTCAAATTTTTACCCCGAAGGTATGAGTCAACGGCGAACAAGCCGATAGACAACGCCATAGAAGATCTGATGCTATTAAAAGTATTTGTATAATATGCGAAAGCAATGTATATGAAAATGCTCAGCCAAC
>CAVAID010000102.1:0-3433 GCA_963588685.1 bacterium
CGATTATCCTCAAGCAGATGATCCGCTCCTCCCGGAAGTTCCAGCTTTCGTAATCTGCCGGCGCTTCGACTCTCTCAGACCGCCGGCCCCCGAGCCTGTCGAGGGGCGGGTGCTTCGACGGAGCTCAGCGACCGCCGGCCCCCGAGCTTGTCGAGGGGCCGGTCTTTCCGTGTCTACTTTCCGCGTCCGGTACAAATGCGGTCTCGGAACCGCGGAAAAACGGACAAAATAAGATCATTTCGGCTTGGAAAAACGGACAAATTATCTATATTTGCTACGGAAAAACGGACAAAGCGCAGATTGATGCCGCTGGCTACAAAGACGCAACAAGATGATTTACAGAAAAATAGACAAGGAAATATCTGATTTTTACCGCGAGCACAACAAGGCTTTGCTCCTCACCGGAGCAAGGCAGGTCGGCAAAACTTATGCTTTCAGGAAATTCGGCAGGGAAAATTTCGAAAATGTCATCGAAATCAATTTCGTTGAGAACAGGAGCGCCATCGGTTTTCTGGACGGCTCCGCAGGTGCCAAAGAAATGATTCTCAGGATTTCGGCATTGACAGAGGGGAAGATGGTACCGGGAAGGACTCTAATATTTTTTGATGAAGTTCAGGAGTATCCCGAGATAGTCACCCTGATAAAATTCCTTGTTGACGAGGGTAGTTACAGGTATGCGCTGAGCGGGTCTCTGCTCGGCGTAGAGCTGAAAGACCTTAGGAGCGAGCCGGTCGGATATATGGATGTCATGGATATGTATCCGCTGGATTTTGAAGAGTTTGCCCTCGCCGTGGGAGTTTCGCAGTCCATTATCGACAGCCTGTCGGCAAGTTTCGCAGACCGGACGCCGGTGGATCCGATAGTACACGATAGGATGATGAAGGTCTTTAGGCTTTATCTCGTGGTAGGCGGGATGCCGGCAGCCGTGGCCAAATACATAGAGAGCAACAACCTCAGACTTGTCGAAGAGGAGCAGAAAGCCATTCTGAAACTTTACAGGAAGGACATTGCCAAATATGACCCGGATGACAAGCTGTACCTCAATGAAATTTTCGACCTGATTCCTTCCGAGCTGAATGCCCAGAACAAACGCTTCATTCTCAAGAAGCTGAATGAAAATTTCAAGTTCAGCCGCTATTACAACAGTTTTCTTTGGCTGAAGAGTGCTGGAGTTGCCATACCTGTCTATAATGTAGAGGAGCCTCAATATCCGCTGAAACTCTCGGAACAGAGGAATCTCTTCAAACTGTTCCAGAACGATGTGGGCCTGCTGGCATGTCAGTATTCCGCGGGAGTGCAGCTGAAACTTCTGCAGGGCGAAGTGAATTTGAATTATGGCGGAATCTTCGAGAACGCAGCGGCCCAGGAGCTTACTGCGCACGGTTTCTCCCTGGCATACTACAACAACAAGAAACTCGGGGAGCTGGATTTCGTCGTGACTTATGAGGATAAGGTACTTCCTCTCGAAATAAAGTCAGGGAAAGATTATTCCCGTCACAGCGCTCTGGACAATGTGCTCAAAGTCCGGAATTACCACATTGAAAGAGCGGTCGTTTTCTGCAATGACAATGTTTCCACGGACGGCGCCGTCACCAATCTTCCAATCTATATGCTGATGTTTCTGAAGGCCGGTCGGCAGGAGGACATCATCTACAGGCTCGACCTGGACGGCATTTCTCAGTGAGACGGCCCCCGAGCCTGTCGATGGGCTGGTGTCAATAAATCGGGAGAGCAGCGTATTTTCCCCGGAAATTTCTAAATTTGTGAACTGTTTAACCACAAAACAAAATGGAAGAGAACAAAATGCCGACATATCCGCTGATCGATATGTCCGAACTGAACCGGTGCCTGCTCTGCAGCGACGCTCCTTGTACCAAACAATGCTCCAAAGGCCTGCCTGTAGGGGACATACTCCGCTCGATATATTTCCGCAACGGAATGGGAGCCCTGGTGAAAGCCCGGGGCGAGCAGTGTCTGGACTGCGACTCGCCTTGCGAGGCCGCCTGCCTGCTCGGCAAGAAGAGCTTCCCGGTGCGGATCAAGGCGATAATGGGCTCTCTCTACGAGAGCGCGAAGAAGACCCTGGACTCCGGAGTCGTGAGCGAAGAGCAGCTGCGCGGCGCGTTCATCGTCCCGGAGGAGCCGGACATCACCGCCGACATCTGCGGGGTCAAGCTCGAGAACCCTTTCCTGCTTTCTTCCTCCGTGGTTGCCAGCACCTATGAGATGTGTGCCAAGGCATTCCGTGCCGGCTGGGCCGGAGCGGCGTTCAAGACCATCTGCACCTTCCCGCAGCACGAAGCCTCGCCGCGCTTCTCGACCATCACGAACCATTCCAACTCCTTCTGCGGATTCAAGAATATCGAACAGCTCTCCGACCACAGCGTTGAGGAGAATATGGAAATCTTCCGCCGCCTCAAGGCGGAATTCCCTACCAAGGTAATCGTGGCCTCGATTATGGGCCAGAACGAACAGGAATGGACCGATCTTGCGCACCGCTGCGAACTTGCGGGAGCCGATGTGATCGAGTGCAATTTCTCCTGCCCGAATATGGAGTCCGACTCGCTCGGCGTGACGATAGGCCAGGATGCGGCGCTGATTGAGAAATTCACACGCGCGGCGCGCAGGGGCACCACTCTCCCGGTGCTCGCCAAGATGACCCCGAACATAACGGATATGGTGCCTATGGCTGCCGCGGCGAAGCGCGGCGGAGCTGACGGCATCGCCGCCATCAACACCATCAACAGCATTACCGGCGTGAACATCAACACCTTCACAGCGGAGCCGGATGTGCACGGCAGCTCTATCGTGGGCGGATATTCCGGCCAGGCGGTCAAGCCGATCGCGCTCCGCTTCATCTCCGATATGGCGAGGAGCGAGGAGCTCCGCGGGATGCACCTGAGCGCCATGGGCGGCATCGAGAACTGGGTCGATGCGCTGGAATTCATCTCCCTCGGCGCCGGCAGCGTGCAGGTCACGACTGCCGTTATGCAGTACGGCTACCGCATAATCGACGACCTTGTGGAAGGTCTGAAGTACTATCTTAAAGTCAAGGGATTCAAGAATGTGCAGTCTATAATAGGCGCAGCCGTGGGCAGCATCGTGCCGCACAACCGGCTCGAGAGGGATACCGTGCTCCTGCCTAAGTTCAATTACGACAAGTGCATAGGCTGCGGCCGCTGCTACATTTCCTGCTTCGACGGCGGACACCAGGCCATCGAGTTCGACATCGAGGACCGCAAGCCGCGCCTCAACGCCAAGAAGTGCGTCGGCTGCCACCTCTGCCGCCTCGTCTGCCCGTCCAAGGCCATCGACGTCGCCGCCCGGAGGATTGACCGATCATAGCCGCCGGCCCTCGACAGGCTCCGGGACCGAAAACTTTACATATTTCCTCAGGAATAATTATCTTTGTACTTCCGTGTCCCGACCGTTC
>CAVAID010000103.1:0-3293 GCA_963588685.1 bacterium
CCTCCGCGAACTGCTGGAATATATCGGGAAATAGTTGCCGTCCTTACATCCGGGGGATAGTTGCGGTGAGCTCCGCGCTTGCTGAGCTTGTCGAAGTATCGAAGCGCCCGGCAGGATTCTGACCGGATTTTTGCGAAATGCGGCCATGACATTGTGCTGTATAGCGCGCAGAAGCGGGATTGGCGTGGCCGGCGGCGAGTCCGAAAGCGTCGATGGCCACGGCAATCTTCATTCTGTGGCGTGAGCGTTGGATTGGCGTGGCCGTATTCTGCAGAAAATACTTGGACGGTAGGTGCGCCCCTGCCGGCCAAGCGGCCCGGCCCCCTCGACAGGCTCGGGGGCCATCCATAAACCCTCGGCGCAATAGCATAATTCTCGCTCAAAAAGCGTATCTTTGCAGGCGGCAAACACAGAGTATGAACGTCAAAAGAATTATCAATTGCGGAGTGCAGGTCGTGGTGATCACCGCCATCTCGCTGCTCTTCTCCAAGACGACCATATACAACTTCACTTCCATCCCGGCGATGAACTCATCCATGGCGGGGGTGGACTTCAAGATGTCCGACATCTACAACTCCATTGTCTGCAAGATGACCCCCATGCACCGCAGCAAGGATGTGGTGATAGTGGGCGTGGACGACTGCTCGCGCGTGGAAATCGCGCAGATCCTAGATGTCGTGGACAGCTGCGGCCCGGCCGCCGTGGGGCTCGACATAATCTACAAGGAGCAGAAGAAGCACGACAGTACGCTGATCAACTCCATCCATGACTGCCATAACCTCGTGCTTCCAAAGCGCATCAACGGCTACCTCCGCCAGGACGACCGGACCGGCCCGGAAGAGGGATATTTCTATGACAGCTCCTTCGTCAACTTCGGCGTGCTCAACCTCGAAGCCAACGACCTCGGCCGCCCGGTGCGCTCGTTCAGGCCCATCTATACGCAGGCCGACTCCACAGAGAACTACGGAATGGCCACGGAACTCATCCGCATCGCCCGTCCGGAAGCGTTCGACAGGCTTATGGAGCACATCAGCGGCCCGGCCGACACCCTGCTCATCAACTACCCCAACCTCAGCTTCGACACCTTCAACGGTCAGGACATACTCTCCAGGCCCGACTCGCTCGCAGACGAACTCCAGGGCAAAATCGTGCTGATAGGCAAACTCTTCGACGGCTACGACCGCCACCTCACCCCGATCGACATCACGATGCCGGGAGTGAAAATCCAGGCCTACATCATCGAAACCATCCTCAGCGACAAGTTCCTCACCGAATACCCGCCGCGCCAGAACTGGAAGATAGCGATGATAGTATGCGCGCTGCTGCTCGCATTCAACTTCATCGCGGTCTATAACTTCCCGCTCGTGGGCAAGATGGCAGTCCGCATGGTGCAGATCGGCAGCCTCTTCATGTGCGACATCGTCGGCATCATGATCTATTATTACCAGGGTGTCTATGTGGACTTTATGCCGACCCTGACGATGATAGCCCTCGGATTCTTCTCCTACGACATCTGGGTGGGCATCGTGGCCATCATCGAGGGCATAGGCAAACGTGCCAGGGCCCGCAAGGCCGCAAAACTCGGCAACGCCTCTTAGAAAACAAATTACCATCAATATGATAGAGAAAAAGACAAAAATAATATGCACCGTCGCTGACAACCGCTGCGATGTGGATTTCATCCGCCAGCTTTACGAAAACGGGATGAATGTAGTGCGCATCAATTCCGCCCACGCGACACTGGAAGGAGCCCAGATGATCGTGGACAACGTCCGGAAAGTCTCCGACAAGATCGCCATCCTCATCGACACTAAAGGCCCGGAAATCAGGCTCACCCAGATGGCGGACGCAGTCGGCTTCATAGCCAAGACCGGACAGACCGTGGAAATCATCGACGACCCGTCCCAGCGCTGCAGCAAGACCGCCCTTTACACCACCTATCCTCATATGTCTCAAGATGTTCCGGTCGGTTCCGACATCCTCATCGACGACGGCTCCGTGGACCTTTCCGTCATCGGAAAAGAGGAAGGGAAACTTATCTGCAAGGTAATGAACGAGGGCGTCATCAAGGGGCACAAGAGCGTCAATGTACCTTCCGTGCACATCAACCTCCCGGCCGTGACCGAGAAGGACAGGAAGTTCATCGAATGGGCAATCGACGCCGACATCGACTTCATCGCGCATTCGTTCGTGCGCAGCGCCCGCGACCTGCATGAAATCCAGGAAATCCTGGATGCCCGCGGCAGCCATCTCAAAATCATCGCCAAGATCGAGAACCAGCAGGGAATCGACAACCTCGACGACATCCTCACCTACTGCTACGGTATCATGGTGGCGCGCGGAGACCTGGGAGTCGAGATTCCAGCCGAGAACATCCCGCTGATACAGAGGGATATAGTGCGTGCCTGCAGGGAAAGGAAGAAGCCTGTAATCGTGGCTACGCAGATGCTCCAGAGCATGATCGACAACCCGCGTCCTACCAGGGCCGAGGTGACCGATGTGGCAAATGCGATATTCCAGAGCGCCGATGCCATAATGCTCAGCGGCGAAAGCGCATTCGGCAAATACCCTGTCGAGGCGGTCAAGACCATGACCAAAATCGCAGTGCAGATCGAGAAGACCATCGATGTCAATCTGGAACTCAATCTGCGTAAAGTGGTCAAGCCGGTGGCCGTCGTGCTGGCGCGCTCGCTCGTGGCCGCCACGCACGAGCTTCCTGTCAAGGCGATAGTCTTCGACACCTATACCGGCCGCGTGGGACGCTACCTCTCCACCTTCCGGCCTAAGGTTCCGGTCTATGCGATGTGCTACAACAGCTACACCATGAGGGAGCTGGCTCTGGTGTTCGGCATCGAGGCTTATACCTTCTCCAAAGTGAATGACAAGGAGGAGTTCTCCGCCAAGTCAATCGAGATGCTGACCCGTGACGGCAAACTTGCCCAGGGCGACCTCGTCGGCTTCATCGGCGGCGTGTTCGGTGCCCAGATCGGCGCCACCTACATGGAGCTGAAGCGCGTGTAAGCCCCCGGGCCTGTCGAGGGGGCGACGCTTCGCAATCTCGCACGCTCCAGCCAAAGACCTCCGTACTTAACTTATCTTCAGCGTCTTGACCTCGTCCTCTGACAGACCTGTATACTTAGCCACGAGCTCTACGGATTGTCCATCCGCAAGCATATTCGCAGCGACAGACCTGGCTTTCTCAGCGATGCCTTTGGCTTCGCCTTCTTCACGGCCTTTTGCCAGACCTTTCTCCTCAGCGTACTCTATGCAATTTTCGTAATCGTATTTCATCT
>CAVAID010000104.1:0-3236 GCA_963588685.1 bacterium
CAGTTAAGCTCTTCGCAAATACCTACCTGGCTCTTCGCGTAAGCTATTTCAACGAGCTCGACACTTACGCTGAGGTCAAGGGACTCGATCCGCAGGCGATTATCAAGGGCGTCTGCCTCGACCCGAGAATCGGCACACATTACAATAATCCTTCATTCGGCTATGGCGGTTACTGCCTACCTAAAGACACCAAGCAACTTCTGGCCAATTACGCTGATGTCCCGGAGAATCTGATTGAGGCTATAGTTGAGAGCAACCGCACCCGCAAGGACTATATCGCAGATGCTGTTCTGCGTAAAGCCGGGTACTACTCTGAAAACGGTCAGTGGGACAGCTCGAAAGAACATAAGTGCGTAATTGGAGTCTATCGTCTCACGATGAAATCCAACTCCGACAACTTCCGCCAGAGCTCCATTCAGGGCGTAATGAAGCGAATCAAGGCTAAGGGTGCTGAGATTATCATCTATGAACCGACCCTTGCTGATGGCGAATCATTCTTTGGTTCGCAGGTGATTAATGACCTCGCGAAGTTCAAGGCTCAGAGCAACGCCATCATCGCCAACCGATATGACTTCTGCCTTGATGATGTGCAGGATAAGGTCTACACTAGAGATATATTCAGGAGAGACTAAAGTTGAATAGAGAGACAATATGACCTTCCAATCCGTAGAATATCTGATATTCCTGCCGATAGTGTTCCTGCTCTATTGGACGGTGTGCCGCAGGAGCAAGGACTGGCAGAATGCACTGATAGTCATCGCGAGCCTCGTGTTCTATGCGTGGTGGGACTGGAGGTGCCTGGGCCTGCTTCTGGTCACTGCGCTCTCTACCTATGCTGCCGGAGGACTGATAGCCAAGTCAGAGAGCGGCAGCAGGCGCAAGGGCTTGTTGATAGGCACGCTGGGGATCAATCTCGGCATCCTGTTTTTCTTTAAGTACTTCAACTTCTTCGTGCAGGCGTTTGCGAGTTCGCTCTCGCTCTTCGGCGCAGACATACAGACCACGACCCTCAAGATTATCCTGCCGGTAGGCATCAGTTTTTATACATTCACGGCACTGAGCTATACGATTGACATCTATCAGCGAAAGATAGAACCGACTCGCGACATCCTGGCTTATCTCGCCTATGTGATGTTCTTCCCGAGCATCCTCAGCGGCCCGATAAGCAGAGCGCAGAAGCAGTTGCCGCAGTACTTCAAGGAGCGCAACTTTGATTACGATAAGGCTGTAAGTGCTTGCAAATCAATAATCTGGGGGGGGTACTGAAATTATGCTTAGCAGACCGTCTAGGCATCTATGTGGATGCCGTCTATGGGAACATAGCAGAGCATAACGGCACATCGCTCCTGCTTGCCAGTATCCTTTATACCATACAGATTTATGCCGACTTTGCGGGATACTCTTTGATGGCAATCGGCAGCGGCAAGTTGCTGGGAATAGAACTGCAGACCAACTTTATAAGACCATATTTCGCACAGACGCTCACTGATTTCTGGCGCAGATGGCACATATCGCTCACGACATGGTTTAGGGATTACATTTACTTCCCGCTTGGCGGAAGCCGGTGCAGCAAAGCTCGGTGGGCTCTCAATACGATGATAGTTTTTACCGTAAGCGGACTTTGGCACGGAGCGGCTTATACCTTTATCATCTGGGGCGCATTGCACGGCGCGATTATGGTGGTCGAAAGACTGATATATGGAGACAAATTAAAGCATCTGACCGACAGATTTAATTTCGCGAGCCTGATAAGGACAGCAGTTACCTTCGTCATCGTGAACTTTGCCTGGATATTCTTCAGAATCAGCAATCTCGGAGATGTCTGCACGGTGTTCAGGAAGATATTTACCGAGCCGGGTATGCCGTTCATCGACAACAATACTTTGCTGACGGGATTTGCAGCGATAATACTTGTCTTTGTCTATGACCTGGTCAAAGAAACCAATGCGAACATCCACCTGCTGAGTTCAAGATACCTGCCGGTAAGAATCCTGACCGCATCCCTGTTGATTATCTACATCCTCGGCTTCGGTGTGCTCAATGGCGGTTCATTCATTTACTTCCAATTCTAGACGGCCATGAAGAAAGGATTCAAAAGATTAGCTATCATAGTGCTTGCCGTACTCGCGACTGTCGCAGTACTTGACCTCGCTCTCGGTAAAACCCTCGACTGGATGCTCCCGCAGATTAGCAATCAGGGAGACACAGGCAAGACCTACTACTCGCTATATGATGTGGATACGCCGGCAGTGATAGTCGGTTCATCTCGCGCCGCGTATCATTATGTGACACAAATGGTTGAAGATTCACTGGGAATGCCTGCCTACAATGTCGGACGAAGCGGATGCTTCTACGACTACAACTGCTGCGTGATGAACTCCATTCTGGACAGATACGCCCCCGAGGTGCTGATTTGGGAGTGTGACAGAAACTCATTCTACGAAGGTATTGATGACCCGCTCGAGGGCCTCTACCCATATTATGGCACCAATCATTGGGCCACGGAGATAATTAGAGAAGAGCTGCCGTGGACGGAGCAAGTCCGGCTCGTCAGCAGGACATACCGCTACAATTCATCCGTTCTCAAGGTCATGATGCGCTATATGAGCAGACGCTCATTTATAGATGGCACTCAGAAAGGATATCAGTCACTTGACCCGGCCACGAGCAAAAAGGCTCTCACGCTGGCGACTGAACCGGTGCCCGAGCGCGAGATAAGCGAGGCAAAAGTGGCGCGCTTCGATGCCATTCTGCAGCGGGCTGAAGAGATGGGAGTCAAGCTGATTGTCGCCGACTCCCCGCGATACCAGATTGCAAGCAAGGATAATCCATCTGCAGAAAAGATGAAAGAGATATGCCTGAAGCACGGAGTGCTCTATCTGGAGAATACCGAGATGCAGTATTTCCTTGACCACCCGGAACTCTTCCACGACGAGTCGCATCTCAACGATAACGGCGCCGGGGCATATACTGAAATCGTCATCGGACAGATTAAGGAGTATTGTTCTGCAGATTGGAAGTTCTAAAATCATAAAGCGATTTAACCATGAAAGGAATCGTTCTAGCCGGTGGTTCGGGTACCAGACTGTATCCCATCACCAAAGCTATCAGCAAACAGCTGATGCCGATTTATGACAAACCGATGGTATATTACCCGATCAGTGTGCTGATGCTTGCCGGGATTCGGGATATACTGATAATTTCCACGCCGTTTGACCTGCCGGGATTCAAGCGCC
>CAVAID010000105.1:0-3188 GCA_963588685.1 bacterium
GCTTCAGAAAGGCCTGATGTCCCTTTACCCGCAGCTGATGAAAGAGGATTTCGATAAGTTCGCGCTCCACTTCCAAGTAAGTCAGCCTGTTATCGGAAAGATGATGAAGAAGAGGAGACAGCGCAGAGCCCTTGTATAGACAATAATGCACTGAAGGATATTGTGCGGAGATTTTAGCCGACAGCTTTTTCAGGGCGTTGTCAGGCTCCGCCACGAAAGGTTGAAGATTCCCGCGAGAGGTGTATACGCCCCGTCCAGTCCTGGAGAGCTTGCCTTCCAGTGTCATCTTTCGGATAGTCCAGTTGACATTTGTGGCGCTAAGGCCGTCATTACGCGCAGAGTCCATGAGTTCCGATGAAGAGAATCGGTCTTTATCGGAAGCGTAGCCGGAGATGTATTGTTCACACTTTGTCATATCGGGAGCAAATATACTATAAAGCGACAATATTGCAAAATATTGTCGCTTTATAAAAAAGAATTATTTGAAGTTCTTGGCCAACTTGCTTCGGCTCCTCGATGCTTCGACAAGCTCAGCAACCGCAAGCATCAATGACCGCAGTTCCTTGGGACCCGAGCTTGTCGAGGGGAAATGTTTAATTTTAAAAACTTTAACAATGAAAGACAATCCAAAGGCCGGGAGCGCCGGCAATCAAGTCAAACAGAAGAATCAAGACTCTGGCAACCGGAGCAACAAGAAAAATCAGGGCACGGGCAATCCGAATGTCAGGCAGAGCGCCGAGATGGATTACGCAAAGCGCTACCGACTCTGCCGGGAGCTGATGGACAAACGGACGCAACTGCGGGAGCTGAGCGATGAGGAGAAGGACAGGATGATGTTCTACGGGGCCTCGCTGATACGGGATCAGTTGAAAGCCGGGACAACGGTTTATGAGCTCAAGCCGGTAAAACTCATCTGCCTGATGGACTACGAGGACCTGCACGAGCGCGAGACGCGCAACAAGATCGTCTTCCAGTACGGGATGGTAGAGGTCGAGACCTGCGAGGTGTATGGCCAGCAGCTGACGATTTACTGCGTTGAACTGCCGCGGGTTATGGAGCTGACGGACAATTTCGACAGTCCTGTGGCAGGATGGTGCCGGATATTCAGAAATATTGCTAATTTTGCGGAGATGAGGGACGGGCGCTTCTGCAATGTTGTGAAGGAGATGAAGGTCCGCGGCCTCGACGAACAGGAAATGATAGAGTATTTCAGCGATATGGTTACAATTGATGACATAAAGCCCTTCATCGACGGCGGGCATGAGCTCGGGTATCGGAAGGGGCTAAAGGACGGGCTGGATGCTGGAAGAGAGAAAGGCAGGGAAGAAGGCGAAGCCAAAGGCGTCGCAAAGAAAGCCAGGTCTGTCGCCGCGAATATGCTTGCGGATGGTCTAACTACGGAGCTTGTGGCTAAGTATACTGGCCTCTCGGAGGCGGAGATCAAGGCGCTGAAGGCGAACTGAAGGACTGTGTCGGCTCCGACCTGCTCCCCGGCAACTGGGCGGCCACTCATGCCAGTGATGCAAAGTAGGTCGCGCTGATATCGCACCTGCGCTATAATAGTGCAACTGGCATAGAACCCTATGCCAGTTGTATTGGTTTTATGCGAGTGAGATATTGGTACGAGCCAGTTCGCGACGGGGGCATCAGGAACACCCCTCTACCCAATTCCGCGAAAAGAATTTTGAAAACAAATAAAAAAGCAGTACCTTTGCCGCCGAGCAAAACAGTAAATTATTTAATGAAAAAATTATTGACTATCAGCCTGATGGCAGCAGCATGCACCCTTGTAAGCTGCTCAAAGACAGAAATTACCCCGGCCGCAGCAGACTCCCAGACCGTTGGATTCACTCCTCTCAACGGCAAATTCTCTACCAAGGCAATGATTGACGGCACCGCCTACAAGACCGGCGACCCGAGCTTCGGCACCCTCGCATACTACCTTCCCAAGGGCAAAACCTGGCAGGGCAATATGGCCGACGCCGAACTCTATATCCCTATCAGTGAGGTCAGCTACCTCGCCGCCGCGGCCACCTGGTCCACCGCGACCCCGTACTACTGGCCTAAGACCGGCGGCTTGACTTTCTTCTCTTACAGCCCGTACAAATACCAGGAAACCGCTTATGCCGACACCAAACTCGACATCAAGCCTCTTGATGACAAGGACGGCTTCACTCTCGCTTATGATGTTGACATTCATCAGGATACAGATTTCATGGTAGCCGATATTGCAGAGAACAAGACCGCCAATGAAACCAACGGCGGCTACAAGGGAGTGCCTACCGTATTCCGCCACAAGCTCACCCAGATTGTGGGTATCAACTTCCTCACCGTGGGCAAGGACGCCACTACCGGCGAGCTGGTCGAGAAGGACTACGCTCACGGGAATGATGGCAGCACCAAGCCATACGAGGCCGGCGATGTTGTCTTCAAACTCAAGAAGGTGACAGTAAATGACCTCTATACACGATGCACCTACGGCTACACCAACACGACAAGCGCTTCAGGAATAACCGACGGTTGGTATCCGGATTACTACGAACCTAAAGACTACACCTGGTACGACAAATCTTCAGCCCCGGAGCAGTTCAGCGGCAACACCAAGTTCAATCTTACCTACAAGACCTACGACTCAAGCCGCAACTCATATCTCCTGATACTTCCGCAGTATCTGTCCGACCCTAAAGGCACAATCATCCCTGCGGTCAACCCTTCCGTTACCATTGAATATCAGGTCCTGACCTACACGAGCGCCACGGCCCACGCCACTGAGAATGTATCGGAGACCATCTATCTCTACAATGTCCACAACAAGGCCAGCGCCATCGAGATGAATAAGAAGATTACCTACACCTTCAAGATCAACCTCGAAGACCGTCGCATCTACTGGGCACCGTCCATCATCGACTGGGAGGAAGAGAGCTCCTTCACCGCAACGATTTAGCGCGGAATTTCCCTAATTGACACTTCAGTTGCTGCGGCCCCCTAGCGCATCGAGGGGCGGCAAGAATATTTCGTGCACAGAAACGCCATAATTTTCACCGTTTTGCGTTTGCCGGACATTTGGTGAAAATATGCGGCTTTTCTTACACGGTTTTTCGGTCCCCGAGCCTGTCGAGGGGTCGAACCGCCTAGGGGAGAATGTATAACTTTAAAAACTACTAAATTATGAAGACTTCAACCTCTTC
>CAVAID010000106.1:0-3157 GCA_963588685.1 bacterium
CAGCAAGACCTCCCTGAAGAACTGGGTCAACGGGCAACTTACCGGCTACTACACCATCTCCCAGATGGACGGCAAACTTACCACGCTCCAGACCGGCCTTGAAGGACAGCTCGCCACGCAGAAAGCCGAACTCGAAGCTAAAATCAATGCTCTTGAAGACAAAGAGTCCGACAATTATAAAGAACTGACTGCCCATCTTGACACGGTCAATTCCGCCATCGACAAAAACACTGCGTCAATTGAACAGCTCAAGTCAGACCTCGCCGCGCAGAAAACGGAAATTACCGCCGCCTATAAATCTGCCATAGAAGAGGCAATCAACAAGCTCGGTGACGGCCTGCTGAGTGGGGAAATCGCGAACAAAATTTCAGACATCAACGCAACGATTTCAGCGCTTTCTAACCGTGTTAGCGCCTGTGAGAACGATATCAAGAGCATCAAGGCCACAATCTCATCCATCCAGCAGAGCATGGAGGAGATGCAGGGGCAGATCAGCGCCATCCTCTCCCGCATCCAGTCCATTACCTATGTTCCGAAATTCTCCGACGGCAAGGCCGTGATGACCTACACCGATAGCGGCACCGCAATTACCGGCGGCACGGCAATATTCGACTATCAGCTCAAACCTGCAAGCGCCGCTTCAGAGATAGCAGCCCTTTGGAATAGTACTACCGGCAGCAGTGCCATCACGATGAACGCAGTCTATACAATTACCAAATCAGCCCCTGAAATCGTCCAGCTCGGCATCGAGTCCATCACCGCCGACAACGGCTTCATTACCGTGACCGTCAGCGGCAAGGACCTCAAGGACGCATTCTTCAAGGGCACTTGCTCCGCAAACGCATCCCTCTGCATCTCCGACGGCAACAACGACCTCAGCACAGACTTTGTCCCGATGGTACCAGACTTCGCTGAATCCAAGTTTAAGGCCTACTGCATTGCACGCTTTGATAAGGATGGAGATGGAGAAATTTCAGCCGCCGAAGCCGAAGCTGTCTCAGAAATCAACTGCAGTAATTCAGGCCTTACCTCACTTACCGGCATCGAGCGCTTCATCAATCTTAAATCCCTCGATGTCAGCAACAATCCCCTTACCTCTCTAGATGTGTCCAAGTGCAATTCTCTTACCTCGCTCAATGTGTCGAACAATACTTCACTCGCCTCGCTTAAATATCCAGAGTGTACTATTAACGCTACAGGGCTAAAGATCGGAACTTATGTGGAGGTTGCCAATAAATCCGGAGCGGTTTTCTACAGCTCAGGTGCTACGGTAAAGATTGTTTCCGCGGATGATACTACTGCAATTTGGAGTAATTATGGAACTACAACGGGAGCTACTAGCATATCAGACGGGGTCGCCAATACGGACAAGATTGCATCAAGCTCTCGTGCCGCCAAGTGGTGCAGGGCGAAAGGGCCAAAGTGGTATTTGCCGTCTCGCGACGAACTGAAGACCATCTACAGCAAACAGTCAACCCTAAATAAAACCAGTGGTTTCAGAAGCCTGCGTGCAGATTATCACTGGTCATCTACTGAGTACAGTAGCGAATGCGCATACACAATCGACCTCTACGATGGCTTTGCAGACTACACAGTCAAAAAGAGTGACTCATGGTATGTCCGTGCTGTACGAGCTTTATAATAAACAGACTATCAGCCAATTAATCAATGCGGTAATCAACAGACCACATCAAAACAAAAGTTATGATTAAGGAAATAATGTTAAACAAGTCCTTCATCGGGAGCTGGGGGCTTGAAAGCGAGGGAAACATCCCTCATGAAATCATCAACAGATACAGAAGCGACGGAGGAAAAGTCTTTCTCTATGTTCCTCCATACGGAGGGCTTGGGAACGAGCATGATGTCAAACACATTTTAATCACAAGCGACTGGCACGATAACACCACGGAAGTCTATTATTGGGCGACTGATTTGCACAGGCTTCACAAGGGAGGGAAACGGCCGAAAGATTTTGACGACCCGGTTCTGGGGGAACAGTCTAAAAAAATCAAAGGAATAGAGCCCCTATATGATGAGGGCGTCAAATACGAAATCAAGTACGGCGGCGCCTATCTTGATGATATCAGGATGTCAGCGAATGCCGATGATGATCTTGTCTTCCCCTTGACTTTCGAGGCCGGGAAAATATACAAACCGAAAAAACGGCTGTTTATTACCTGGGGAAAAGCTAAAGGAAAACTCCCTGATGGGGAACATATAACCATCGCTTCTGACTACAAATATCAGCATCAGACAGGCTATCTTTGCAAATCTGCCGTGCATAATGAAAAACTCGTTGAGTTGCTGGACAGACATAAAGACGATGTCTGGCAGGAAGTTGATTTGCCAAAGGTTCCGGATAATGTGCCGCTTTGCCAAAATCCAAACACCTTCGTTAAACTTATCCACAAGGAATACGATGAGACGACCTACACAAACCTCTTGTATCATTTCTTGGGCCTTCCGGGGATTTTCCGGCGGTTTGCGAAACAGGTCCTCGGAATCGAGCCGATTTCAGAAAATTATACCGTGAAGAGAGAAGTGGCCATAAAGTCGAGCACAGACTCCGATACCGAACAGGCAAAAGAGAAAGATGGCAGGATCGATTTGGTAGTTACCGGCTACAACGGCCCAATCCCTAATGTGAGCCGTGATGTGATCAGTGATGTGATTGTGATTGAGAACAAATTGCGCTCCGGGCTGAATGGTATAGATAAGCACGAATCCATAAGCCAGCTCTCCACATATCACAAATACATAGAGCAGAATTACAAAGCCTCGAAACGCTCTTATTTTCTGCTGGAGCCGAATTACAATGACATCGACATCGCGAGATTTGACGAGCCGGCAAAGGAAATTTACAAGGTTATAAAGTATTCAGAGGTCCACAAGTTTTTTAACTCTATCAGAGACGAGTTGCGCAAGACCGAATTGGGCAAGTACTCAGATGACTTCATAGATGCCTTGTCTATCCATACTATGACCATGGAGGATATGGTCAACTGTCGCTTCATCAATGCCATAAGACAATCTAAAGGAGAAAGTAAGCTTTAAATAATCATGAAACGAATTGTCAAACATTTACTTGTGCCGCTGACGGCAGCTGGACCTATATCAAGTGCGGGCGCAAGGCTAACGAGTCTGTCGCCAGCATCTT
>CAVAID010000107.1:0-3001 GCA_963588685.1 bacterium
GGCCCATACGGCATCGCCTACCTCGTGGAGGCCGCTACCGACAACAATACCCGTACCGTTGCCAATGTGCGCAGCTACTTCACCAAGTGCGGCGGCTCGCTCGGCACCTCGGGCTCAGTGAGCTTCATGTTCGACCACAAGTGCACCTTCCGCATCAAGGAAAAGGAGGGAATGGACCTTGAGGAGCTCGAACTCGAGATGATTGACTACGGCGTGGACGAACTCTTCGAGCAGGAAGAGGAGGACAAGGACGGCAATGTAACCAAGGTCATCGTGATCTACGGCGACTACGCTGCCTACGGCCAGATACAGAAGTACATAGAGGAGAACGGATACGAACTCGTGTCCGGAGGATTCGAGCAGATTCCTAACGTGGAGCTCAAGGACGTCACCCCTGAGCAGCGCGCTACCCTCGACAAGCTCACCGGCCTTCTTGAGGACGACGAGGATGTGACCAACGTCTATACCACCCTCAAGCCTGCAGAGGAATAGTTTATATTCAGATTTTTCAAGGCCCGCACGGATTGGCTCCGGTGCGGGCCTTTTTTGAGTTCGCCCCCTCGGCGCTTCGATCGCTGCGGCTCTTTGGGCCATGGGGGGCTCCGTTCTTTTTTTGCGGCGGCACGCGCTTTGCCGGCGGAAATTTGTAACTTGCGGGATATTTTGAAACAATGAAGACAATTGGAGTATCAGTGGCAATGGAGCGTGAGCTCCGGATGCTGGAGGGGAGCCTCAGCCTGGTGAGCGAGAAGCAGCCGGGGGGCTTCGTCTTCCATAAGGGTAAATTCGACGATTCGCTGAGCGTGGTCATAGCCCAGTCAGGGATAGGCAAGGTCAATTCGGCGCTCTGCGTCTCTTCTATGATAGAGCATTACGGGGTGGAGGCTGTGGTCTCCACGGGGGTCTGCGGCACGCTTTGCGCTGACGGCAGCATTCGCCAGAAGGACATAATCTGCGCTTCCGCAGCCCGCTATCACGATGTGTATTGCGGCCCTGAAAACCTCTCGGGACAGGTGCAGGGCGAGCCGTTGGAGTATTGCTCCCTTCCTTCGGGGCAGCTCTCCGCGCTCAGGGAAAGGATTGCCGCAGTCTATCCCTACGGGGTGACTGTAGGCCCTATCGCTTCCGGCGACTGGTTCGTGGATACGGTGGAGAAGGCGCGCGGCATCGCGGAAGGATTCCCGGGAGCCGTGGGAGTGGATATGGAAAGCTGCTCCATCGCGCAGACCTGCCGCCGCTACGGGGTGCCGTTCGTGTCTGTGAGGATGGTAAGCGACGCTCCGCTCTGCGAGGGGGCCGTCAGCTACAACGATTTCTGGGAGACTGCTCCGTCCGGCCTCGGCACGGTGCTCTCCGCTATTCTTGGATATCTTAAGGAGTTATAGAATCATGTCACGTTTTCTGAATATTGCTGTGCTCGTACTTGCGGCTGCGCTGATGCTCGGCTGCTCTGGCTCTGATGAGCGTTCCGCCCGCACCGGGGATCTCGTTTTCGTGTCTATTCCAGCGGATTATGACCTCAATGCCGATTCGATGTCAAGCGCCATAGCTGCTTCGACTTCGGAGGGGGCCGGTCTGATGAAGATACATGTGGCGATACTGGAGGTGCAGGGCGATTCGACCTGGATTATCGACGCGACGATTAAGCACGGCGTGGACAGGCATCCGCTGGACACTTTCCTCTCTGACTTTACGCTGCGGGACGGCAGCCTGCCGGAGTTTGAAGTGATGAGGGTGGATGTAGATGCGGCTGAGGCTGCGCAGTTCGTGGAGAATGCGAAGCGCTTCCTCGGACAGCCGTACGATGTGCATTTCCTGCCCGACAACGGGGCGCTGTACTGCAGCGAGCTGGTCTATGATTCGTATGTGACGGAAGCAGGGGAGCATCTCTTCTCCCAGGTACCGATGAACTGGAAGGATGGGAGCGGGGAGATTCCTGTCTATTGGCAGGAGCTTTTCGGCATGCTCGGCGAGCCTGTTCCGCAGGACGTCCCAGGCACCAATCCTCAGGAGATGGCGGAAGAGCCCTGCCTCGTGAAGGTCGGGTGCTCTCTGACGGAGGAAGTCCGGTAGATCGGCCGGCCCCTCGACAAGCTCGGACCGTTATGGTGGGTTCGGGGACCGAGGCGCAGGCGGTCTTTTAGCTCCGCGGTTGCTGAGCTTGTCGAAGCATCGAAATGCCGCTCCGCGATTGCTGAGCCTGTCGAAGCATCGAAGCGCCGCCAGTTCGGGTACTGGCCGGGTCATTGTGCTCTACAGTGCGTTTAAAGCCGGATTCGCCCGGCCAGCCCCCCTTTCCGTGCTGGGGGTGGCCGGACGAATCCCTATTCTGCGGCACTCTGCATTACTTTTGTCCGGCCAGTCTCCGCTCGAGATATATGTCCGGAAGTATGATGGGAATTGGTTCGGAAGCCTCCTCTTCAACTGCCTTCCAGAAAACTTGGAATCTTACGGAGGCTTGCGGTTGCTGAGCTTGTCGAAGCATCGAAATGCCCGCAGTTTCAGGACCCGAGCGTCTGTGATTCTCCGAATTATTTGTATATTTGCAGCGGTTTCCCCTCGTGAGAGGCGAGGCCGCACCGACTGGGGATGTTTTGGTTTTGACAGCAGCGATTTTGGTCGGTAAGCACGCCGGGAGTAGGAGATTGGCCCGTAAATCCCAGTCTTCAAGCCATAACTGGCAACTACAACTACTCATACGCTTGCTAGTCTCCAAGAGACTGAGCATCAATCGGGGTCGCCAAGGTTGCGGCACTGACGTATATCCCTCCAGCTTTAGTCCGGTTCAGTCTGGGTCAAGGGGTATCATTCAAACCGGATGCGGGAGTCGGACGCCTCTAGGTCTCCTTAAGCAATCAGAGGATACGCCGCGGCTGGCCCGTCTTCCGGCAGGCAGCGGTCGACAACCAAAGGAAGAATAAGCGTGTAGAAAGCCCTCTGGGACGATGTTTGGACGGCGGTTCGAGTCCGCCCATCTCCACTTAATCTGCCTCTCAGATGC
>CAVAID010000108.1:0-2951 GCA_963588685.1 bacterium
ACTTCAGCGCATACTTGACATAAAGACTCCGGGTGTAACCGACAGGAATGGTGGATTTTATAACCATCACAGCGTCCGGGTTGACGCTGAGGACAAGGTTGATGACATCTTCGATGCAATGCGTGTCGAAGTAGTTCTTCTGCGGGTCATAGTTGGTCGGAGCGGCAATCACCACGAAATCGGCGTCCTTGTACGCAACTGAACCATCAAGAGTGGCAGTAAGATTCAATTCGCTCGGTTTGCCGATCGTTTCGTAATCTCCGAACTCTCCGCGAAAGTATTTCTCTATGTATTCGTCCTGGATGGGACTTACACGATTGTTTATCTTTTCTACCTTTTCAGGGATAATGTCCACAGCTGTCACCTTATGGTGCTGGGAGAGCAGCGTGGCGATACTCAAGCCTACATAGCCTGTACCTGCTACTGCTATCTGTATATCTTTGAATTGTCTCATATAAGGAGACTCTAATTATTGTCGACTATGGTATAGTGGAAGATATAGTCCACTGCGACCGTTTTACTTTCTGCCCCTCGTGCTGCGATGTTTGCCCCTCGACAGGCTCGGGGACCGTCGTTCTATATCCCCTTCAGCTCGAAGGCGTCGTCGAAACTGATCGGGGAGTCTTTGCCTATGTTGTGCTGCCAGGCGGGCTCTTCGTGGCTCAGGGCTGAGATTTCGGCGGAGCTGACGTCCTTGAATCGGGCCCACACTGTCTCGAGGGTACTGAACTCTTCGGCGGTGAGGACTTCCAGATTCGGCCGCTCCGAGGATATCAGCTGCTGCCCCACCACTTCGCCGTTGCTGATGGCCACTGCCTGCTCGATGCCGTCGACCAGACCGTACACCCTGTCCCATCTGACTGGCACCGGGCCGTACTGTATTGCCTTATAGACAAGTCCGCTCATTGACATCGCTCTCTGTCTGTAGGAGAGGAAGTCGGTGTAGAAGAGCAGCTTGTTCATCTTTGTATTGAAGACTGCGCCACTGCTGTTGTGTATGTAGTACAGCATTATGGCCTTTAGTCTCTCAAGGCTCTGCGGCGCGTAACCATTGGCCTCGCTGCGGGCATATCCGGAATAGGCCAGACCGGTGATTGCCTTCGTCTCCGTTGACTCGGAGCCTTGATGGATGCGCTTCAGGATGCTTTCGTATTCCCTGTCGTCCAACTGCCCTTTGGCATTGTTGACGAAGACCTCGAATACCGCTGCGTTGCGGATGGAGGCGAGGAGTTTGCCGTTGGTCTCACTCGGCATGTCGCCGCTCTCGTAGAGCCGGTACTGGTTGTCGCCGAGGCCGAGTATCTCGGACATCTTGGATGCCGACAGTCCGTAACGGGTCCTGATGGCCTTTATCTCGTCCGGGAAAGGTATCCCGTATTTTACTCTGTATCTATTGTATATCTGGGCAAGGTTGAGGTCGTCCATTGCCCCGGCAGTGAAGTGCTCGTGGGTGTCATCGCACTCGTAGTACAGATGCACGAACGGGAACTTCTCCTTGCGGTAGGCGAGTTCGTCCATCTGCGTCTTGAATGTCGCGTGTCCTCCTGTAAACGGGCTCTTCATTACTTGAACGGATACTTGATCGGATGCTCGGCCAGACGGAAGGAGATGCAGATCGCGGAGCTGTTGGGATGTCCAAGGGCTATCTTAATATACACTTCCCTGCCCTTGACATCTTTGCCGAACACCCACATGTCGCCGTTGTTGTGCAGGCAGTCGGGAATCGGCCCCTCCGAGTAGTCCTCGACTACTATTGACATGACTGCCTTGGCTCTCTCTGCGCTTGAGATTGCCAGCTCAAGCATTGTCTCAAGATTTTTGTTTCTGTCATCTCGGAATACAAGCTGGAATATTTCCACCTTGATTCTGAATTGTCCCAAAAAGCTTTCAACCTCTTCCCTTGTCGCCATACATCTTCAATTATCAGATGCAAAGGTAACTAAAAAGTTGAAATACCAGCTTGCTTTTACTTAATTTTTCAACTAAAAAGTCGCCATTTGTCCTATTTGTTCGGCCCCTCGACAGGCTCGGGGGCCGCTACTCAATAACCTCTATCAGATCCGGGGTGACTTCGGCGGAGGCGACGGAGAGGAGGCCTTCGATGCTGACGACCAGGCGGCGGTTGCGGGCGCCCTTGACCTTGATGAAGACTCCCTCGACGCCGTCGAAGGGGCCGCCGATTATGCGCACGCGCGTGCCTTTCTTTATATCGACTTCCTCCGGAAGGAGGTAGAGCTTCTTCTCGTCCTCGGACGCAGAGACCCTGATGAAGTCCTGCATCTGCTTGTCAGGGATGACTATCAGTCGGTTGCGTCCCTCCTCGACCTGAGTCTTGAACTGCATCCTGGGGATGTAGGGCTTGGCTTCGTTGAGCGCCTGGCGGGATGCGTGCGCGAAGAGCAGATTGCTCACAGCCGGGCTCATCCTGCGTTCCTTGCGGCCGCGGCGGGTCACCACCTCGCAGCGCAGAGGCACATAGGCCTCGATGCCGAAGCGCTCCTTGAGTGCCTGCTGAACCTTGAGTTCGTTGCGGTAGGGCGCGCTCATCGCGTACCAGAGGATTTGGTTGTCGGTGGCAGGGTTCATCGTAGCAAAAGCGGGTGTAGCGGGGGTGCAGGTAAAATCTTCAGCTCCCCAAAAATCCGGTAATCGATTAAGTTCCAAACACTTACACAGTCAGAACCAGAGATTGCCGAATCTTCCGAGTAAAAAGGCCTATACTCAATTCAATCTTAAAACATACAAAGATAGAATTTTTTCTCCAATCCGCCCCATCCCGGGCACAAAAATGTCCAATCATATTTGGTTCATCGCCGAAACGGGGCGCGGGCTGCCGGATTATTGCTATATTTGCAGATTGTAGATTTGACCTATGAAGGTCAGGAAAATTTATTTGAATATGAACTGCATCTCAAAGTTTGAAGAGACTTACCGCAAGTCGCCGGAGGGCG
>CAVAID010000109.1:0-2843 GCA_963588685.1 bacterium
TATGTCGGCACGAGCACCCGCCGCGAGGTAGCCTACGCCCTCGCCCACGGCAAGCGTGTCAACTCGCTCTGCCCCCTCGACCTAGGGGGACGAAACGGTCATTGAGCCCGTCGAAATGCCGTCCCGTCGAAGCGCCATGCAGATGCCTGTGGTATCGTCGATTACCGGCTCCTTACAGAACAGAATAATTGTACTCATAGTGATTTGGTGTTATTTACATATTAAAACCTTCCAATGACCGCTTCTGTCGGAACCGACACGTTGAATAATCCCGATTTTTTGGAGCTTTGCCAGATGTTCCTTGATTGTGCCGTCGGATTTCCCTAGCAATTCGCATAATTCCGATCTGGTACAATGCGGATTGCCAACGAGGATATCTATGATGTTCTGGGCGGTTTTTCCGACCTTTTTCTGGGCGGTTTTTCCGCTTTCCGGGTGGTTTTTCTGGGCGGTTTTTTCATCCTTGATAAGGATTCCGGCCGGTCTGATTTCATCTTCAGGCCGAAATATCGGCTCAGTCTGTTTGGAATTAGCAAAACTTTCAAGAGCGGTCCTGTCCATTCCGTAGTTCACATTATGAATCGTGGTATAAAAGAAGTCGCGGCTAGATTCAAAGTATGGTTGCCTGTCTTCTTTAAATGTCGGAAGAATCGATGTCTCCTTGATAATCTTACCGAGTCCGCTGCCTCGCTTTTCCATGTAGTCAAGCTGTGAAAATACCTCCGCAATTATAGGATTACGCCTTCTCGATGGCACACGGTCCAAATCCAATCTCACCGGATTGTACGAACCTGTGATTCCCCCAGGAGAGGTCGTTTCAATTCTATCATCATAAATATTTATGGCAACCTCAGCACCAAGCTCAGCGTAATCTCTGTGGATGAGATGGTTAACGCACATTTCCTCTATGGCTCTCCCTGAATATTCAGGAAGATTAAGACGATATTCCGGTAATTTGAACCAAGGAACTTTAGTGTTGGCCTTCACAAAATCTTTAGCCATCCTCAGATTCAGAAGCAAATTTCCCTGAAATTCGGCATCGTTGATTGCATCGCCTTTAGTGAGCCCGTCCCATCGCGTACAATACACTCGGGACTGTTTAATCGGGCAGAAATCAGAAAAAAGCAAACCGGCATTTGTCAGCATGCCCTGCTCTGTCATCAGGCCAAAGGATATCAGCAGATTGTCATTCCACTCTGCACCGGATCGGGCATTATATTCATTTACCAAATAGGAAAATGTATGTTTCTCTCGAGGTTCATTAGTTACCAGAGAATCCCAACTGCGGTTACTGCCCTTCAGAACAAGATTAAATAGCTGATGAGAGTCGGCAGCCACGCTTTCATTCCCGAGTCTGGCATATGCTATCCGTTTCTTCTTCCATATACAGTAATATGGAGTCTGAGCCCCGGGAGAGACTTTAACCTCAAGGACTACCTTGCCATCTTCAAACCGATAAGGAGTAAGAGTGAATAAAGGCACGGGGTCCATATTGTCTTTAATCATCTGGCTGATGTCTTCGGCGGTCTGCTGAGGGTCATCAACACCTGAAACAGTACCATTATCATCAAGGCCATAAAACAATGAACCGCCCTCGCCGTTGGCAAAGGCACTGATGCTCTTCAACCAGCTCACGGCTGAATCCTTTTCAAGTTTTAACTTGAAATCATAAGTGGAACACTCAGCTATAAGTTTCTTTCCATTCATCTCCATACAACAGGCTCTCTCTACTCTGTGAATTTCTTGATTATGAACAGTATCAAGTAAATTTTACTCGGCTATTTCCGCAAAATTACCGATAGTTTTTCTAAATGTCAATACTTGAGGTCCACGAGGCGGGTGCGGATGTATTCGCGCACATACTCCTCGAAGGCGGGGCTGTCCTGGATGCGGATTTCGCCGGCCAGGCCCACATAGAAGCGGCAGGCGCCGGCCCAGTTGCAGAGTTCGGTGTCCAGGATCCAGCTGCTGCCGCTGCGAGAGAGGTCCTTCTCCGCGAGGGGGTATTCCTCGAGGAGAAGGTTCTTCGCCATCACGCTCATCTGCCAGCGGATGCGCCCTACCCCGCTGCCGCTCATCCGGAATATATCCATCTTCTGCCGCCGGTGCTCGGCCTCGGCCTCCCAGGGCTCGTCGAGGACCTCGACCTCCTGCATTCGCTGAATCTTGAAAATCTTGTTCTGCCCGGCCTCGAGGTCATAGGCGCAGACGTCGATATAGTCTGAGGTAAATCCGTACGGCTCCACGAGGCGGTCGCGGATGGTGTGCGAGTTGCCGGACTCGTAGCTCTTCAGGACGGCCTTCTTCTTCTCCTGCGCGGCGCGGGCGAGGTTCTGCACGCTGGCGGCATTGCTGCGGCGGTCCACATAATTGGCGATGGCGGTGGAATCCACGACGATGGCGAGCTTGTCCTTGATGCCGCGCTTGAGGGCGTTGGTCGGCACGAGGGCATCGAGCAGGGAATTGATAAGGTAGGACTCCTCCTCGCTGAAATACATCAGGGAGTCGAAGTCCGGCGCGGTCTGCGGCATCTCCGCGAGCTTGTAGGTGTTGGCGCATAGCTTGGTGACGGTGAAGCCGGCCCCCTTGAAGGTGTCGATGTAGCGGTAGATGGTCCGCGCGGACATGTCGAGCCGCCCGGCAAGCTCCTCGATGGTATAATCTATGTTGCCCGACATCATCTTCATCAGTCGCAGCATCCTCTCAATCTTCGGCTGGTCCATAATTGGTCGCTGGTTTTTGCAAATTTAGTTCTTCCTAAATAATAACTTGGTACGTTTGCGTGTCTTTTTTGGTCTAAATTTATTTGTTCATCAGTCGTGTACCACCAGTACACTCCTTCT
>CAVAID010000110.1:0-2813 GCA_963588685.1 bacterium
GAGTATCGCAATGCCGATGAGCAGGTAGGATTTACTCAGCTGCAAGATAAGCTACTTTTGAAATCTGGATGAATCCGTTCTTAGCAGATGACGCTGAATGAACTTTGCAGTCAAACACCAGCTCATAGTAGAGTCCGGCAGCCTGCTTGTCTGCGTCGATTGCGAATTCGATGGTCCCGGCCTTAGGGTCGGAAGCGACCTGAGAAAGGACCTTGGTAGCCTTGGCAGCATCGCTATAGACATTGAGAGTCAGGGAGTTCATCGAAGATGCGTCGTAGGTGTCGGCAGCGAGCTGCAGCTTGGCGACCTTGACGGCAAGCGGAGTCTGGGTGAAGATGCTGGCGACAGACTCGTTAGCCTTGCGCCCGCACTTGATATAGGTCCAGCCGTCCCACTTGACATTGTTGAAATTGGCTATGCTGAATTCATTTGAGCCAATCTTGGCTGTCCAGGTGCTCGTATAGTTGTTCACTCCGTTGTTGGCCTTGTTGTCATCCGGGAAGGTCAGGACTACGGAGCCTGCAGGATAGGTCTCGCCGGCGCCTTCAGTATGGGACTTGTAGATGGCAGGAGGGGTGCCGCCGGCCTGTGCCGAGCCATTGTACTCCGCGCGAAGGGTCCAGATGGTCACCACGTCGGTCACTTTGAGGCCGAGTGAGGAGAATGACTTGTCGTTCTCGCCGTTTGCCCAGGCCTTGACGACGCCATAGACATAGACGCTGCCGCTCTCGTCTTCGATGGTGATGTTGCCGTAATCAGCCTTCGCTATGCTCTTGATGGTGCCGGTAAGTTCGTACCAGTCGGTGGTATTGACTGACTTCTCAAGGAACTCCTTGATGGTAACCTTGGTGGCTGAGGTAGGCTCCGCAACGGTCTCTTCGCCGCCGTCTCCGCCGTCTCCACTATCGCCGCTGCCGCTGTTGACGCTGACGATCTGGCCGCCCTGGTTGAGCTCAGGAGTGTTGCCGCCGTAGTTGATGAGCTTGCCCTTGACCACTACTTCGTCGCCGACCTTGATCTGGTCCTCGGAGGTAAACTTGGCGCCGTCGAGATAATATGCACGGAATACGCAGAACTGCTCCTCGGAGGTGGTTCCGTTGTCGGAGATGTAGAATGTCGCATTGCCGTAGTCGGTGCTGAGATCTGAGATTTTGGAGATCTTGCCCTTGACATAATAATCATCCGTGCTTGCAGTCGAGCCGAAGTCAGCGCATTTGGCGTTGGCCGCCGTGGCGTTGAACGGATCCTCAAGAGTACCTGTGCCCTTAGCGTCGCCCTTTGGAGTTTCTACGGCCTCGTACTTGATGATGGTGCCGTTGGCGAGCTGATCCTGCGCTTTTTTCTCGTAGTAGCTGTACTTGCCCTTGATGGTGATCTTGTCGCCGTTCTTGAGAGGGAACTCGTCCCAGTTCTCGATGAACGGGCAGGATACCGAGCCGGTCTCGTCGGTAAGGGTGAGGCCCCAGTAAGTGCCGGCTGAGTTCTTGGAAACATCGCTGATGGTTCCGCTCAGGGCATACTCGGTTGCGGTGTCCTTCTTGGAGAGGAACTCAGCGACCGTGAGGGCTTCAACATCTGAAGCTTCGCCCTTAGGCCCCTTCTGGTTGATGGTAAGAGGAGCCTGGCAGAGGATATTGCCGTAGAAGATGATGCTTGCGCTTCGGTCAGTTCCCTCGTTCTTGAGGACCTTGACGGTGATGGTCTGCGCATCCGCGGAGGCCTTGCCGTTCTCTGGGGAGATGCTGAGCCACTGCTGCACTTCGGCGGTATAGTCCTTGAGGGCCCAATCCACCGTGGCGGTGAGCTTGATGGTGAGTTCCTGGCCTTCCGCAGGCACTTCGATAGTGGCATCGGAGTCTATCTCGACCTTTTCAGGTCCAAGATCCACGGTCTTCTGGCAAGCCACGAGAGTTGTCGCAGCCGCCGCGATGAATGATAGAAGATGTGTTGCTTTCATTGTTGTATATTGGCTTGTTAATAATCCTTAACCCACAAAGATAATCAATTTTCCACACTACGCCAATATCCGCCCGATGACTGCAGCTTGACACCCGGCTTGTCGAAGCGCCGCCTGCCCCGCGGTAGGGCCGTACTACCTGCTGTCGGTCAAAGTGAGCTTCAGCCCCAGCGCCTCGGACATCATAATAAAAGTGGAGAGTTGCATGTCCGTCTCGCCCTTTTCAAGCATAGCGACATACTCGCGCTTTTTGCCAATCCTATCGGCCAGCTGCTGCTGGGTCAGCCCCGCAGACTTGCGGGCGTCTTTAAGCACTTCAGCATAATACCAGGCAAGAGCCTTTGCGTCAAACGCATCTCTTGTGCCAGAGCCTTTCTCTCCGTATTTTTCAGCGAGCAAATCCTCCGCGGTCGGAAGCGCCCGCAACTTATCCCGATCAATCATATATTGTTGGTTTCCAATAAATTCAATATTCTTCTCGCCTTATCAACTTCCTTCCGGTAGTCCTTCGTGGATTTCTTCACGAAGCCATTAAGGAGCAAGACCTGCCCGCTCTCGATGAAGCTGTCCGAAATGACAGTCAGGGCATACAGCATTTTCTCCTGCACCTCCGATGGCAAACGCTCAAAGAACGCATCAAACTCACGACTTCTGATCACCCTCCTCATAATGCGACAAATGTAATATATTTATTACTAATAAACAAACAATTTTTCATAATTCAAACAGTTTAAAAGTTTTCTCGCAAGATAGCGATAATCACGGCTCACCTGCAAGCTTCCGTGTGGCATTAATTGGCACATTTTCAAATCGAGGGAACGGCAATGTTGCCCTGAGGGCCTTGTGGATGGGGGTC
>CAVAID010000111.1:0-2786 GCA_963588685.1 bacterium
AGGCCGCAGGCAGAATTCCGGCAGCGAAGTTAAGCCGGACACGCCGCTTCTGAAGTTATATTTGCTTGCTTACGGGCTCCCGGCCGCCGCGATGGCGCTCCGGGAGCCTTTCTTTTTGCAGCCGCAACGATTTTTCGGCAAAATTGCCAGAAATTGTTTACAACATCTTCCAATTTTTGAGTTTTAAACTTATATTTGCAGCGAAAAAATGGCAAAATTGCCAAAATATTATTCTATTATGGTAATTCAACGAGACTTCTATTTGAACCAGCTGATATCCGGCAAAGGCAACGGACTCGTGAAAATCGTCTCCGGCATCCGAAGGTGCGGCAAATCCTATCTCCTTTTCAGACTCTTCTACGGCCATCTGATCTCGAGCGGGGTTCAGGAAGACCATATCGTACGGATCGCCCTGGACGATATAGAGAACGCCTCCTTGAGAGAGCCTCTCGCCCTGTTCAGAGAAATCAAGTCACGGATGACAGACAGCGGGGATTATTATATCCTTCTCGACGAGATCCAGCTCGTTCCAAAATTCGAGGATGTTCTGAACAGCCTTCTGCGGATGGAGAACGCCGATGTGTATGTGACCGGAAGCAATTCGCGCTTCCTGTCCAGCGACATCGTCACCGAGTTCCGCGGCCGAGGCGATGAGATCAGGGTCCACCCTCTCTCGTTCAGCGAATACTGCCTGGGGTCGGGACAGGCGCCCCGGGACGCCTGGCGGGACTATTACACCTATGGCGGACTGCCTCAGGTCCTCTCTCTTGAAAATCCGAAGAAGAAAATCGACTATCTGACGAACCTGTTCGAAAGCGTCTACCTTGTGGACATCATCGAGAGGCACAAAATAAAGAACAAGGCGGAGTTCCGTGAACTGACAAGCACGGCGGCCTCCTGCATAGGCTCGCCGACAAACCCCAACAGGATATCCAACACCTTCGCCAGCCAGAAAAAAATCTCCATCAGCCCCGCCACAATAGAAAACTATCTCGGCTATATGGAAGACGCGTTCCTCCTCGAGAAAGCGGTCAGATATGACATAAAGGGACGGAAATACATCGGAAGCCTGGCGAAATACTATTTCACCGACACGGGCATAAGAAACGCGAGTCTGGGTATGCGCCAGCTGGAAGAGACGCACCTGATGGAGAATATCATATACAACGAACTGCGCATACGGGGTCTGAAAGTCGATGTGGGGACACTGGAGCAGCGCTCAGTCGACAAGGATGGGAAATGGACCCGCAAGCAGCTCGAAGTGGATTTTGTAGCCAACGACGGAGGGAAACGGTACTATATACAGTCCGCCCTGTCCATCCCGGATGACGAAAAAAGGAGGCAGGAGACCGCATCGCTCCGGCGCATAGAGGACTCTTTCCAAAAAATCATCGTAGTCAGAGATGATATAACGCCCTGGCGCGATGACAACGGCATTCTTACAATCGGACTGTTTGATTTTCTGATGGGCAGGGATTCCTTGGAATAGATTGCCGCAAAACCGCATCTCTCAGGGAGCCTTTCTTTTTGCAGCCGCGACGATTGTCCGGCAAAATTGCCAAAAATTGTTTGCAACTATTTTCTTTCCAGGGTCCGGGAGTCCCTTCCGTGTGCGGGAAAAAGGCCCAGCTTTTTCCCTTTCCTCCGCAGCCTGAGTCTGTCAATGGGCGGGCCGTCACTTCCGTAGTTCCGGCATTATCCACTCCTCCTCCAGCATGCGCAGCGAATTGGACAGGAAAGTTCTGAGCATATTGTGCAGGTTGAAGAACACCTTGACCATCCTTTCGTCGCTCTCGCACCGCGGCGAGTCGAAATAGCCCAGAATATCCGCGGTGACCTTCTCCTCCGCACCGACCCGTGAAGCAATCATTTCGAGTATCGACAGCCCGTTCGTGCTCTTCACCGTCAGACATCCGACAGCCTTCCTCAGCTCGGAATCAAACTGGTCCTTAAAGTATCATTCTTTTTGTGAAATACCAGTTCCACTGCAAACAGGGCATGTAATATGCTCATGTTCACAAGTTTCATTACATCGGTCACATTTTGGACCTGCTTTATATTGATTTGTTACCCGAATAATAAATCCACGCCCTTTGCAATTAAGGCATTTATTATTTTTAAGTAAGATTTCCCGCTCCTTTTGTTCTTTATCTCTCCGTTTCTTGTCTTGCGACCATTGTATCTCTTTGTTTATTCGTTCAGTACTTTTAGGACGATAATTTGAGCAGGCTGATATTATACCTTTAGCCACGGCAATGACTAGCACGATTCCAATTATTAATGCAATTATAATATCACCGCAACCAACATTATTTCTATATTCCCTAGGCATAAATTATCTGCTTGTAATAAATGTCACTTTTCGCTTATGCTCTCATTATTGAGCTCAAACAATCTTACCTTGACAAATTTTCCGAGTGTGAAATATTATGTTCTATATGCTTTCCATAAAAGAATATAATCATTTCTCTCACAAATATTCTCAAGGAACAATTCGTTTTCAGTCCGTCCATCTTTGATTTTAGGCCTATTTTTTTGTTTAAAACGGCATCTATATCCTTGATTGGTATATGTTTCAAAATAGCCCATATCGACACCATCTATATCAACATGAACAAGTCCATCGGATTCCCAAATAACAATGTTGGCGATATTCCCACTAGACATTTTAACATGTATTCCAGACGCCTTTTCTTTAATAGCATCGAACAAGGATTCTACAAAATCTTTAAGGACAAAAGGATATCCGCACTGAAAATCTTTCTTCATTTTACAATTATTTAGGG
>CAVAID010000112.1:0-2458 GCA_963588685.1 bacterium
CTTGTAAACTTAAAAGCATTGTAGCTATGGCCTACCGTCTCTTCCGGTAGGCGGATGGGGCGATGCCGCAGGCAGTGGTAAAGTTGCGGCGGAAACTGCTGATGGAGTTGAATCCCGATTTCTCCGCTACTGTCTCGAGCGGCAACTTGGTGGTGGTAAGCAGGCTCTTCGCCTTTTCGACCCGCCAGCCGTTCACATACTCATAGAAGCTGACGTGCATCTGCGAGTTAAGGAAGTTGGATGCGTAGGTGCGGTTAGTGCCGAGCTCCTTGGCGAGGTCGCTGATTGTAAGTTTCGGGTCGAGGAAAATCTCGGCTCAACGATGCGCAGGAAGAGAAGCAGCGCTGCCGGCACCACCGTCATCTCCAGAATGTCCGTGACCGGTGATGTAGGAAAGCTGTATACTCCAATCAGAGGGAAGGCCAGAAGTTCAACGGCGCTTATGACGAGCAGATACGCCATAAACCAAAACACGGCCTTCTGCAGACCGTGGGTCTTTCCCTTGAGATACATCGTCGCCGTGCAAAACATCTGCGCGGCGAAGAGCATCCCGAAAGTGAAATTGCATAAATATTCGGGCAGCGTTTCTGACATGACAATGACAAATATAGGAAAAATGTGCCGGCTCAACGCGTGTCAACGCGTAAAAATGCTCACCAATCCGTACATAAAAGCGCTCAAAAAATACAATTGACCCCCTGCCGTTGCGTCCCGCTGCACTTTTGCTCAAATTGCCTAAAAATCACCATAGCCATGAAAACCATACACACCCTCCAGATGTTAGCAGCTGCATTTCTGATTCTGTTCGCAGCCTGCGAAAAGATGCCAAAGGAAACCCCTGAGCCGGACCCGGAGCCGACTCCTTCGGAGATGTATTCCGCTTCCGGAAGCGTACAGAAAGGTCCGTTTACCCAAGGCACATCCATTACCATACAGGCCCTGGACGCTTCACTCAACCCTACCGGCAAGCAGTACCAGACCAAGACGACCGACGATGCGGGAAGCTTTGAAATAGGCAGCCAGATTGAGAGCCGCTATGTGGAAATCATAGCCCAGGGCTACTATTACAATGAAATTGAAGGCAAGGTTTCGTCTTCGACCATTACCCTACGCTCGCTTTCCGACCTCACCGAAGCCGGCAAGACCAATGTCAATCTGCTTACCACCCTCGAGCTGGACCGCGTGAGGGCTCTGGTGAAGTCCGGCAAGAGCGTCTCGGAAGCTAGGACCCAGGCCGAAAATGAAATCTTCGCAGTGTTCAATATCCCCGCCAAAGCCTCTTCCGTAGCCAATTTCGACAAGATGGACATCACCGGAGGCGCCGTCTCAGATGCCATTCTGCTCGCGATATCGGCCTCACTGCAGGCCGGCAGGTCGGTGGGTGAACTCTCCGAGCTCATCAGCAAGATAGCCTCCGACATATCCTCCTCAGGCGAACTGGTCACCGAATCCCTCCGGGAAAAGATACTCGAGGGCTGCGTCAAGGTGGATGCCGATGCTGTGCGCGCCAACCTTGAGAAACGCTACGCAGACCTCGGCGTGAAAGACTTCAGCATACCTCCGTTCGAGGATTATCTCGACACCGACGGTGACGGCACCGTAGATAAGGACAACAGCTGGATACTCCTCGGACAGAGCGACTTCGTGATTTCCGACAAGGGTGGAGGCTTCGATGTGCCGCTCAAGCACAACAAGGACTTCGAGGTCATCATCGAGGAATCCTGGGTTCGCAGAGTCGAGACCAAAGCCTATCTGGAAGATGCAGTCCTGCATTTTGAGGTTGAGCCGAACGAGGGGGTGGACAAGCGCTACGCCATCATCCGGATCAAGGACAGCGGCAGTTCCTACGGCGAGTCGATCAAACTGACTCAGAAGCAGAAAGACGCCCTTACCATCTCCAAGTCGAGCGTGGAGCTGGAAAAAGAGGCCGGCACCTTCAGTGTGGAGTACAACCACAACGCCGATGTCAGCGTCTCCATTGATGTAGATTGGATTAGTACAGTGGCGACCAAGGCCCTCTCGACCTCCAGGGCGACCTTCGAGTTTGATATGAACCCTGAGACTACTACCCGCACGGGGCATATAACATTTTCACTTGGAGAACTCAGCGAAACCATAACCGTCTATCAGAAAGGAGGGCGTACCCTGGTGCTGAGCGGCCGCGAGATTAATGTAGGCCCGGAGGGGGGCAGCATAAGCTTGCAAGTCTCCGCCAATGTGAACTTTGAAATCGTCGGTCCGGGGGTCGACTGGATAAGCAGTTCGACGGGAGCCGCTACCAAGGCAATCGTTACACATTCATACCGTTACATCGTAAATGAGAACCTTAGCGGCTCGTCCCGCACCGCGACGATTACCTTCAGGGACACAGAAAGCGAGCTCAGTGAAACCGTTACCATCACTCAGGCACAGAACGATGTGTTTACGGGCGAAAAAAGCGAGTATCGCGTATCTTTCG
>CAVAID010000113.1:0-2336 GCA_963588685.1 bacterium
TATACAGCTGTATAAGGGAAGCGCCCGCGAGAAACATTGACCGGGCCTGGCCCGGGCTCATTATGCCGCCGCAGCCGATGATCGGGAAGCGGCCGTCCGTGTACTCGTGGATGTGGCGGACGAGTGCGAGGCTCTGCTCGAAGATGGGCTGTCCGCTCAGGCTTCCGCCGCTGATTCTCAGCAGTTTACGGGTGGGGGAGAGCACGCTCGGATTCGCTTTCGGGCTGTTGCCGGCTATGATGCCGTCCACTCCCGAGATGCGGCAGTAGTCGATGATGTCGTCGAGCTGCGGGAACGGGATGTCGGTCGCGACCTTGATGAGTATGGGCTTGTAACCGCCGTAGCAGGCACGAAGGTCCAGCAGAGGATCCACGATTTCCGCGAGCGAGGCGCTGTCCTGGACTGTAAGAACGCCGTTCTGGTTCGGAGCGGAGAGGTTTATGACGAACATATCCGCGAAGTCGTAGGACATCGAGAATGCTCTGCGATAGTCATCTATGATCATCGAATCCTTCGTACTGCTCAGCGAAGCCGTAAGATTCAGGGCCACGACGGTTCCGCGGCGGCGGTTCTCCTGAAGGTTCTCGATGACTTTCATTACGCCCGGATTCGGGGCTCCGCAGCGGTGGATGATGGCTTTGTCCTTGCCTAACCTGCTGATTCTCGGCTTTTTAAAGCCGCTTTCCGGGTCTGCCGTGATGGAGCCAATCTCGATGAAGCCGAAGCCCAGGTCGCTCAGACAGCCGCAGTACTTTCCGCTGCGGTCAATCCCGGCTGCGAGCCCCACGGGATTCTTGAAACGGAAGCCGAAGAGTTCGGCGGAGAGTTTTTCGGAGGAGTTCTTGCTGTAGCGGAGTTTGAGGATGCTGCGTCCCAACGGCCCCTTGTCTATGAACGACAGGGTCGACAGCGCCAGCTTCCCGGCTTGTTCGGGGCCGAGCAGCGAAGCTATGGGGCGAAACAATAATCTGTACAGCATAGTCTGTCAGCCGGAGGTCCCTTTGGGCAGAATCTCAGCCTGATTGCCGAGTCCTTTCTGTCTTGCGGACCGCCGCCGACCGCAAAGATACTAAATCTACTTTAATTCTGTGTATGTCCCGTCGTCGTAGAATACGACAATCTTGGCGATTCTGCGCTGATTTACAGGCTTTTGAGGGGTGTTTGCAGGGGTGCTGAACCCACCTGAGAATTGCGTATTTCCCCCGTTTTCGATGACGGGTACGGAATCCGAGCCTGTGGCGGACTCTTGCACGGAGAAAACATCATCGTCAGGGACGGGATTGGCCGCAAGGCCGGACGGGTCTTGAGATTCCGCTGGCGATGGCTGCGAAGCCGGCTTCTCGACAGTCTCCGGAGCGAAAAGCTCGGCACCCGGATTCTTGTACATTCTGCCCTTGCCGCAGACAAGCCAATCCAGGCTCAGGTTCGGGTAGCGCTGGGTTATTCCGAACATGAAATCGAAGCCGGGCTTGTTGCGTCCCGCAAGAATGTGCGAGATGCTGGCGCGGGTCACGCCGAGGCTGTCGGCGAACTGCGCCTGGGTTATGTTCTCGGCGGAGAGGAACTGCTGGAGTCTTACGCCTGTCTTGTCGTCTGGATTTGCCATGTTTTCGCGGGTAAATATTCTAAATCAAGTTATACAAAAGTAATCAAAATAGTTGTAAATTCAAAGGGTGTCGGCTTGTTTACAGATGTATAGTATTAACCCAACTAGTCGTAAATTAATTAGAATCTGCTTTATGTGAATATGGCTAAAAGTCTGATGATTTGGTTGTTAAATTCTGAAATCCTGCGAGTATTTCCCGTTTAGTTGCAAATTTTCGGCAGGATAGGAGGCGTAGATATTTTATGACTTTAGGACAACTATGTATAATGTCTGATTATCAATATATTATAGATATAAAATCATCATATTCATTTTACTTATTTTACAAAAATTACTCAGTTGAGAAAGCTGCACTCAGGGCGTGTTACAAAGGTTAAAATTTACTTTTGTTGGTGTTGGATTTACTTAAGTTAACAAGAGTGACCCTGAAATGAAGGCGGAATCGATATCCTCGCGACAGCGTCAAATTCGACAAGAATCTTAATCATCTCCGAAATATGCTTCTCTGACGAATTTTATGTACATTTGCGTACGGAAGCTGGAATCGACGAAAACACAGGTTCAAAACCCTGCCCAGACGGACCTATTCTGACTGCCAAGTTAATTTTAGAACGAATGATACCTCATATCCATATAGAGGATTACAATTATCCTCTTCCTGACGAACGAATTGCGAAATACCCCCTTGCCCAGCGGGATGCCTCGAAGCTTCTGCGCTACCGCGACGGCA
>CAVAID010000114.1:0-2311 GCA_963588685.1 bacterium
TCGATGCTCTGGAAGCGGACAGACAGGATATGCTGGAGCTTGAAGCAATTGAAAAAAACATAGAACAAATTTAGCCTTCTGAGCCGATGAAATTCAAATTCAAAATACAGCAATACCAGACGGACGCTGTGGAGAACACCGTGCAGGTATTCTCCGGACAGCCGTCGCGCGAAGCCGCGATTTACCGCCGGGACCTTGGCAGGAAGCGGGCCGCCACCCTGGTCTTTGAAGACGAGTACGCCGGCTACAGGAACGCCGACATAGAGCTTACCGACCTCGACCTCTTTCACAACATCAAGGAGATACAGAGCCGCTCAGACATCCCCGAGTCCAAGGAACTCTCCCGCGACCTCGGCCGCGTGTGTCTTGATATCGAGATGGAGACCGGAACCGGCAAGACCTATGTCTATATCAAGACGATGTTCGAGCTCAACAAGCTATACGGCTGGAGCAAGTTCATAGTCGTGGTGCCGAGCATCGCCATCCGCGAGGGCGTATTCAAGAGCTTAAGGACGCTCGAGGACCACTTCATGGAGTACTACGGCAAGAAGGCCAGATACTTCATCTACAATAGCTCCAACCTCCAGCAGATTGACGCCTTCAGCTCCGACGCCGGCATCAACGTGATGATCATCAACACGCAGGCCTTCGCTTCATCGTTCAAGGAAGGCTCGCGCGATTCGGCGTCCAGGATCATCTACTCAGAGCGGGACGACTTCGGCAGCCGCCGCCCTATCGACGTGATTGCCGCCAATAGACCTATCGTCATCATGGACGAGCCTCAGAAGATGGAGGGCGACGCCACCCGGACCGCGCTCAAAAAATTCAAGCCTCTCTTCGTGCTCAACTATTCCGCCACCCACAAGACCAGGCACAACTGCATCTATGCCCTCGATGCTCTCGACGCATACAGGCAGAAACTCGTCAAGAAGATTCAGGTCAAGGGCTTCGAGGTCAAGAATATCGCTGGCACTTCCGCCTATATGTACCTCGACAGCATTCTCCTCTCAAGGAATGCTCCGCCTCGCGCGAAGATAGAGCTTCAGGTGCGCCGTGGCGCCGGCATTCGCCGCGAGCAGCATATCTTCGATATCCACGACAGTCTGAAAGATGCCTCCGACCTCAACGCCTACATCGGCTTTACCGTCTCGGAGATAGATCCTTTAAGGGATTGCGTCGTATTCCTCAACGGCACCGTGCTCCGCAAGGGAGAAGTCTTTGGCGATACTTCCGAGGAGGCTATGCAGAGGATTCAGATAAGGGAGACCATCGCATCGCACTTCGCCAAGGAGGAAGAACTCTTCCGCAAGGGTATCAAGACCCTGTCGCTCTTCTTTATCGACGAGGTCGCTCACTACAAGAGTTACGGGCCTGACGGCGAGGAGGTTCCGGGTCCGTTCTGGAAGATTTTCGAGGAGGAGTACACCAGCCAGCTCAACGAGCATCTCTCCCTTATTGACGATGATTATCAACGCTATCTGCGCCGCTTTACGGCTGACCAGGTCCACAGGGGGTATTTCTCCATCGACAAGAAGAGCGGCCGCGCCACGAACGGCAAGCTCAACAGGGACGGCGTCAGCGACGACATTTCAGCTTACGACCTCATTCTCAAGAATAAGGAGCGGCTCCTGAGCTTCGATGAGCCGACCAGGTTCATATTCTCGCACTCCGCGCTCCGCGAGGGGTGGGACAACCCTAATGTGTTCCAGATCTGCACGCTGCGCCATGCCAGCTCCGCCATTGCCAAGAGACAGGAGGTGGGCCGCGGTCTGCGCATCTGCGTGGACAGGTTCGGCAACAGGATGGATGCGGAGGAGCTCGGCGACGAGGTACAGAACATCAACAAGCTGACCGTCATTGCCAATGAGAGCTACAAGACCTTCGTGGAGGGGCTTCAGACAGAGACCCGGGAGGCCCTGCGCAGCAGACCTGCCAAGGCCGACCTCGACTACTTCAAGGGCAAGATCATCTTTGTCGGCGGCGCTCCGCATACGGTCAGCGAGCAGGAGGCAGCGATGATTGTGGGCTACCTCTTCTGATTTGGCTATGTCGACGCGGACAGCAAGGTCACTCAGCTTTATAGGGAAGACCTCAGGAACGGCACGCTCAAGCCGGTGCTCCCGGGCCTCAAACCTATCGAAAGTGAAGTCCACAAGCTCGTCCAGGCCCTCTTCGACGAAAGTGTCGCTCTCTCTGTCATGGTGGAGGACGGACATGCCACCTCCGTCCCGGACAACAATCTCAACGAGAACTTCAGCAAAAAGGAGTTCCAGGAGCTTTGGCAGAGCATCAACAGCAAGTATGTCTATAC
>CAVAID010000115.1:0-2289 GCA_963588685.1 bacterium
TCCGGATTTTCAAATCGAGGGAACGGGCGGGCAGCGTAGAGGGGCCTGTACTGCCGATGCCTGTTGCCTCGCCCGATTTCAAACAGGGGCAGGCAACAAGACCCCCATCCACAAGGCCCTCAGGGCAACATTGCCGTTCCCTCGATTTGAAAATGTGCCGATTAATGCCACACGGAAGTTTGCAGGTGACCCGGTTTTTTGCTAACTTCGCGCCGTTTTTTGTTAGTTAAAGGATTATGGTTAAGGAATATATGGCTCCGGAGACGGTAGAGGTGGAGATTGATGTCCAAAACGGCATTCTCAACCCTTCGTTCAACTCCAATACTAATGACGATTATGATTATGAAGAAAACAGCTGGAGTGATGATTAATAATCTGCTTCGCGGCGCTGCGTGCGTCCTGCTGTCCGCTCTGGCACTCTCCTGCGGCAAGGAAAACATTGAACCTGAAGTCCCTGAGGTCACGGAGCCTCAGGAAGGCAAGGTGGTCACTTTTACCGGCCGATTTGCAGAAGACCCGGCTGATGATACCAAGATTGGGCTGGACTACGACAAGACTAACAACAAAGTGGCAGTCAGCTTTACCGGCGGGGAATCTATCAAAACCTATGCAGCGGGAAGCGCATCCGACAATGAGATAAAAGCGAGCGATATAAACGCCGACGGATCAGTAAACTTCTCCATCGGTTTCGAGAGTTCATCCGATCCGTACTGCTTCTTTGTCACTGACAAGAACATAACAAGCACATTCGGCTCCCTGTGGATAGTAAGTCCGGGACCTGTTATGTACAGCAGAAGCGATGCATACAACTCTATCGCAGCCGGAAGAATCCCTCATCTCGCCTGGGGCACATGCAATCCGGGCGAGAAAAATGTCACATTCCACAACATCCTCTGCCTTCTCAGATACACTACCACCACTGAGGAAGCCGACCATGTGGAATTCTGCGGAAATGACGGGGAAACGCTGATCGGTTCGCTTGGAATCAATTATTCCAACGGCAAGGTAAGTTTGAACACGCAGGGCGTGGACGCCTATACGACTGTCAGCTCCAACATCGCCGGCGCCGGCAAGGACAACTACATCGCCCTGATGCCTGGCATAACCCTTTCCAAAGGATTCCTGATCAAGGTCTATGACAAGGCCGGCAACGAACTCTACATCTGCAGGGACAACTCCTCCTTCAGCACGACGGCGGGCAAAATCATCGACCTCGGCACGCTGGAAGACCACAAGGCGTCACAATACAACCTCTGGCTGTCCGGCTATGACATCGAAATCAACGGAGTCAAATACAACAAGGAGACTTACGGCGATGCTACGCTGGTAAAGAAAGGCACGACTTTCGGCGGGAATCCGGGAGTATATTTCATCAACGGAGAGGCCACAATGGGCACCATCACCGGATCCAACAGCAATGTGATTGTATGCTCAAACAGCGCTTCAAGCCGTGCAAAGATTAACTTCTCAAACAATACCGACCTTGTCTCTTGCAAGCTGGTGGCATTCAAGGACCTGGATATAGAATCGCCTAGCTCCGGCTATGCACTCGCTTTCTCCGGCGCCACTGGCCAGTTGGCCTTTGACAATTGCTTGCTGACGCTTCACCGCGATCTAATCGATCTGTCTTCCTCCACAAGCATCGGGGACATCGAGATGGCTGACTGTGACATCATCGCTGACATTACTGCAGGAAGCAGTTGCCGACTTCTCTATACAGGTAATGAGGAAGACAAGTTCGCCATTACCAGCCTGTCGTTCAAGAACAATGTCTTCTGGAGCAAGTATCCATCTGTAGCGTTCAGCATTCTCTCTGCCGACAATACGGTCGCGACAGTGTCGGCGAAAGAGCTCTATCTCGAGAACAATACCTTCTATAATGTGGACTGCGGCTCGTATTCAGCCGGATTAGCCGGATTCAAACCGTTCATTATGCTGGGGACCGTGAAGAAGACCTGCTCACTGAAAGCCAATCTGGCATATTCCGAATATGGAGTGAATGCGGGTAGTACCTCCAGGACCGCATATCTTCTCGGCTGCTATTCGAAGGATTACGCTGACCAATTCGATATAACCTCGCTTCTTGCAGAAACTCCAACCTGGTACGGCTACAGCAGCGCTTTCGGCGGACTCTGCATCTACACCGGGTCCGACGGCACTCTGAACTACCTGCAGACCGGCATGACATCATTGACCACGGACCCGTACTATACAATCGACCCGACCACCGGCAACTACAGCAAGAAAGCCTCCTACGCCGGCTACGGCGCGGAGCGGTAGGTACGCCCC
>CAVAID010000116.1:0-2258 GCA_963588685.1 bacterium
CGCGCTGTACAGTATAATGTTGTGGCCGCATTTTGTAGAAATCTTTTTATGATGATCGGCGTGCATTATGCAACAACCTTCCGGGAACGGCCCCTCGACAGGCTCGGGGGCCGTATCCCCAGCCGAAAAATAATCGTATATTTGCAACCTTAATTTAGAAATTATGAAACGGGAACTTATACTTGCCGCAGCAGCGTCGGCCCTGCTGCTGGCTGGGCTTGCATCCTGCACGGAGAGCATCCCGACGACGGAAGAGCCGGCAGTGCCGGAGGCTGAGGCGACTGAGTCCGCCGCCTATAAACAGGGCACGGTCAATGTCTTCTTCAGCGAAGAACTCACGGAAGCGATAGAGCGCGACCTCGCCGCGGGCGGAGTCGTGACCAAAGCGTCGTCCCCGGAGCTGTCGGAGCTCTACGGGAGCCTTGGCATCGAGTCGATGGAGCGCCTCTTCCCGGACGCCGGGGAGTTCGAGCCGCGCACCCGTGCCGAGGGCCTGCACCGCTGGTACAAGGTAAAATACAGGGAGAACAAGGCCGTCACCAAGGCGGCGCGCGAGATCGGGGGAATCCCGGGAGTCGAGATTGCCGAACCTCAGCGCAATGTCCGGATTACCAGCTACTTCAACGATGTTTACTCCAGATATCAGTGGGACTTCTACAACGACGGCACCCTGACCTCATCCCACCTCAGCGGCGCGGACATCAATGTGATCCCGGTGTGGCAGAACTACACCACCGGTGACCGCAGCGTCATCGTGAGCGTGGTGGACGGAGGCATTGACTACAGCCACCAGGACCTCGCCGACAACTATGTGGGCGGGTACAACTTCGTCTCCAACAGCAAGACCATAAAGCCGCACGAGCACGGCACGCATGTGGCCGGCACCATCGGAGCGGTCAACAACAACGGCATCGGAATCAACGGCATAGCCGGCGGCGACTACGCCAAGGGCATCAAGGGCGTGGGCCTGCTCTCCTGCCAGGTATTCGAGGAAGAGGACGGAAGCGACACTGCCAGGGCGATCAAATGGGGCGCGGACAACGGCGCCGTGATCTCCCAGAACAGCTGGGGCTATTATTACGATGACAATGACGACGGCGAACTGACCGGAAGCGAGCTCGCGAACGCGCTCGACGGCGAAATCGACGCGGCCGACAAGGCGGCGGTGGACTATTTCATCAAATATGCGGGCTGCGACAATTCCGGCAACCAGCTCTCCACCTCCCCGATGAAGGGCGGCGTGGTTATATTCGCAGCGGGCAACGATGGCATCGAGAACGGCGCGCCGGCCAACTATGAGCCGATCATCGCCGTAGGCTCCATCGGGCCGAACGGCCAGCGCGCATATTATTCCAACTACGGCGACTGGGTGGACATAGCCGCTCCGGGCGGAGACTACCACTACAAAAACGGGCAGATTCTCAGCACTGTACCGAACAACAAATACGACTGGATGCAGGGTACCTCAATGTCCTGCCCGCATGTGTCCGGAGTCGCCGCGCTGATAGTTTCGTACTTCGGCGGGCAGGGATTCACCAACGATATGCTCATCGAGAGGCTTATCGGCGGAGCCAATACCGACGCGGTCAGCAGCGGCTCGCGCATCGGACCGCTGATGGACGCTATGGGTTCCTTTACCTACGGCAATGAGGGGGAAAACAACCCGCCTGTCGTAAGTACCGATTATAGCGGCAGTTACGCCGTGCGTGCGCACGAAGTGCTGACGATTCCGTTCAATATCAGCGACCCTGACGGGAACAGCGTGAGCGTGAAGTACACCGCCGGCACGAGCGGCGCGGACACATTCACCAAGAATGCCGTGAGCGGGCTGTACGAGCTCAAGATTACCGGCTACCTCGGCGAGCCGGGCAAATACACCGCCCACATTCTCGCTTCCGACAAATGGTCCACGACCGACTATCCGGTTGAGTTCGAGATACTTGAGAATCATCCTCCGGTAGTTCTCAAGAATGTGGAGGATATGATTCTGGATGCGCCGGGCAGCAAATTCTCCCTCGATATGAGCAAATATGTCAATGACCCTGACGGCGAGACGCTCAAATACAAGGTTACCGTTTCGGACGTTTCTGTACTCCGCGTCAGCCAGAAGGACAACTCTCTCAACGGCTCGGCCCTCAGCTGCGGCACTGTTTCGGTGACCGTCAAGGCTATGGACGCCAAGGAGAAATATTGCGAACTTACATTCCGCGTGGCGATTCCGGACCCGGACAAGCCTGTCACGGCCTACCCTAACCCGG
>CAVAID010000117.1:0-2224 GCA_963588685.1 bacterium
CTTGCTCCAGGTGAACTTTCCGTCGGCGGAGCTGACGGATGCCTTGGTGTCGATGCAGGCTTCGCGTGAAGCTCTGACTGTGAAGTTGCCGAGATACTCGGGTTCCTGCAAAGATTCTTTCTGGCAGGAGATTGCCGTCACTGCGAGGAGGGCGGCGAGGATAGCTGATTTACGCATAATTAGTTAGATTTTTTGTTAAACTTTGTTGAACATTAATAATTATAGTAACCTCTGTTCCATGTGCCAGGCCTTACGATGCCGTCTTCGCCGTAGCTGCCGTCATCGCCGCTCTGGCACAATAGCCCTTCCGGGAGGATGTCGAGTACCTCGATCCGAGGTGCCTCATAGGTCGTTTTGGAAAAAGTTTTACTCATAAATGCTCATTTGTTTGTATTTGTTGAAATTGTAGAGAAATGTACCTTGTTAGACGGTATCCCAGTCGGCTACTCCCGGGGCCCAGCCGATCCTGTCGAGCGAGAGGGTGAGGCAGATGGAGTAGAGCACGCCGTTGCGGAATTCGCCGTCGGAGATCAGGCCACTGAGCGGGATGCGCCCGGTGACGAGTTCGGTAAATCCGGTGACGCGGTCGCGGATGGTGTAGCTCACTTCGAGCTGCTCGAGGCCTTCGGAGAAAGTCTGAGGGATGTAGAGAAGCTGCTCGCCCGGGAGTTCACCTTCATCGGTGCAGACTGCCACAGGCGCAGCGGAATAGTCGCCATAGATTGCATCCCAGGTGGAGGTGGAGGTCCAGCGGTGGATCTCTACCCACTCGCCGCTCTCGCAGCTGCACTGCTGATAGTCAGCGGTTTGCGCTACATTGCGAAGGCAGACTGACCGGATGCCGAACTCCTTGGAGTCGGAGTAGTCCTCGGCCGTGCGGGCGGAGATGCTGAGCTTGGAGAGCTGGTGGCGGAACTGCGTGGTGACGGATGCGGAGCTCGCGGAAGAGTAGTTTTCGCGGGACTTGTCGCAGCAGGCCGCGGCCACGAGGAAATCGAGGTCAGGGTCGAGGCTGATGTCAAATCCGGTCAGGTTCACGCCCCTCTGGCTGTCGATATGGACTGCCGCTGCAGACTCCGGGTTGAAGCAGAGGTCCTCGCGGTTGAGGCTCCAGCTGTAGAATGTGAGCCTGCCTCCATCGGACGGCCAGCAGCGAGGGTCGGACATCTTCCACACGCCTCCAGTCCAGCTGACCGGGATGCGGGTTATGTATTCCTCGGCTTCAAGGGCGCTTTCGGTCCAGCTGGAGCCTTGAGGATGATAGAATGCGTTTGTCTGAAAAACGCTTGATATAGAGAAGCTTGAGGTCGCGGCTCTGGTGAGCGGCGCAAGCTGGAAAGTGATTTCTAAGTCGTCTGAACTGTCATTCCTGGCATAATTCAAATCGTATTTTGTACAGCCGGTCGCGATGACTGCAGAGTATACAGCTGCCGCGAGGACTGCGTAAATAGTTCTCATTGTGGGCGATGCGTAGCCGACGCATCTTCGGAATATAATCTGGGTAACCAATCTCTGGCCGGAGATTGGGGTATGGGTGGCCTAGCCGATGTCCTTCTGCGACATCAAGGATAGACGGAGAGAGTAGGCATGTGATTCCTTCTGCAGTTATGAAATCCTACGCTCGGTTGAAGAGACTATGGGCCTCTTGATCAGATTTTGAAAGGTATGGATATAGTGCCGGCAGGAGACTGCAAGCGGCAATGGGATCCGCTGCGATATTCAGCGACGGACGGAGCCAAGGGAGAACAGATGGTTCACGGAAGCAATGGTTCCTGAAGTTTCGTATAAAAGGTTAATGGAATATTCGCCTTGGCAGTGCCTGTTGAGTGATTTGCCGGCCTTGTGCATAAAGTAGTGAGATGTGCCGAAGCCGGAGAGTTTCTTGAGATTGGTGTTGAAGACAATCCTCAACAAGTTCCTGTAGTGACGCGAAGAATAGGTCTTGTGTCCTCGCACCGCACTTACTGTAAGACCGTCAGCCCCGAAGTCGCGGACATCGTTGACGTCATAGCGCTCGGAGTCCGAGAACGAGTAGTCGTGGGCGGCTTCGAAGTCGCTCTGCGATACAAGATATTTGATGGTGGAAACCTGCTCGATGAGGGTCTGCTGCGGCATTCCGACGTGAACCATGCTGAGCAGGATCACGGTGGCGAATAGCAGTATTTTAGATTTGGCCCTCATTTCTAAATGGCTGGAATTGTCTTGTTTTTAAACTTATGAAAGG
>CAVAID010000118.1:0-2215 GCA_963588685.1 bacterium
TCTTCGGCGCTGCGGCATCTCGATGCACTTTGACGGCGAGGGTGCTTGTCTTATGAATGGCAGGCGCGGAAGTTTCTGCAAATTGCGGCCCGGCGAATCCCACACACAGGTCACAGGATGGACATTGTCGGGGCCATCGACGCCTTCGAGGTCGTCGGCGGCCCCGAGAATCAGACTCTCAGCGCACAGGATGCAAGCTGCTTGGGTCTGGTTTTGCAGAAAAGTCGAGCCGCCACGGAAGTTCGCAACTGAACCAGCTTAGCTGTGATTTAGACACGGGACTTTGCAGGTGTGTTCACGGACAGGCGACATGGTCTCCCTGCGTACAGGGCCATGCAGCGGGGGATGGTCTGCGTTGCCCTCGTTAAAAAGTGGGGCAGCGCAGGGATGACCGCAACACAGGGCGCTGCAGTGCATCTTGTAATGTCGCCTCCTCGTAAGCTCGGGAAATCAGCTGCCGCGCCGGCCCCTCGACAGGCTCGGGGGCCGTTGAGCCAGCGGTCGCTGAGAGAGTCGAAGCGCCGCCCAGCCGAAATGTCGCCACGTCGAGGGGCCGTAGGCCAGCGACATGGGCAAAATCACTAGCGAAAAGATAAAAGACAAGAGAATATTTCTTATCTTTGCATTTAGCAGATAAGAAATAATATACTGTTCGTTATGTTTGACTCAGAATTCATCCTGACTACGCCTGATGAGGTCACAAGGACCTTGTCCGGGAGGCTCAAGAAAAGAAGGCTGGAGAAGGGGTTGACCAGAGCCGACCTGCAGACATTGACCGGTGTCCCCAAAGCGAGCATCGCCCGTTTTGAAATGACTTCAAAGGTATCTCTCGAATCCTTCGTCAAGATAGCGATGGCTTTGGGCTATGTGGAAGAGCTGGAAAGACTCTTCAGCGAACCCAAGTTCGGCACGCTCGAAGAGATGGAACTTATAAAAAAGAACGCGGACAGAAAGAGAGGTTCAAGAAAAATATGATCAGATTACCCGAATCCCTGACGGTATTATACCACGGTGAAACAGTGGGGACCTTGTCCATGGCCCCCGATGGCCAGACCTGCGTCTTTCAATATAGCCAGCGGTGGCTCGCCGAGGGTTTTTCCCTCTCCCCGCTGGAGCTCCCGTTGAAAGAAGGGCTCGCGGTTCCGAGGACGAATTATTTCTATGGCGATTTCGGCATCTTCGAGGACAGCATGCCGGACGGATACGGCAATTACCTTCTGAACAGGCTGCTGGGGAAATACAATCTTTCACTCATCGGCATGACGCCCGTACAGCGCCTTTCACTGATTGGAGCCAGAGGCATGGGAGCATTGACATATTATCCGGAGACTACGGTAAATTCTGGAGCCTGGACTTCCACTCTGGACCGGATACAGCAGGACGCGCTGGATGTCCTGTCCGAAAAAGACCTTTCGAGCGCAGAGTCCCTCTACATCTTGAGCGGGAACTCAGGAGGTTGCCGGCCCAAGTGTTTGTGGAAGGATGAAGAAGGCTCCTGGCTAGTCAAATTCAGGCATCAATACGATCCGGCCGATATGGGCAAGCGCGAATATGAGATATTGCGAAAAGCGGAATCGTGCGGAATACGCATTCCCGAATGTAAATTATTCGAAGGAAAGTATTTAGGCACCAAACGCTTCGATTTGACCTCGGACGGCACCAGACTGCATACTGCCACCGCAGCCGCGCTGCTTGGGGAATCAATACAGCTGCCGATGATGGACTATCGGAAGTTGATAAGATTCACGGCATATCTGACCAAGGATATGACACAGGCACAGGAGATGTTCAGGCGTATGATTTTCAATTATGAGATAGGCAACAACGATGACCACGCGAAGAATTTCTCCTTTATCTACGACGGCTCCGTCTGGAAGATTTCTCCGGCGTACGACATCACTGAATGCAGAGATGCCAACCACGGATACCATGCATCTACGGTGAACGGGAAGGAGACTCCCGGCCTCGACGATTTCCTGGCTGTCGCATCCGATGCCGGACTGACGAAGAAGGAAGCATCGGACATCATTAATCAAATCCGCAGCATCGTCAATGAGCGGTGATAGCGGCGCTTCGAAGAGCGGGGACCGCCGGCTATTCCGCCATCTTCCAGCCGTCGACGGTGCGGGTCTCGGAAGAGAAGTTGATGCCAAGCTTGATGATCTGCTTGCCGGAGGCGAGGAACGGCTTGGCGTAGCCTTTGGCCTCTATCTGC
>CAVAID010000119.1:0-2199 GCA_963588685.1 bacterium
AGCGCGTAGAATCGGTATTGGCGTGGCCGGCGGTGAGTTCGAAGTCATCGATGGCCACGGCAATCTTCATCCTGTTGCGTGAGCGCGGTTTTTTCTTGGCCGCATTTCGTAGAAAAGTAATCGGAGGGCGCGTTGAAGCGCCGTATGTCGGAGGCTCGGCCCCTCGATGCTTCGACAAGCTCAGCAACCGCAGGTTCGGGGACCGCGGGCGGTCATTAAGCCTGTCGAAATGCCCGCATGCGGGGCCGTTAGCCGAAAAGGTCATCCAGAGTTATAACTTTCTGAAACCTGCCGGAGTATTCATTCTTCTTGAGCCCGTATGTGGTTATCAGGACACTTGACACACTCCGCCGGCCCTTGAAGTGGCTTGAAGTCTGCTCAAGTCGCGCGAGAATCTTCCTGGCGTATGCCGCGTTGACGGTGTACTCTTCATTGCAGAACTTTATCTCGCAGACATCCACTACCCGGTCAGCCCTGTCTATAAGAAGGTCTATCTGCATCCCTTCCTGCGTTGAGCTGCCCTCCACAGACCAGGCCGATTCGCTTGTGCAGACGCCGGCTATTCCGAGAGCCTGCTTAATCTGGTCGATGTGGCTGAATACTATTTCCTCAAAGGCATAGCCCAGCCAGCTGTTCATCGCCGGCGTGCCGTAGTGCATCTGCCAGAAGTTCTTCTGAGTCCTGTTCGCTTTTGCATAATGAAGGTAGAAAGAGCAGAACGGGTCTGATACCCTGTATCTCGGATTTTTCTCTCCGAGCGGCTTGTACGAAACCAGAAGCCGGCTCTTTTCCAGTGCTTTCAGCGATGTCGAGAATGTCCCTCCGGACGATGTCTTGAGATGGGATACAATCTCTTCACGGGTCAGCCCGCATCTTTTGCCTGCAGTGGCGGTGATGATTGATTTCAGTGCTTCCGGATTGGCGAACTGCGATGAGAAGAGCCTGTCGAACTCGTCATACAGGATGGAATCCTTGTCGAAAATCAGCGCGTCTATGTTCTGCACCACACTCAAGTCTTCCCTGAACTGAGACAGATAATAAGGAATGCCGCCGAATGCCATATATGCCTGGACGATGTCATATCTATCCATATGGAAGCCTTCTTCCCGGAAGAATTCCTCACATTCCTTGAGCGTGAACGGGCGCACATATATGCTGGTGGTAACCCTGTCGTAGAGACCGCCCTTGCTATCGAGCATCTCATCGCATATCCAGGACGTGGCAGAGCCGCACACGATGAGTTTCACATGCTTCCTCGCAGAGCACCAGTCGTTGCAGAAATGCTCGAACGCACTGACGAAAGCGGAACGCGGGGTATCCATCCACGGCAATTCGTCGATGAAAATCACCTGATTGCTTCCATCAGCCTTGCCATCAAGCAACTCCTGAAGCAGATGGAAGGCTTCAGCCCAAGTCTCAGGGCACATGGTGTCGGACTTCAGTCCATAAGCCTTCAGCGAGTAGAAGAACTCTGTCAACTGCACCCGCATCTTCCCGCCTGCAGTCTCATTCCCGGCCGGAGATACGGCCGTATGCTTGAATGCATAGCTGTTGTTGAAAAATTCGTTGACCAGAAAGGTCTTTCCGACCCTTCGCCTGCCATAGACAACAACAATTTGTGCGCTCTTCCTGTCCAGAACCCGCTGGAGCGTCTGTTTCTCTGCTTTTCTGCCAATCATAACATTCTTATTTTAGCCGTAAAGGTATTAAAAGTTATCTTTTTGGCCAAATATAATTTTTTATTTAGCCAAAAAAGACATGTTATCACCTGAAATGGCTGAATATTCGCCATGTGCCAGCGCGGTCATTAGGGAAGGCTACACCGTGTCCATTAGAAGTATCAGTCGGTCGACATTCCCAGTCAAGTAGCAGCCATCCTTATATCCAAGCACACTGTCTCGAAGAGGCGGTGCGCTTGCACACGCCCACCTATGAAAAACTTCTCAGGGGAAGGCCGCGCGGCCAGGGGCGGAACGCCCCTTTGAACGCAATATGTATCTACACCTAGAGCGTTGGGGTCGAAGTGCTGCCGCTAAAAAATAATTGAAAAAAGACTTGCAAAAGTCTTAGAATACGCTGAGCTACGCGGTTGCTGAGCCTGTCGAGGGGCCGTTCCCGGAAGGTTGTTGCATAATGCACGCCGTTCATCATAAAAAGATTTCTACAAAATGCGGCCACAACATTATACTGTACAGCGCG
>CAVAID010000120.1:0-2175 GCA_963588685.1 bacterium
TTCAAGCTCAAGAATGTATCCATCAACCTGCTCAACACTGTCGGCACATTCACCTATGCTGCCACCAACACCGATGCACCTACCTCAGTCTGGTCAGATCAGGGCACTACGAAGGATTATGTTTGGTATGACTACACTACCGACAACTCAAACGTCGAAGAGCAGTTCTCAAACAACACCAAGTTCGAGCTTACATTCAAGAACAAGCACACTGCCAACGCCAACGCTTACCTTCTCGTACTTCCTCAGCCACTTGAGGCTAACCTTGCAGGCACAGTTTACGGAGGAACCGGCAACACGGCAACCAAGCCATACCTCCACCTCGAGTATCAGGTGCTCACCTACACCGATGCGACCCACTACGCTACCGAGAATGTAACTGAGAATGTGGACCTCTACACCATCCACGGCGGCACCGCTGGCGCAGCTACAACCGGCATCGAGATCGCTCAGAACAAGAAGATCACCTACAACATCCAGATCAACCTCGAGAACCGCCAGATCTACTGGGCTCCGAGCGTAGTTGACTGGGAAGGTCAGCCATTCACTTACACCATCGAGTAATTTACTTAGTAACTCATAGCCCGGAGGAGGGTGAAACTTCCTCCGGGTACCAGAAAAAGAAACACAGAATTATGAACATCAGGCATTTCGGCATAGCGTTACTTTCGGCGGCTGCACTGCTTCCGCTTGCGGGCTCATGCACCAAGGTTGAGACCGTTCAGGTCGAAAGCCGGATTGGCCTGGACTACAATGTCGCACTCGAACAGCCGCGCACAAAAGCCGCCACAGCCTACAGCACCTCCGACACCTTCAAGTCCTACGCCTGGTACCTCCCTAACGGAAAGAGCTGGGACAGTAACAAGGCCGATGCCGTACCATATTTCAGCAATGTCACAGTAGAATTCCAGACCGACAAATGGCGCGGCGCCGACCAGAGCTACTACTGGCCGAAGGAAGGAAGTCTGAGCTTCTGGTCCTATTCCCCGGCAAGCCTCGCCAACAAAGGCAATATCAGCGTCAGCAAGGACGGCGTCACCCTCACCGGCTGGACCGTGAACGCCAGCACCAACCAGGACATCGACTTTATGGTCGCCGACTTCGTATCCGACCGCACGACCAACGTAAAGACCTACGGCTATGTGGGCGTCCCGACCCTCTTCCGCCACAAGCTCGCCAAGGTCACGGTCAATGTCAGCACCGCCTCCGCCCGCTCCGTGACCAACGACGTCAAGCTCTACAAAGTCAGCTTCAAGAACGTCTATACCACGGGCAGCTTCACTATGACGCAGACGACGCAGACAGCAAAGGCTGATGAATCCTGGAGCGACAGGAGCAATCTGCAGGAAATCGTAATCTACGAGAATGCAAACGGACTTGAGCTCGACCTCACCGCAGTGAATGTCACCCTCAACGCCAAGGACCTCCTCGCCATCCCCCAGGTGCTTAACGCCGACTCCACCCGTGGCACGGGCAACCCGGTCACGCTCTGCCTTGAATACTCAATGAACAGTACTACCCACGCCACAGCCGAAAGAAGTCTCCCCGAGATTAAATCCCAGCTCTGGGGCATCGGCCAGCACATTACCTACAGCGTGGTATTCGGAGAGGAGAACGAGCCGATCGAATTCAGCGGCAGCGTAGGCGACTGGGGCGAAGGCAACTCACCAAATATAAACATCGGCACGGAATAATGAAGAAGTCAGTCAAATACATATTGATATCGGCGCTGCTCGCTACGGCTGTCACGGCCTGCAGGAAAGATGACCCTGCGGAGACCGGGCCGTCCATCTCCTTCCGTGCAGATGCCTCCGCAGCGGAGAATGTCGCCGCGACTAAGGCCACCAAGACCGTGAATAGCAACCTGACAGACAATCCGTTCGGAGTCTATGGTGTATATTCCGACACCAAAGGCGGCGCGTCAGGCACCAATGTATTTGACAATTCCTCCGCCCTCGAGGTAAAATTCAACTCTGCATCCGGAACTTCCGGCGAATGGGAATACACCCGCACGGGAGACAAGCAGAAATACTACTGGAAGCGCAACCAGTACTACCGCTTCCGTGCCTACCACCCTTACACCGCATCCGTGGAGACGGGAGGATCGGACGCTGACAAAATCCTTATCAACTACCGTATCATCCAGGACCAGTACGACCTGCTCGTGGCTTTTTC
>CAVAID010000121.1:0-2147 GCA_963588685.1 bacterium
AACTCCCCCGTGGACTTCGTCCAATCCGTACTCCAGCCAGAAAGGCATAATATTCCCGACCAGTTCCTGTCTGTACCAGTCAGAGTACTTAGAGAGATAATTTTTCTTTTCAGTTGTCATTTCTGTGGTGTTTTAACGGTATTCTTCGGGCCTGGAGAATATCGGAGCGCAGGCTTGCGACTCACTTAATCGTTCTAACCTCCGGAATACAATTCTTAACGTCCCAAAATTATGAGATTCTTCTATAAATTCATAATCAATTTCTTAAACGAGGCTTTAAAAAATCTTTTTTGACTAATTTCTTCGCATTTAACTTGCGATTTTGATTATTTATCGATAATATTGCCAAATATGAATTACAAAAGCACATACGACTTCGTCAAGGAAACGATCCTGCGCCGCGTGAAGAGCGAGGGCCGTTTCACCGTCCCGTCCATCGCCGAGGAGATGGGTCTCAGTACCACCACCGTAGCCAAGCAGCTCAGCGCTCTACGGGAGGAGATTCCCATCGATGAAATAGCGCTCGAGGACAGCGGGCACAAGGGCCGCAAAGCCATAATCTACGGAATCAGAGCCGATTCGCGTTATTTTCTAGGTATAGACATCAAGAATGTCGGTCTCGCGATAGGTATGATGGATTTCACCGGAAACATCATTAAGAAGGGGGTGGACTATTCGTACAGCTTCGAGAATTCGCACGAGAATATGAATCTCATCTGCAACAAGATAAGTGCGTTCCTCGACCGTCTGCCCCCGGAAGACAGGGCGAAAGTCTCGGGCGTGGGGTTCAACATCGGCGGCCGCGTGGATTCGATGCGCGGAACGAGCGCCAGCATCTTCAATTTCGAGGAGACTCAGGACACGCCTCTGGCTGATCTGCTCTCCGAGGTCATAGGCCTGCCGGTCGTTATCGAGAATGATACAAAAGCCATGGCGTACGCGGAGTACATAGCCTACGGGTCGCAGTGGTCAGACGTGCTCTACGTAAACATAGGCTGGGGTCTCGGAATGGGCATAATCATCGGAGGCAGAATGTATTACGGAGCTAACGGTTATTCCGGGGAGATGGGGCATATGCGCGTATACGATAACAATATCCTCTGCCACTGCGGCAAAAAGGGCTGTCTGGAAACGGAAGTTTCGATGATGGCGATAGCGCGCCAGCTTCAGGAACGCATCCAGAAGGGCGAGACCTCCATCCTTTCGCAGAAAGTGCGTCTGGGCGAAAAAATCGATGCCCGGGATATCCTCAATGCGGCCGAAAAGGAGGACCAGCTCTGCATCGAGCTCATCTCCGAGACAGGCAAGGAGCTTGGCAGACAGCTCGCCGGAATCATCAATCTGTTCAATCCCGGATGCATCATCATCGGCGGTCAGCTCGCGAAGGCCTCGCCGTTCTACTTCCAGCAGCAGGTGGCGCTATCCGTGAAGCAGCATTCGCTGAAGCTTATGAACCGCAACCTGACCATCCTGAGTTCAAAGCTGGGCGACGACGCCGGCATCACCGGTGCCTGCCTGCTCGCCCGCGACCGCCTCTTCCTGCACTCCGACAACCCGTTGCGATAGACCCAAACCGGCCGGCTTCCAGCCGTCCAATGCGGTCGCGGGTCCCGGACTTGAAGCGGTGATGGCGGTGCGATATCGGGGTCATACGGCAGACCCAGACCCTGCATTGAGAGTTCGCCCTGCGAAAATCCTCTATAAGTGCAAGATAATCAGTTATAAACTCATCCCGGTAGTTCGGCCAGGCGCGGGGATCGGTATCGTTCAGTCCGAGATGGATGACGACGATGTCCGCCGCGAAATCCAGAGCGTCCCGGTATGCCTGCTGCTCGACGTAAGGGCGGTAGGCCCTGCGCATAAGAGTAGCTCCGGAATGCCCGAAATTACGGACATCATAGTCCTCCCAGAGCAGGGCCTGAAGCCTTGCGGGGTAGCTTTCATTGTCACGGTCCTGAAGACCGTAGCCGTAGGTGACACTGTCACCCACGCAGGCCACCCTGATCTTCTCCCGCGCCGAAAGCGGGCAGAAGGTCAGAAGAACCAGGCAGAGCGTCAGCAGGGTTCTCATTTCACGATATCTTTCAGGGCTATTCTCTGGAAGGTTATGTGGGCGGCGCTCGATTCGTAGAGGATGCCCACGGTTT
>CAVAID010000122.1:0-2140 GCA_963588685.1 bacterium
GTTTACTCCTAATCAGGCGCCCGAGAGTACTTTCAGGGATTTGAGGCAGAGTTATCGGGACCTGCACAATCTTGTCGAGAAACTTCCGGCCATCAGCCGGAGAGCCACCACCGTGATATGCCCCTATTGACTTCGCGACCATCTCATCATCCATTGCAACGATATAGATGCAATTGTCGAAATCCGCCACCTGCCTTATCAGGCGCAGCACGGCATGAAGTTCTTCTTTGTCCAAGCGGTCAACATCATCAATCATCACGACAAGATGACGCTTCGAATTGACTATCGCCTGCGAGACTCTTCCTTTTAAATCCGAGAGCGAACCATCCGTTACCTCGAATGCCTTTGAAATGACATCAACACCTCCGGCTATAGCTGCTCCCACGCCGGGCACGACCGCATTGACAATAGTTTTGGAAGCCAGACTGACTAATGGCCCATACTTCCGCAAAAACATCCGCACCCTATCGTCAGGGAAAGAAATAATGGTCGTGAAGAATTCTCGAAGCAGCGCCTCATCATTGTTCACCAGCCAAGGATTAAACTCGACTAGCTCCACGCCACACGCATTCCCCTGCGCCTCAAGTCTGCTTTTGACAAAGTGCATCAGAGAAGTCTTCCCCTCACCCCACTTGCCATAAATGCCATATACAGTGCAAGGATGCCTATCAGCAGACGCAAGCTGATTGATGGACTCAACTATCAAATCCACCATCGGCCCCCGCCCAAGCCTATCCTCTCCGATATCAGTAAGTGGAATGTCCGGGATAATAATCATATTAAAAGTCAGATGAGATGGAGGAAAAATAGGAATGCCGAAGCATGACCAGCAATTTCAAATCAACTTATCATATTCTTCAATAACCCTGTTTATATCAAAGACCTGTTCAGCAATAGTTCTGCTGGCCAATGACATGGCATTTTTTTCTTCCTCTGATAAAGAAATATAATGTTTAGCGGCCTCGATTAATTGCTTTGTATTTTGGGGCTCCACAATATACCCATTTATACCATCTCTTACTGTCTCCTTGCACCCTGGATTATTGGTCGTAATTATCGGTTTTCCTGATGCACATGCTTCCATAAGAGTCCTATTCAAACCTTCTCCATAGTACGAAGGGAGCATCACGACAATCCCTTTTCTACTAAAGACGTACAGTATATCCTTTGTAAATCCTTTATATTGAACATATCCCATTCTCTCATCTTCCTCAATCGTCGACGAAGGCACAGCATTGGGATACCCAGAATCAAGCGCACCATAAAGCTCAAATTTAACATCCGGATAATCCTGTCTTATTTCTTTAGCACATTGCACAAATTCACTATAGCCCTTATCGAAAAGCATGCGGGCAATGAATACAAATGTTATTGAAGTATCTTCATTGTCCATATACCTGAATTTCTTCAGATTAACTCCTTCGCCACCTCGCAATAGATTTATTTTATTCTTCTTACATATTCCTCTCTTTAATACTTCCTCCACATTATCTTCATTTAAGAGGAAGACATTATCAGAATATCTCAACCCTATTTTATAAAGCAGTCTCCCGATTAAAGCCGCCAAGCCGCTATTCCTAAAAGTGTAGCCTAATCCCGCCATCATAGCAGAAGACTTAATTCCATTGAGTCGGGCAGCTATAGACCCATATATGTTAGGCTTGATGGTATAGTGGAAGATATAGTCCGGTTTTTCTCTTTTATAAATTTTACAAACGCTGAAAAGATATTTAATATCTGAAAATGGATTGGTCTTCGTCCTTTCCATCTTAACAGGGATAACCCTTACCCCGTCAGGGACTACAGACTGAATTTCAGATTCGTCATCAACTGGAGCGAGAACAATGACATCGTAGCCTTTGTCTATATAATGCCTTATAATTTCTCCGCGGAAATTAAGCAACGACCAAATGTTATTGTCAGAGAATAGTACTTTTTTCATAAATGAATTACCTCAACTGTTAAATCATTAATATTAAAGCAATTAATCCCAAATACCTTTCAAAGCAAGGTTACAAACTTTAGGGTTCTAATCAAACAATGACTCTCGGAGCACTACTGATAATATCGTTCTAGACAACACGCGCATAATCATCCCCGAATACAACCTCGCCCCATTATCGTTCAGATGAGATCCATC
>CAVAID010000123.1:0-2116 GCA_963588685.1 bacterium
AAGTTACGCTTAATTCGCGGAAAGGCAAAATTTGGCCGCGGCCGGCTTTTCGACAGGCTCACGGTAGGCGCCGTTAACCAATTTATAAATCAAAGCTTCCAGGCGGGGACTACCGAAATTGTAAGCCCATCCTGTAGAATCGTTTCCTCCTGCCCCCAGGTAATTATGCGACATTTGCTGCACCCTGTGGCCTCGGCTGCGGCAACAAGACCGCCAAACTCCCGTGCCCTGTTTTCCCGGGTCAGTTCCCAGCATGCCTGGATAAGTTCTACAATTTCCCCGCCACGGCAGACCACGAAATCGCATTCCTTGGAATTCTCGTTGAAATAGAAGATTTTGTCATCGTTTCCCAGGCTGCGGTAGAGCCGGAGGAACACATTGTTCTCAAGTGCTTTGCCCTCATCCGGGCCGGCACTGTTCAATACAGCCCTCCTAAGGCCGTTATCGGCCACATAGTACTTCGCCGGCAGGGTCGATTCTTTGAGAACTGACCTTGTGTAGCTCGGGACCTTATAGAGCAGGAATATGTTGCCGGCGTAGTCCAGCCAGTCATAGAGCGAATCCTTGGACACTTTCATGCCCTGCGACTTCAGCTCGTTGTAGATGTTGTTGACGCTGGTCGGCTTCGTGACATTCTCGAAGACCCTCTTCAGAAAATACCTAACGACGGACGGTGAGGTCTTTATGTCATAGTGCTCAATGAGATCGCGGAAGAGCATGGTGTTGAAATATGACTGAAGAATCTTGGCCTTCGCGCTTTCAGACTCCTCCATGACGGCCCTTGGGTATCCGCCATCTGCGCAGAAGGCCCTGTATGCCGATTTCGCGATGGCCGCACCGGCCTCGGAGAAGCAGTCGGGAGCCAGATTGAGGAACTTCAGATATTCCTTGAAGTCGAGAGGATATTCGACATATTCATCCGGCCAGCCGCGCAGAGCCGAGGCCATCTCTCCGGACAGCATCTCTGCTGTGCTCCCGGTGATGAAGATGTGTTTGCTATAATTTTTGAATGTCCGCAGGACGAACAGTTCCCAGCCTTTAATGAGCTGAATCTCATCGAAAAACATATAGACATCCGCGAGCGGTTGCTCCGGATACATCTCGCGGTATGCCTGAAGTATCTCGTCGAAATCAGAAACGCCCATTGCGGAGAAACGCTCATCGTCGAACTCGATGTAGAGAATATGCTCCTTTGGTACGCCCGACGCGAGCAGGTCATTGATTGCGAGCTTTAGCAGCGAAGACTTGCCGCAGCGCCGTATCCCTGTCACGGTGACTATGTCGCCACTATTGAGCGGGAGTACAAGTTCTCTGGGTATCAGCCCATTGTAGGGGAACTCTCCCTGATGGAGAGAGATGAGCGACTGAAATGTTCTGCGCAGTTCCATATATCATCCTTTTGGCGCAAATATAATACTTTCCTTTTGAAAAGGAAAGAATATGCCAAAACTTTCCTTTTTGGAAGGAAAGTTTTGGTCTGTCAGAGGTTCTGCTCTCCAAGGAGCTTGAAGGAGACTCTAGCCGACCACAGGCATTCCTCTCCGTTTGGGTCGGGAACGCTCTCCGGATGCTCTGGCGTGCCATAACGGAACCTCTCGTCTGCAACGGCCTCGATGGAAGATGCCGACAGTACAAGGGCCTTTCCGTCGCAGATGAGATAAAGTTGCTCCAGGTTCCTGTTGAAGATGTACGGGAACTTGCCGCCGTTCCACCAGTAACAGCCGTGGTAAGTGTCCGTGAGGTCGTCGACATTGAGGATAAGGCTTCCCTTGATATTCTCAAGAAGTGAAGGAGCGGAGTTGTCATCAATCTGGATGTCAATCGTCGTCATCCTGCCGTCGCGGACCTCCGCATAGGTCTCCCCGTCAACCTCCACGCCGAGGGAAGATGTCGTCTTTATCTTCCATAGTGAATACATTATTTAAATCAAACGCTGGTGTGTGAGGATACAAGAAATATTAATCATCAATATAATAATAACGACTATTATTTTGGATGCATGTGCTTATTTCCCTTCCTGCTCTAGAATGATAATAGAGCCAATTACGGGTGTACCTTACAGGCTCACCTGCAAAGTTCCGTGTCTAAATCATTGCCAAGTTGGTTCAGTTGCGAA
>CAVAID010000124.1:0-2068 GCA_963588685.1 bacterium
TTTCGGCCCGCGAATTTAGTGATTCTTATTAAGTCTCGCAAGCGAGCCGGGGTCTGGGGACGGCGGAGCTGAAATCTAATTGGAATAATGTTTTCAATTATAGGCAAAATTATTTATCTTTGCCTAATATATTGAACATTATAAAATGCGAAGAGAACTATTGCCTTCCCAAAGCCGACTGCTCCGGACACTTGGAGAACAGATAAGGTATGCCCGTTTGAGGCGCGACCTGACCACCGCCCAAATTGCTGAACGCGCCGGTATCTCCAGGACGACCCTTGTCAAGGTCGAAAAGGGAGATGAGGGTGTTGCTTTGGGACAGTATTTCAGGGTGCTTATCGCCCTCGGACTTGCTGAGGACATAACTCTTGTCGCTAAGGATGATGAACTGGGCCGCAAACTCCAGGATGCCAAGTTGGATGTCAAGAAAAGGGCTTCGAAGAAATAGCTATGACAGACGAGCGAAGGATATATGTTTACTATGACGGTGAACAGGTGTCATCACCTGTCCTGATGGGCGTGTTGTCTGCGGTCCGTCTTCGCGGGAAGGAGATATTCTCGTTTGAATACGACCGTTCGTGGCTGACGGACAGGCGGTTCAGCAGCTTTGATCCGGACCTGCAGCTGTTTGGCGGACGACAGTATGTCCCTCAGGGCAAGGATAACTTCGGCATATTCCTGGATTCTGCCCCGGATCGCTGGGGGCGGGTGCTGCTGGAACGGAGAGAAGCCGAGAAGGCGAGAGCAGAGGGCCGCAGGACAAGAACTCTTGACGAAACAGACTACCTGCTGGGCGTATTTGACGGCAGCAGGATGGGAGCGCTCAGATTCAAGCTGTCGCCGGAGGGACCTTTCCTGGATGATGACGGAGAGACGGCCGCCCCTCCGTGGACCTCGCTCAAGGAGCTGGAGGAAGCGTCTCTGAATCTGGAGGCTTGCCCGGAAACTCAACAGAGCAGGTGGCTCAGGATGCTCGTCGCACCGGGAAGCTCTCTGGGAGGAGCGAGGCCGAAAGCCAATGTCCTGGATGGGGACCGCAACCTCTGGATAGCGAAGTTCCCAAGCCGAAGGGACAGAAGTGATGTCGGAGCGTGGGAAGCAGTCTGCATGGAGCTTGCACGAAGGTCCGGCATAAACGTGAGCGAATTTAAACTCGAGAAGTATAATTGCGCGCATCATACATTTCTCACGCGCCGCTTTGACAGGACAGATGGCGGCAGACGCCGCCAATTCACTTCCGCAATGACGCTGCTGGGATACAGCGACGGGGAGAACTCCGATGGCGCGAGTTATCTTGAAATCGCCGAATGGATAGAGAGGAACTGCACGAAGGTCAGCGAGAATCTGATGGAGCTTTTCCGCAGGGTCGCTTTTAATGTCGCCGTCTCCAACTGTGATGACCACCTGCGCAACCACGGATTCATTTATTCTCCGAAAGGCTGGGCGCTGTCTCCGGCATACGACCTGACTCCGAACCCTTCGGGGTACGGGCTCAAATTGAACATAAATGAGACGGACAACGCGCTTGATTACTCTCTGGTGCTGTCCATCGCCCCTTACCTCGGCATCAAAGCGGAGACCGCCGGGCAGATTGTCGCTCAGGTAAGGACGGCTGTGTCATCCTGGAGGAAGGTGGCAGCTCGATACGGGATATCTCACTCCGAGCAGGACGCGATGGAGAAGGCATTTAATCTGTAAGGAGCGTTGCGGTCTTTTAGCCTGTCGAAATGCCGCCCTCGATGCTTCGACAAGCTCGGTAACCGCAGGCTCGGGGACAGAACCAAAGAAAACACCGTAGTTTAAGCCCCTGCAAGGCGTCTGGCTAACTCGCCGGCTGCTTGATTTAGCTTGCTGGCAACTTGCTGAAGGTGACCGTTGTGAAGTAAGTGAGCGGTAGCGAACTTGTGAAAGGCAGCTCGGTATGAATGTCGCGTGAAGTTGATACAATTTAAATGCTTAATTATGTCAAGATTAATCACCCGGAAAGTTTTTAGGGAGATTCTGTAAATATTTGGCTCACCTGCAAATCTGTGGGTATAAATATTTGTAGAAAGCCAGAATCAAGGGT